>LFSK01000089.1:0-4737 GCA_001512555.1 Clostridiaceae bacterium DTU059 | reverse complement strand
TTGAATAATCCGATTTTCACATTCCTTGTCCTAATCTGTTGTCTTTGACAAATATCGAGGCAAATTCAGGGATTAATGGCATATTTGAACTGTGTTTCTGTAAATTCAACTAAACAGTCTGTCCAAACTTGTTGGTAATTGGTGTAATATGACCATAACCAGCCATCCGTCCATCCGGGTACATATGGATCCGGGCTTTAAGAACATGCCCGTCAGGGCAGTAGAAATTAACTCTGCCTGGGGATTTTTCCGCTCATGTTAAGGTTAGAGCTAGAAGATGGGTTTATACGATGAAATAACCGTGCCTTTTGTCACACAGGCGGGAAACGACTATTTCAAAGGTAAGGACAATTTGACGGCGGTTCCCTTGTTAAGTTCGGAGGAAATTGTTAAACCGCAATCATCACCGCCAAACAGCTTGAGCCTTTCATCCACATTGGACAGACCGTAGCCTTCTGTTCTGCTGTTACCTATATTGCTGATTATGGATTTAACCTGTTCCTGTGTCATTCCAATTCCATTATCCTTTACAGTGATCTCCAGCCGTCCATTTTTCTGCTTGGCTATTAGTTCCACACATCCGCGGCCGCTTTCACTATGCATGATCCCATGTTGAAGGGCGTTTTCAACCAAGGGCTGGATCAATAGCTTTGGAATCAGGCAATCTTCTACATCCGGATCAATATCAAAACGTGCCTCGAATCTTCCCTTAAACCTTTTTTGCATAATGCCAAGATAGGCACGGACAAGTTCCATTTCCTCACTAAGCTTCACCACATCCCTGCCCTTGCTCAGGCTCAGCCTGAAATATTTAGAAAAGGCATTGAGCATCCATACGCTATCCTCAGTCACACCCTCGAGGACCATCCATTTGATTGCATCCAGTGTGTTATAGAGGAAATGGGGATTGATCTGCGCCTGAAGAGCTTTCAGATGATAATCCCTGGCCTTGAGTTCCGCCTGATAGGATTGCTCCAAAAGCGATTTTATCGTAACAACCAACTTGTTGGCATTGCTCTCTAAAACCGCCAGCGGATCTTTTTGCCTGATGTCTTTGGCTGTGAGGTCGCCTGTTTTTTGGATACCATTGGCATTAATTTCGTTGATGGCTTTATTGATCCTTCTTACTGTTTTCTCAATAACAAAGGAATAGACCAGAATCAAAGCAACCGCAATAACAAGTAGCAGCGCCAGTATCAGAATCGCCTGAGAAAAATTAAAGAAAAACGTGTTGGTGCCGTAAATAATTGAGACAGGCAACCGCATTACAAGAAACCATTCCACAGCATCCAATTTTGAGAATGCCAAAAGGTACTCTCCGGTTATCAGACTGCCGGTCTCTTGTGATGGGCTCATCTCCAACACTGTATTAAGTTCTTGGTCTGTAAGCCCTCTCTTACCAACAAGATTGGTGTTGGGATGGGATAGGATCACTCCCTCAGAGTTCACCAGATATATTTCTTCATGGGAGTTTATACCCACGGTGAATATTTTACTCAATCTGCTCTCTTCTATATCCAGCTGAAGTACGCTGGCAATTTCATCGTAATTGGTTCTGCTGGATATAGTGGTACGGCAGGATATGACATTGGTAAGGCCTTTCTCTTCATAAATCCGCGATCCATGGGTTTCCAGCCAGACAACCCCCCGTTCGAAGGTATTATCAGGATCCTGGAACTCATGAAGATCCAGCAGCGAGTAGAAATTATCACGCTGGTTGGCATAAATCTTGTCATCAGGTACGAACAGGCGCACCTTGCTGATCATATGCTTGCCCTCGAAGGCTGCCACAAGAAGTTTGAGTTCTCCAAATTCGTTCATCTGTTCCTGCAGGTCGGTGCTGCCGCTGGAAATGTAGGGGTAGGCCGTACTGAGGATGGCAAGTGCACTGTCAGTAATCTGCTCAAAGCGATAATCAATGTTGTTCTTGAGCTGGCTGACTGCCAACTGCATATTATTAGACACTTCAGTTTTCACGATATTTGCCGAGTAACCGGCATAAAGCCGCAAAATCAATACTATAGGAATAAGCACGCTTATTACGAACAGAATTATTGCTCGTTTGGACAAGCGCATTTTGCTAATAGACATTAAAATCCTTGTTATTCTGGGCAATTTGGTTTGCGGCATAATTTATCCTTTCCTGTGAGTCCTGCAAGCCTATTCTTTGGAAGAGAGGGTCATATTCCTGTATTCGCTCGGGGAAATACCCACATACTTCTTGAATAAGCGGGAGAAGTAGCTTGGTGACAAATATCCAACCTCATAACAGACGTCGTACAGTTTGATATTTGAATCGGCCAAAAGCTGCTTTGCTTTTTCCAGACGTGTCATTGTCAGATATTCGTTTATGGTCGAGCCCGTAGTCTGCTTAAACAAAACACACAGGTATGTTGGTGTCAGGTAAACCTCCTCAGCCAATGTACTGATGGAGATCTGTTCCTTGTAGCGCTCTTCAATTTTCCTTCGCACCTGATCAACAATGGCATGGGAATGAGTTTTACTCAGGCTTTGCATCATTGTGGCTACCTGGGTATAAAGGCTCTGTATCAAGACACATTGCTCATGAAAGTCCTTACAACACAAAAACTGTTCCATGATGGCACGCTGGTCGGAATAGACATTCTCGGTCTTTATCTTCAGATCGTTAATGATTCGTGTGGGAAGAAGCAACAGATAAATCATCAGATTCTGCTGCTCGTTTTGATCGAATTCCTGGCTGATTCTGCTGAACAAGTCGTTCAAAACATCGGTAACCTTTTCAGTATTGCCCTGACTCAGGCATTCCAGCAGATTTTTTCTGGCTTTTTCCCTGTAGTCCTTCATTTCCGAATCGGTTACATATTTATCGATGGATATCTGGAGCTTATCATCAAGCAGATAACGCTTGCTTATGGCGTTCGCAGCGTTTTCATAAGCGGTTTTTATATTCTTCAAGCCCGTGAACATATTGCTGATGCCTATATAGACCAGCCTGTCCATGTATTCCTTCATATGGGTCTGGATCTTTTCAGAAATCTGAAGGAGTTTTTCTTCGTACTCATCCTCCTCAAGAGAAATGATCATCACATATTCCCCCACCCTGCTCCTAAAGCAGATGGTCTCTCCGTACTCCTTGCCTATTCTTCTGCATTCATCCTGGATTTTCAGCGATAAAAGCTGCCGCTCCCGCTCTGTCATGCCGCTGAATGTGCTGTAATAACGCTGAAGCTGAAGTACCAGCACACAGTATCTGCTGTCATCATCAAGGGGTATATTCAGAAACTCTATGTGCTCCCTGATGTTCCCAAGATCTTCGATATCGTCTCTGATAAGCGTCAAGAGCAGCCTTTCCTGCAAAAGAGGAAAACTCTGGTTCAGCAGTTCTTCCATCTCGGCCAGTTC
The DNA here is from genome assembly GCA_001512555.1 of Clostridiaceae bacterium DTU059. Classification (GTDB taxonomy): domain Bacteria; phylum Bacillota; class Clostridia; order DSM-8532; family DSM-8532; genus Thermoclostridium_A. The sequence goes on along the minus strand of LFSK01000089.1, from coordinate 1,353 downwards.
TTTTTTCCGCGCGTTTTCAGCATCCATGATCTTAACAACACGGCTGACCGTTTCCTCCAGTTCATTAAGATCAATGGATTTAAGAATATAGTCTATAGCATCCACTTTCAGGGCATTCTTAAGATAGGCAACATCATCATATCCGCTTACAAAGATTATCTTTGCATCGGGATAAAGCTCCTTGACATGACCTGCCAGTGTTATGCCATCCATATGGGGCATGCGTACATCAGTTACCAGGAGGTCTATTGGGTTTTCCTGCACAAACTGGTACGCTTTCTGCCCATCCGGAAAATCAGAAAGTATCTGGATATTGTATTTGCTCCAGTCAAAATATTTTCTCAGACCTTTGCATACCAGTTCCTCATCATCAACAATTATTGCTCTATACATGCGGACCTCCGTTCTAAAATGCTGATAAATCCTAAATTATACGATTTGAATGGGTTTTTCCTGATATCCTTTACCGCTCCCCTACTCCTCTCCTTCAGCTTTACTTCTATAATACCATAAAACAGGCTGCCTCACCGGCAGCCTGTATGTTCAGATACCGGTTACTACCAGATGACTGGTTAAAGCTACCGGCAAACCAGGAATTCTGAATCAATCCTAAAATACAATGGCGACTTTCAGATCACCGTACTTGCCTGAGGCATATTCAAAGGCCTTTTCCCATTCTTCAATGGGGAAGGTCTTGGAAACTACTCCGTCAGTCTTAAGTTTACCGGATGCAATGTTCTCAATGACAAAGGGATAGCAATAGGGGCTCAGGTGGGAACCCAGAACATCCAGTTCCTTTCGGTCGCCAATAATGGACCAATCCAGGGATGTGGGCTGTGAGAATACAGAAAACTCAACAAACCTTCCAAGCTTACGTATCATTTGCATTCCCTGTATAACCGATGACGGATGGCCTGTTGCTTCAATATAGACATCACACCCATACCCGTCGGTCAGCTTCATGATCTCCTCTACAACATTGACCTTTGATGGATTCCAAACGATATCGGCTCCAAATTCCTTTGCCTTTTCAAGCCTTTCATCTTTCAGATCCAGAACGATGAGCTTTTTGGGGTGACGCATCTTTGCATAGGTCACCATGCCCAGGCCCAGTGTTCCGGCGCCTGACAGCACTACAATATCCTCACACTGAATCTGCGCCCTGTCTACACAATGCTTTGAACAGGCATAGGGTTCTATAAGCAGGGCAGCCTCCAGTGGCATATCATTAGGAACCTTATGTATCTCCGAGTTTTTGACGGGTATCCGGACATACTCTGCCAATCCCCCGCAATAATCCTTGAAAAAGCCATAGATCTTATGGGGTTGACACATCCAGTATTGACCGCTTTT
>LFSK01000188.1:17527-25565 GCA_001512555.1 Clostridiaceae bacterium DTU059 | reverse complement strand
AGGCTCTTGTGATCCTGCTCCCGATCCCAGGGACATCCTCCCGGGCTTCTGAGCCTGGTCATTATATCCAGCAGATCCTTGTAAGTATATTTCTTCATTCCATTCATCTCCAGTGCATTTTTCCGGCTTCCATCACCTTTGCAGATCACAGGGACCACAAATCTTTTCAATGCTTCTGGGCACGGCATCCCGGGAATTCTTCCAGTCCCCGCTCTGTTTCCTGTAGTCAAACATTTCGGTAAAATGATTGACCTCCTCCTGCACCCGTTTCAGATGCTGAATCTGGAGGGGGAGCAGGGTCTTTAGAAACTCGGCCTGTTTTCCCTGCCCCAGCTCTTTTTTGCTTCCCTGAATCAGGGCCTTCATATGTTTTAGACAGAATCCCTTTGAAGACTCAAACTTTCGTCTGAAATCCCGTTCCTTGAAGAACAGGTAAAGGATTGTCCCAACAAACCTGTCCATATTGTTCCCAATCCGGCTGCAGATGGCACAGGATTTCTCCAGAGCATCCAGCTGGCTGATCATTTCTTCCGAAAACCTCGCGGTGCCGGACACCTTTCCCGACAACCTGCCCACAGCCGTTTCCAGCATACCTTTTTCACTCTCACGCTCAATCAAATCCGAGTGTTTACGGTATATCTTCTCTATGATGGCTTCCTGCTCAGCCAGATGGGTTTCGATAATGAGCCCCAGGCCCAAACGGCTTTGCTGCATATTGTACAGCTTTGTAAAATGATGCACGCAAAACCCCTTTTTATTGGTCTCTATCCTGCTGTCCGGCTCCATCATGGACGGACCGAGGGTATACTCCAGGGCATCATTCTCCAGCTTCTTTTCACATATGCACAAGGGGCATTCCGAATCCTGTTCAAAAGCCTCGGTTATGGGAATAGTGTAAATTCTCTCCTTCATGAAACAGCCTTACCTTTTCACAAGCAGCACCTCATCTGCTGCTTTAGTATGTAACGCATATAGCATAACATACTATTCCGGAGGTTGGAAGTGAGACTCTCTTCCCCCACCTCACGCATCAAGTACATAGAAATGCGTATTCGGCACGGCCTTGCGATCCGAGAATCCCCATTTGAATTCGGGGAAGTATTTCTGCATTCCTCCGATGGCTGCCGATAGCCTTTCAAGGTAAGGATGGTAGATCAGCGAGACGACCTTCTCATCCTGTATATGATAATACCAGCATAGATTGAACTCGTACCGGCTGATAATGGAGAGCCCCGAGAAATGGTAAAAGATCAGCGGGACATTGTCCAGAAGAATCTGTCCCCCCTTCCGGCTCACCTTGTAATTTGTGATGTTCCACAGGGCGGCATTGGCTCCAATGGACTCCAGGATATGTACCTTCTTATACTTGTCAGGCCAATCCTCCACATATCTCTGGTCTCCAAACAGCTTGCGCTGCGGCTCTTCCTTGATGGGACAATGGGCTATGCATTTTTTAGCCCACTCGTCTATGGCGGCCATGCTTGTGAGATCCCTTTTACAGCCCACAAAGCCGGTATTATATATTCCGGTGATTTCATAGAAGGGCTCAAAGTCTTTTGCGTTCCTGTGATGGGTCAGATAAAGGGAAGCGGTGGGGTTTTCCGCAAACAGGGCGGTAGGATCTCCAAAAAAGAAGAGATCCGCATCAAGATGGGCAAAATAATGAGCCTCCGGAAAGACCTGCATGATATAGTTCAGAAAAACGGGTTTCAAAGTCCAGCAATAAGCATGGAACAAACGGTTGTTTTTAGCTTCCAGAAGGGCTTCATCCTCAATCTCCTGCAGCTGTGCCAATACAAGATTTTTAAAGGGGATGGCCTTGAGCACATCATAAACCTCATCATCCGCGCACAGAACATATAGTTTATAGCCGCCGGCATTTTCCTGAAGGGATGAATTCATCGCCAGGAACTTATACAGATGATCCTTGGAAACAACAGTGGTAAAATGAAAAGCATCCATACGCAAAACTCCCCGTCCTTACTATATATAAAGGCCTATCTTAGGTCCCAGCTCAATATTTAGGGTTATCTTGAGCAGATCACGCAACATTCCGACGAAGTGTACTGCCTTGCCGGCCTCAACCCACTGCCTTGTCTGACGGATGATGAGCGGGATATTGTCGGCGATATTGATTATGACATCTGGCGATGGTCCTTTATATGGCTTGTAGTGACTCTTTCGAATAATGTTAAGCAGCTCAAGAAACACCCTTAGTATCTGATGGTTCCCCTTATCTGCCAGCAGCTTATGGATATCTCCCGCCACAAGATTGATCCTTTCGGAGTCGGTCTTCAGTGCCTCCTGCAGGCAGACCATCTGCATATCCAGATAATAGATGTGATTATATTTCTCGCAGATATAGGTAACATTCTCTACCACATCCACCCATGTGAAATTGGCCGGATGCTCCTGATGGCAGCTCATAATATCCTCTGCCATAACAAACCGGCATCCATCCTTGAAGAGCCTGATGCCCAGATCATAGTCCTCATAGCCGTACCTGACTATGCCCTCATCAAGCATTCCCACACCCATTACCCTGTCTCTGGGCACCGAAAGGTTATTGGTTATGAAGAAGCGCCAGGGCAGATTATAGCCCTCAAGTGAGCGTCCGTACCTTTTTAATACCTGCTTCAGATCCACGATGAATGGAAGATCCAGATCAAAGCTGAATTTCTCATAGCTCCCATCCAGCACATCGGCCTCGGTTATGAGGGGCATCCTGTCCTGGGGCGGATTGCCGGGCTCCAGTTTATTTCCTGTAAGACGCTCGAACCTTGCCATCTGCTCATGGCTGAACCTTTTGTAGAAGAAAGAAAAGATGCGCTTCCAAAACAGACCGCAGACAACCAGATCAGACCCCTTCTCATGAGCCTGGATATGTTTTCTGACAAAGTCCCTTGAAGCGATCATGTCGCTGTCATGAAATATGAGAATATCGCCCCGGGCTTCCAATATGCCCTGGTTTCGTCCCCGTGCGATGCCCCGGTTTTCTTCCAGGCGGAGAGTTCTCAACGGGAATCTGGACTTGAAATCCTTCAGCATATCCATGGTGCGATCCTTAGATCCGTTATCCACCACTATTATCTCTACGTCATCACCCTGGTAATCCTGATTGTTCAGCGCCACCAGATTCAAATAAAGCCTTTCGCGGGCGTTCCAGGAGGGTATGATGATGCTTGCTCTCAATTCTTTTCACTCTCCTTTCGCGCCAGATCCTGGGCATCGGAATAACCGTCGAACCCAGGATCGATTATGTTTATGTTACGTATGACATTCTGCAGGATATGAAGGTAGATGGAATAGAAGAAGGGTGGATCCATGGCCTTCTGCTCATGGATCATAATGATCCTGTTGCCACGCAGCACACGAAAACCGCTAAAGTGGTAGCATATCAGCCTGTTGCCGCCGGCCTGGATTTTTCCGTCCACAACCGAGTAATGATAAAGGGCCCGGTTCCAGTGGCCGATATTGACCCCCGGGGTCTGGATTTCACAAACATTGGGGAATTTCTCCGGCATTTCATCCAGGTACTTCTGATCTCCAAAAAGGCCAGCCTCGGGCTTGCTGACACAGGATTCAAGGCAACGCTTCTTCCACCATCTCAGGCATTTCAGCCCGGTCTCATCCCTCTTGAAACTGATGAACCCTGAATTGTATTTGCCCAGAAGAGCCTGTAGCCTCTTCTTGTTTTCCGGCTCAAGGGAAGGAATGACGATGTCTCCTCGGGATAAGAGCACAGAGCAGTGAGGCTGGTTCTGGAAGATGACTGATGGATCGGAAAAGAAAAAGAGGTCTGCATCCACATAGGTCACCCTGTCAATTTGGGGGTCCCGGGAAAACACCGCCTCGATCAGAAGCGGTTTCAGCGTCCAGCAATACTCGTTCATTCTGCGGTTTTTCTTTAACTGGTTCAGGGATTCGTTTTTAAGCTCACATATATGCAGAAGCCTGATGCGCTGCCAGCCCATCCTGCTGATGAGCCGGTGCGTTTCATCATCCACACACAGCACATAGATGATATGATCCGTTATGACCTCCTGAAGTGAGCAGAACAGGGCTATGGCCTGATAGAGCCTGAACCTGGAAATCACTGTGCAAAAGATATGTTTACTCATCTCAATTCACGCTCCGCGACATGGCCATCCATTCCTTTAAAATATGCACGATACCATTCAACCGTCCTTTTCAGCCCCTCATCAAGACTGTATACGGGAGCCCATCCCAATAGCTCCCTCGCCTTGGATGCGCTAAGGTACTGGTGCCGGATCTCATTTCCTCCCTGATTCAGGATGACCGGTTTAAGGTCTGAATCCATAATCTCAAGTATCCTGTCGACCAGTTCCAGCACCGACAGCTGTACTTCATTGCTGAAATTGAAGGCCTCGCCAAAAAGTCCTTTGCTCTCCATTTTTTCAGCCAGGAGCATATATGCGTTTACCGCATCCCCCACATAGAAGTAATCCCTTATAAAGGTTCCATCGCTGCGTATGACAGGCGCCTCTCCCCTGATAACGCTCCTTATGGTCTGGGGAACAATCCGGTTGAAGTTGGTATCCCCCTCGCCGTATAGATTTCCACAACGGGTTATACAAACAGGAAGTCCATATGTTTCATAATAAGCCTGCGCAATCAGATCGGCACAGCTTTTCGATACATCGTAGGGGTGTCTTCCCTGAAGGGGCATATTCTCATGGTAGGGCAGAACTTCTTGATGTCCATAGGCCTTGTCGCTGGATGCCACAACTACTCTTTTGACCAGCGGGTTCCTCCTGCAGGCCTCAAGCACATGCCAGGTTCCCCGGATATTAGCCTCAAAGGTGGACATGGGGTTGCGGTTGGCCGTCCCCACTATGGCCTGCGCCCCCACATGGAATACTGTATCAATCTCATATTCGTTCAGAGCCCGTTCAAGGAGGTGATAATCCTCCAGGGAGCCATATACCTGATTAATTTCCATATCACTTCTGAGAATACCGGCAGTCTCCGTCCTGTCACGCACAAGGCCGGTTACAACTGCTCCTTCACTCTTTAGAGCCTTCACCAGATGGCTTCCCAAAAAGCCTGTACAGCCCGTAACAAAAACCGATCGTCCATTCCAAAAACCGCTCATTTCCACACCCTCCACAGGTCCATGCCCTCCTCGGCCATCTTGTTCATGGTCATAATGTCACTGTAGGTGTCGCAGGCATACCAGAAGCCATCGTGCATATAAACGGCCAGCTGCCCGTCCCTGGAAATATCCACCAAAGCATTTCTTTCAAGGGTATTTGGCACAACTGCTGACAGGTAATCAAACACACCTGGTTCAAAAACAAAAAAACCGCCGTTTATGATACCCTCGCTGGTTTCCTTCTCAGCAAAGGAATCCGCAATACCATCCCGGACTGTCATGGTGCCGTACTGGCTTTTCTTTTTGATCCCTGTAACAGTGGCAGTAAGGCCTTTCTCCTTATGAAATTCCAATAGTTTTTTTAGATTAATATCCGACAACCCATCCCCGTAGGTGGCCATAAAGGTTTCGTTACCGATATAATCCTTTGCTTTTCTGATCCTGTCCCCGGTCATGGTATCCAGACCCGTGTCCAGAAAAGTAATCTTCCAGTTTTCCGCTTTCTCTAAAAGAGTGATCCGGCTGTTTTCAGTATCCAGGACAAAGCTGTGATTTTTCCAGGGGTAATCCATAAAGTACTCCTTGATCCTGTCTCCCCTGTATCCAAGCAGCAGTATAAATTCATCAAAGCCATAATGCTTGTAAAGCTTCATAATATGCCAGAGCATCGGCATGCCGGCTATGGGAACAAGCGGCTTAGGCATATCCCGTGTCAGTTCATGCATCCTCAGCCCCCGGCCGCCGCACAGTATTATAACTTTCATATCCTCCCCCGAAGTGACGTCATAGGTTGTACACATAATCATGATACGCAGGTGTGCAGCAAATAGTTCAGGGCAAGCGGCAGCCTATGCCGGGAAGCCCTGAAAAATGCGGCTATACCGACGAGTTGTTAAAGAATGCCTCATCTATGTAATCATAGCTGTAGCAGTCGTCATATAATACCGTGATAGTCAGTCTCCATTGATTGTTCCTGTCCACCGATTCAGACTGCTTAATCGCGATCACCTGCTTTTTGCTGATGAAACGGTTCACCATGGTTTCCAGCGTTCTGATATCATCCCCGGTAAAAATTTTAATCTTCAAAACAGCCGCCCCCACCCTGATCAGCGAAAATCACTCTCTTACTAATTATATTAGGCAGAAACCCGATCATAACCAGATTGTAGAAGCTATATGAAACTTCTGCCAGGTATCTTCGAAATGGGCTGAAATGGTGAAAAAAAAAGCTTGACGCCGTTTCGTGACTTTGCTATACTAAAAAAGCGCGTTAACTCGCCATAATTATGGCGGCGTAGCTCAGGTGGCTAGAGCATGCGGTTCATACCCGCAGTGTCGTTGGTTCAAATCCGACCGCCGCTACCATAAGCGGCCCCATGGTCAAGTGGTTAAGACACGGCCCTTTCAAGGCCGTATCAGGGGTTCGAATCCCCTTGGGGTCACCAAAAAAGAGACTGTCATATGCGACAGTCTCTTTTTATATTATCTATAAGGCTTTGTATCTTGGCTGTTAAGGCATCATTCTATACCTTCAATGCTCCAGCCGTTCTGATCAGGTGGAAGGCATATTCATGCTATAATAGTAAAGAAAGGTCAATGTAAAGGTTATTATGCAGTATTGAACTGCCAAGGTGAAAAAATGGATACTTTTTTCAAATACTGGTTCAAAGGTCTTGAAAATGGACTTTGTAAAATGGATGAGGCAGAACGGGGCAAGCTGCTTAAAGAGTGCGCAGTCGCCTGCTCCCGCTCCCATTCCCTTGCCATGTATCAGGAGGCCTACAATGAATCAAAGGGTTTGGAGGATTTTCTCCAAAACCTGAAGAGACGGTTTCCTGAACTCAATTATGTCATAGGCCGGGACGGCGGAACCGTAGCCATAATATATGATCACTGTGCCTGCGACCTGTATAAAACGGGATGTATGAGTTCCGGTTTTCTTTGCGATTGTTCACGGCACAGCCTGCAATACAACCTGGAATCAGTTATGGGAAAAGGAAAGGTGGAGGTCGTCCTAAAACAATCCATCCTGCGGGGTCAGGATACCTGCATCCTCGAAGTCAGGCTGAAATAGTCGTAAATCCCACAACCCGGTATCAATGAAGGGTTTCATGGGTCATCGGATCCCTCAATACCTATGCGGTTTTCCCGGGCATAGTAAAACAGGTATTGCTGCGCTATGCCTGCCAGCGACCCGAACTTCTTTCTCGCGAAGGCTGCGATCTCTTCATTACTCGTTCCGCTTCCCGGGTACAGGGTAGCCATCACACGCTTTACCCATCTGTCCACCGGGAAGGCATCCGACATAAGTCCGCTGTACAGTCCGATGCAATCCGCCACTTTCTCGCCCACGCCGTAAAACTTAAGAAGTTCCTGCCTCACACCTTTGGAATCCATGCCGCAAAGTGTGTCAATATCAAGCTCCAGTACCCGCTGGGCTGCACGGATGATATATTTTGACCTGTAACCTGCCCTGATGCATCCCAGGGATTCCTCTGTCTGTGAACTCAGCACCCTTGCTCCCGGGAAGGTATACAGGATGTGTTCCCTGTATGCTACCGGTGTTCCGTAGTTCTCAGCCAGGCACTCAATAATTCTTTTTATTCTTGGAATATTATTATTCTGTGAAATAATAAATGATATGAGGGTCTCATAAAAATCCTGTCTCAGGACTCTTATTCCGGGTGCGAAGGCAATGGCTCTTTCCATAACTGGATCATTCTCAGAAAGCTTCCGTTGGACAGCACCGTAGTCACGGCCCAGATCAAAGTAGCCATGCCAGACATCAACGAACTCGGATGGGCTCATATTATGGAAGATAATATTGCGGCCAGCGTTTTCAGCCTCAACCACCAGTCCCCTCACAATCCCCAGCCAATTTCCATTTTTCAGCCTCTTCCATCTGAAGCACTGCCCGCATTC
>LFSK01000188.1:14152-17392 GCA_001512555.1 Clostridiaceae bacterium DTU059 | reverse complement strand
TTACGCCGGATTAAACCGTAAAGTGAAAACGGTCAATATACCTCAACTTCCTGAGGAAGGTCTGAATGAATTTAATAAGGGGTATACATCAATGGCTTTACTGTTATTCAAAAACGAGTTCATAGAAATCTCTCGTGACGGCGGATATTTCTATATCAAATCCACCGCTAAGGGGTATTCCTTAGAAGCTTTCAGCAAATTATTGCAAGATTCGTTCCCTCATGTAAAAATAACCAGTTTTTCGGCTATAAGGGACACTCTCACAAAAGCACCCCGAGGCCCTGTGAAATTTGGGCAGGAACGGGAACCCATTGTGATAAATGTATCCTGCGATGAGCTGCGGGCTTACATGACTCTGTATGTTCCTGAGAACGAATTGGCACCGCAAAACCGTGTTCAATTGGTGAAGGAAATCGTGGATGCATTGAACAAGGCCGGTGTTGTCTATGGAATCAAATCAGATATTCTCGCCGGAAAGCTCTCCTCGGGTGTGGAATACCTGATAGCAGAGGGGGTACCGGCAGTTAACGGAACCGATGCAGAAATCAGGCTCTATGAAGTAGAAGCGCCAAAGCCCCAGGTCTATGATTCCGGGAATGTAAACCACTATGAACTGAATCTCATACATAGGGTGGAAAAAGGCGACTGGCTGGGCGAGAGAAAGGATCCTACTCCCGGCATCCCCGGTAAGAGTGTAAAAGGCGATATCATCCCTCCCATCCCGGGAAGATTACTGCCACTGCTGTATGACCGCACATCGGTCTATGAAGAGTATAAGGATGGTGTGACAACCCTCTACGCCAAAAAAACCGGCGCCGTCTATTACAAAGGAGATGCCATCGGCGTTTATGATTTTCTCGAGATCAAAGGTGATATAGATTTCTCAACAGGCAACATTGATTTTGATGGTTTTCTCTCTGTTAAAGGAACAGTTGAGGATAATTTTACTGCCGTTTCTTCCAGAGACCTGGAGATCCTCGGGGAGTATGGTGTTGGGGCTGCGGAACAAATAGGCAGCACGGACGGCAGTATATACATCAAGGGCGGTATCGCAGGCAAGGGTAAAACCGTGGTTCGCTGCAAAAAAAATCTCTATGTGAAGTTTCTTTCCGACATAACAGTGGAATGTGACGGCAATGTCTATGTGGGATTCTATTGCATGAACACCAATATAAAGGCTCGGCAGGTCATCGTTGAGGCTCCCCGGGGCAGGATTATTGGCGGAACCATTGATGCGGAAGTCCGTGTGTCGGCTGCCGATATCGGAAACAAGGCAGAGAGCCGTACTGTCATCCGGGTGAGGGGCTTTAACCGGAACAGCCTTAAGATGGAACTGGACGAGAAAACAGCCCGGCTGAAAGAAGCCAGACATGAACTGACTCAGATCAGGCAGCACATCCGGATCTATTCCTGTTCAGCCGATCTTTCAAACAAGCAGCGCAATAGTTATGAAGATCTCAAGAATAAGTATTCGGAACTTAAGGATGAGATAAAGATACTTGAATACGAGATAAAAAGCCTGGTGGATGATCTGAAGACACCTGGCGAAGGGGCAATTATTGTGAGAAACAGATGTTATCCGAGGGTAAGGATTGAGATAAAGGGTACCGGTGAGGAGATTACCAACGAAGTAGCCATGACAACCTTTTACTATAAGGATAACACCATCAAAACCAGGTAGGGGGAGACGATTTTGGAATACCAGGATATTCTGGCAAAGATCCAACAGGACGAGAACAACGACCTAAGCACAGACCTTTATCGCTATAACGGGATACTGGAGGCAATCAGCTTTTTTACCAACAGGCTGACCTATGAGCAGATAATCCATGCCTCTTTCGACTTTGTAAACGAGCTTCTCACAGTGAATAAATCGGTACTCTACCTTCTCGATGGTGATCAGTATGGGAAGATCAGCAGCAGAAACCTGCCCAATGCTCCCGATACCATCCCGCAAAATCCCCAACTGAAAAACTTTGCCCTCTATGTGGGTAATGTGGTTAACGGAAGGCAAAACCTTGAGGCGTATTTTACAGCCGACATCCTGAGCAAAACCGAGGCCAGTGTGATGATCCCGCTGATGCTGGAGCACAGCCTTAATGGTTTCATTCTGTTGTCCGGCAGGGTGACGGCAGATTTCAACGATAATGACGTATCTGTCTCCAGAACCCTCATGAATCTCTTTAATAACGCCCTTGAAAGCAACAGCAGACTAATGGAACTCCAGACAGCCAATCGGGAACTGGATGAAAAGATATTCAGCCTGTTCGCCATAAACCAGTCTGCCAAGGCTATGCTCACCGAACACCGGCTTGATGAACTGAACCAACTGGCGGTGGATGTTTTCTCAGAACTCACCTTAAGTGCCAACACTGCATTCTTTCTATACGACACAAAATCTGAAAAGTATGCACTCAAGGCATACAGGGATGTCTTTCATGCAGGGGGCACAACCCCATCCATCTATCTTACACTAAGACCCGAAGCACAGGCAGTTACGGGCAGACAAATAGTGAATGCTGCTGATGAAAGCGACGCAGAGTACTTCTCCTCCCTCTTTGAGGAGGGCATTTCGCCATTGGAGGTTCTAAAAGCCAGGTATATCGTTTTCATATTCGGCAAGGGAAACGAGATGCTGGGTTTTGTGACCCTGGGCGATACCATATCGGGAACTGATTATAAAAAAAGCACCTTTGAATTGGTGGACAGCCTGGCCTCCTACACCTATATTGCCCTGTCCAATGCCATGCTGATCAAGGTGGTCAACGATCAAAAAAAGCTTCTTGAACTGAAGCTCGACAGGCTTATCACACTGAATACTCTCATCAAAAACATCAACAGCGCACAGACCAGTAAGCAGATGATAGACCTGGCTCACGAAACCCTTACGGTTTCTCTGGGGGTTGAAAATGGGATGATTGCTCTGTACCAGCCGGAGAACAGGCAACTTTTGGTTAGTGCAGCTACCGATAATTCTCTTAATGGAACCATCATACCCCTTACTGCCCGGCTGGAGCCCTTGCTGAAGGGCAAGGTCATATTCGAGTCGGATGCCACTCTGGTTTCAGAATACATAGGACATGATATCAGCGATGCCCTGCAGGATAAGGCCGGTTTGTTGGCTATACCGATGTCCCTTGAGCATTATGAGATCCGTCTTATCGGCGTCATTTTCATATTCAGAACCTATAACAGTCTTCTAAGCGAAGAGGAAAACATCCTGACCTTTGAAAGCATTGC
>LFSK01000188.1:0-14143 GCA_001512555.1 Clostridiaceae bacterium DTU059 | reverse complement strand
GACGTGATGAAACAGTTCACAGCCGAGCTTAAGGCTCAGATAGAGGAATGCCTGGAATATCATTTTGATCTGGAGATAATTCACTTGGTAGACAAGGATGCAACACCGTTTACCGGGAACAAAATCTGCCGCATGGTATCGGATCTTTTCCAGAATACCTATGCCGTATCCTATGACCACACCTTTGTGGTAATTCAAAATGAGTTCGACTACAACCGCCAGGTACTGGAACGTATTGCCTTTGAGGCAGATGCTTCAGTCGCCTGCTTTAAGCTGTATAAAGATTTCAACTCCTATGAGGAACTTATTGAGCTTCTGAAGTAGTGATCTGAGCCATTCAGCCCGGCTCGACAACACGCTTCATGTTCTTTTCAAACTTTACCCTGGCAATCATAACAGAATGCTTACAGCCCAAGCATTCGATCCGGACATCAGCCCCGGTTCTCAATACCTTCCAAAGCTTGCTGCCGCATGGATGCGGTTTTTTCATCTCCACCGTATCACCTACATTAAACTGCTTGATTACCATCAAATCACCTCTTGCTGCATGATATCGGAAGTGATTCCTTCCCGTCACACCCGTGACGGAATCCATTCATTATGCTGTGCCGAGTCTTCCCGGCCCGGTTGGTAAATCGGCCGTGCCACATAAAGAAGGGGCTGTAGCAACGCTGTGGCAACCCCGTCCCGGTTCTAATACTCATCTAAGAGCATTTAAGAGTATGTAGTGCATCATCTGCACAGGAATAAATTTTAATAAAACGGTTCAGCTTTGTAACCTCGAACAATCTGTTTATATCCGGAATCAGACCGCAAAGAATCAGCTGCCCCCCCTTGTCCCGGAACTTCTTGAATGTATCGATAATTATGCCGATACCTCCACTGTTCATATAGGATACCTTCTCCATATCCAAAAGAACGGTCTGAGTCCCCTTTGAGTCACAGAGACTGTCCAGGTGCTCCATGAAATCGTCCTGAGTGGAGATGCGTATCTGACCTTCTATTGACGCAATAACTAATCCATTTTTTTCTGCGATTTTAAAATCCATTGTGCTATTCTCCTTGTCAAAACATAATATTATTACCCTTGACTTCATCTCAATAAACATACATAAATTACTGCTGCGTTTGGATAGAATCAGTTTTTAAGGCTTTGAAGCGGTGCCGGAATGCGTCCGCCCCTCTTGATAAACATTTCTGCCGAAAAGGAATTCACCGGCATTACAGGAGCGCTTCCGAACAGCCCGCCAAACTCCAGTATATCACCCTCCTTCTTCCCCGGAGCGGGAATGATACGAACCGCCGTTGTCTTATGGTTTACAACGCCTATTGCGATCTCATCGGCAATAATGGCAGCTATTATTGAAGCCGGCGTATCGCCTGGTATGGCAATCATATCGAGTCCCACCGAACAAACACAGGTCATGGCCTCAAGTTTTTCCAGGCAAAGGGCTCCTGTATTAACAGCCTCAATCATGCCGGCGTCCTCGCTTACCGGTATGAATGCACCACTGAGTCCGCCCACCTGTGATGAAGCCATCACCCCGCCCTTTTTCACAGCATCATTTAAAAGAGCCAGGGCTGCAGTGGTTCCATGAGCACCGCAGCGCTCAAGGCCCATCGCTTCCAGAATACGAGCCACGCTGTCCCCTATGGCCGGAGTAGGTGCAAGGGAAAGATCCACAATGCCAAAGGGCACATTCAGACGAGCAGAGGCTTCCTGTGCTACCAACTGCCCCATCCGCGTTATTTTGAAGGCCGTTTTCTTGATGGTCTCTGCCAGCAGGCCAAGGTCTGCATCACCTAGAGATTTCACAGCTCCTGAAACCACCCCGGCGCCGCTGACGCCAACATTAATCACGCATTCCGGCTCTCCAATACCATGAAAGGCACCAGCCATGAAGGGATTGTCCTCAGGAGCATTTGCGAAAACTACCAGCTTGGCACAACCAAAGGCTCCCCTGTCCTTTGTTCTTTCAGCGCAATCCTTGATGACTCGTCCCATATCCATTACAGCATCCATATTGATGCCCGCCTTTGTGGTGGCAACATTCACCGAAGAGCAAACACGGTCGGTCACTGCCAGGGCTTCCGGGATGGAGTCAATCAGCATCCTGTCCCCTTTGGTGTATCCTTTGTGAACCATGGCCGAGAAACCACCAATGAGATTCACTCCCACATTGGCAGCCGCACGATCCATTGCCCTGGCAAAGGGCGTATAATCGGTTGCATCACTGCTTTCTGCCACCAAAGCAATGGGTGTCACTGATATCCTTTTATTGATAATAGGGATACCAAAATCACGCTCTATATCCTCACCTGTCTGAACCAGCCTGTCAGCATAACGGCAAATCTTATCATAGATCTTTTGAGTTGCCCGTTCCACGCTCTCGCAGGCACAATCCCTGAGGGATATACCCATGGTAATGGTGCGTATATCAAGATTCTCATGCCTGATCATATTTATGGTTTCTATTATCTCGCTTCTACTGTACATATCTGATCCTCATCCTATATCCTATGCATGCTGTTGAATATCTCTTCTCTTTGGAGGCGGATTTCCACACCCAGTTGAGCCCCGACCTTTTCCAGCTTATCGCCCAGCTTTGAGAACCCGGATTTCATCTTACTGAGATCCACCAGCATGATCATGGTAAAGATATTCTGCATAATGGTTTGGGAGATATCCAGTATATTGATACCTTCCTCGGCCAGTACCCCCGTGACCGATGCGATAATCCCAATACGGTCATGCCCCAATACTGTGATGACTGCCTTCATAAAAACCTCCGCCAATAGCCATGATTTCTTACTTACGGCATAATTATAGCATATCCATGTTTGTTTTTCTCCAGGTTCGCATCAAGAAGATTTTTACATACTGGCGGTAATTTGTCGAAAAAATGGATAAGCTGCTGGCTTGATCGGTGTCATGATTAAGTCGTCCCCGTTCATAGGATAAATTGCACAGTATTTGAAAGAGGAAAATGATTGAACAGGGATTTGAATGTTAGTTTTCCCTTCTGTGTTGGTAAATAATAAGTGAGAAAGCCAACATTGGATTGGAGGTTGATAAGGAACAAGCACCAGGTTTTAGAATACTATGGTAAAGGGGATGATTCCACCTAAAAAGTCAGTTAAATCCTATGAAAGAACGAGGGTGAAACTCTAAGATGCATTACTTTTTGAAACCCTGCTCGCCACACGATAATGAAGGGGCAGGTTAGGCGGATCGGTTAATAAGTGAGAAACCGGTCCGCCTATTATATTCCCCTCTTCGTTATTGAGGTCGGAGTTTGCCGCGCTGCACTCCGCTCCGCTCGCGATGACATACTGATGTTTCGCAGACGTGCAGCACAGCAACCGGGCTTTACGGGATTCCCTTAATATATTCGCTCCGATCTCAATGAGAGTTAATTCAGTTCGTCCAAGGTAAGGTTGAAATTCTCGATGAAATGATCCATGAAATGCTTCAGTTCGGGGGAATCCATCTCCATCAGCCTCTTATGTACAGCAATCTTAGCCTTTTCAAACTCCCCATTCCCCGCCTTGATCTCCTCAATACATTTTATGTAAGCACACAGCCTGTCGGCCGCTTTTACAATCCTTCCCTCTTCGGAATCCTCATCATAAAACAGGATGGGTCTGTATAAGGAAGCCAGGTCATCGGGGAGCATGGAAAGGAGCTTTTCCCTCGATACCATCTCCAGATCACGGTAAGCCTGGCTTATCTCCGGGTTGTAATACTTTATGGGAGTGGGTAGATCTCCTGTGATGGTCTCATTGCTGTCGTGATACATGGCTATTACAGCAACCCTTTCAGGGTTTACCGTTCCGCCATAATACCTGTTCTTAATAAGGGCAAGAGCGTGGGCGATAACCGCCGCCTGAAGACTGTGTTCCTGAATGTTCTCATGGTTCACATTGCGCATAAGACTCCAGCGATAGATATGCTTCATCCGCGAAAGAAACGCGAAAAAGCTGTATTGTCTGCCCTTGCCATTTTCCATAAGAATTCCCCTCACACACGTTTAATATCGGCCCCAAGCCTCTGCAACTTATTCTCTATAAATTCATAACCCCTGTCAATATGGTGGCTGTCCAGCACCTCTGTGGTTCCTCGGGCAGTCAGTCCAGCCAGAATCAGCGCTGCCCCGGCTCTCAGGTCGGTAGCCCGCACCCGGGCGCCCTCAAGACTGTCACAGCCTTCAATAACGGCTGTACGAGCATCCAGACGGATTTTAGCTCCCATTCTTCTCAACTCGTTTACATGCATAAACCGATTTTCGAAAACTGTCTCAACAATGACGCTGGTTCCCTGGGCTTTTGCCATCAGAGCCACAAACTGAGCCTGCATATCTGTGGGGAATCCCGGAAAGGGATGGGTCTTGATATTCAACGGAGCAGGTCTTGGCGCACCCTTTACCCTGATTTCGGAAAGCCCTTCTGAAACCTCTATGCCCGC
This sequence comes from Clostridiaceae bacterium DTU059, assembly GCA_001512555.1. GTDB lineage: Bacteria > Bacillota > Clostridia > DSM-8532 > DSM-8532 > Thermoclostridium_A. The sequence goes on along the minus strand of LFSK01000188.1, from coordinate 9,678 downwards.
TTCCAAAAGCTTTGCAGTTACAGGCTTAAGATGATCGGGCACAACATTTTTAAGGATTACATCTCCACCGGTTATTGCGGCAGCAGTCATAAGGGTTCCGGCCTCAATCCTGTCGGGCATGATCGCATGCTCGGCACCGTGAACACGGTCAACACCTTCAATTGTGATAGTGTCGGTTCCCGCACCCTTGATCCTGGCTCCCATCTTGTTGAGAAAATTAGCCAGATCAACGATTTCTGGCTCTGATGCCGCATTTTCAATGGAGGTACAGCCCTCAGCCAAGACAGCTCCGATCAACAGGTTTTCTGTGGCTCCCACACTGGGAAAGTCCAGATAAACCCTGGAACCCTTGAGCCTGCCGGTTCTTGCTTTTGCTTCAATATAGCCGTTGCCGTATTCTATTTGAGCATCCATGGCCTCAAAGCCCTTCAAATGCAGATCCACAGGCCTGGTACCGATGGGGCATCCCCCGGGAAGCGCCACCTTTGCCTTTCCAGCCCGTGCCAGCAATGGTCCTAAAACCAGAAAGGAGGCGCGCATCCTGCTCACCAGATCATAGGGCGCAGTATGACCGGTAAGTTCCGGGGTGCTGATATACAGCTCCCTTTCCTGAATATTGGCTTCTACCCTGGCGCCCAGGCTGGAGACCAGCTCGCACATGACCGAAACGTCGTCAAGCCCAGGAATATTCTTTATGATACATTCATCTGCCGTCAGCAGGCAGGCTGAAATGATCGGAAGTATTGCGTTTTTTGAGCTGCTGATCTGAACTGTCCCGGAAAGTGGCTTGCCGCCCTTAATCAAGAATGCTCCCATATCTCTACCTTCCATTCTGAAAGCCGGCTCGCAGGCCGGCTTTCCAATATGTACACGCCGGGTGTTCAATTGATCAGCCACACTTTTTATTATCCGATCACGTGATCAATTCATACGTGGTAAAAGCATGTCAACTTGCCACTACAAATCGCCGCAAATGATTAAAAGCCTTTCAAGCATTTTGAATAATTCGCCATAGGTTATGGTTTTATCCGGGTTAAGATAACTGGTTTGATTTTCCTGAACCACACCGTTTTCAATGGCAAATTTTACATCATCCAGGGCTTTGGGCGATACCCTGTTCAGGTCCCGATAATGAGACCAGGCCGATGGATTCTCCGGATTGGCAGGAAGCCTTGTTCTGAACCGGTAATAGGATACCAAAAAGCTGATTGCCTGATCCTTCCGGGCAAAACCGCCGGTGATATCCTGCGCATTCTTAATCATCCCGCTTCTGACAGCCTGGGTAATGAAATTACCATCATCATAAGAAGCGCCCGCAATATCCAGAAGCAGTTTAATAATATCTTCCTGCACCACCGGATCGGTATGACGGAAGTTCTTATTCTCAAGGGAATTGAGGCGGTAAACGGCTTGGATTGCTTTTAAGCTGTCGGCCACGTCCCGGGGAACAGAGCCCACCGGAGCCGCGTTGCGGGTGGCAGCAGCCAGGGCGCCTGGTTTTGTCATCTCGCCCGATACCCTGCCATTAGCATAGTCGGTAACTGTTTTTTGCTCTACCCAGGATCTTTCCCTACTGTCATAGAGATAGGTGCCTATCTCACCTGCCATATAGCTGGTCAGATTCTGTACCGCAAAATCAACACGGATGGGTCGCACCAGGCTGGCAAAGGAGCGTCCGGTGGCTGCCGGGCCTATCCTGAATTCGGTGACCGGAGCTACAAGGCTCAGATTGGACGGCGGTGTGAACCCTGTGGCAGGCGATACTGCATCGAGTCTCAGGGTGAAATTCCCGTCCACACTCTTCATTCTGAAATATTCGTCGGTCTGGAGGGTTTGCGGACGGATGAGTATATCGTTTGACGGAAGCTTGATATACAACTCCTTTTTAAGCTCCGAGAGCGCATCGATCAATACAGCCCCCAACTCAAGGCGGACTGTCTGAACCCTTCCGGGCGGCCTGGACAAATCAATCTTTACCACATAGCCCTGCATATCCCTTATCTGCTCCGCCATTCTGTGGGCATTTATCCCGGTGGAACTTGCAGTCCATATGCCATCAACAACCTTGGGTGATATCACCAGAACATCACCGGTGGGCACATCATCCAAATCGAAGCCCGAATCATAATCATCCCTGCTCTTGCTGGTAACAACCATGATGGTTCTGGTGGGCTCCGATATGAGTGTGGTTACGTTGTCCCGGGCATAAAGCCTTGCATAATATCGCCTGTTGGAGATGAGGGAAGAAACTGTATAGGTATCTCCATTCACCTCAAAACGCCGGGCGCCATCAAAGCTGCTGTTATCCGCAAACTCAAGGATGTAGGAATATCCCGGCAGGGCTTCCCATACATAGGTGATGCTGTTCTCGGTAACACCGCCAGGAGCGGCGCTCACACCGAATCCGGTGGGCGGTGGCGGCGGGCTGTAGGCTTCCGTTCTCACGATTACAGGATTTGAGAAGACTGATTCCTTGTTTGTCGCAGGATTTATAGTCTTAATCCAGATAAAGTATTGCGTATCCGGCAAAAGGGCATCCAGCCTGTAGTATGAGGTTTCCGCCAACTCCTCATAAGTAACTGTTCTGCTGATAGTGGCAGATTCCAGATCCTCTTTGGTTCCGCAGCGTATTTCATAGTTCATTCCGGGAATGAAGTCCCAAAACAGGTCCACAAAGCTGTCTGCGACTATCCAATGCAGGTTCTCAGGAGCAGTTGGGGTGATGGGGTTGATGACCTCGGGTGGTTTTGTATTTATGATGATGGGATCGGAAGGATTTGAAGGGATCCCGTCATGGTTTTCAATGGTCACCCATACAACATAGGCTGTATTCTCCATCAGCCCGGTGATGTCAAATTCAAAGGTCTGATCCTCATGCTCAGGTATGTCCGGAACAGGAATACCCGACTGGGTTGTTGCGAAATCCTTCAATTTTCCGCTCAAATCGCTGTAACTGATATTGGGATCACCGATAAGCTCCACGGCATATTGATACCTTATAAAATGGGGAATGACAATCCAGCCGGGCTCGTAGTTGATGGTTTTCTTCTCCAGTCGGGCGTATTCTTCCTCATCACCGTCAAACATCGATATGTCCATCCAGCGATTATCTTTGAAATAGGCCTCCCAACTCTTCTTCAGATGAAGAGTCGCACTGGTCAGGGTAATGCTTTCCTGATCCACCCCAAATGGCGGTGCTGAAGGCGCTTCAGGAACTCTGTCGGCACCGGTGTCCGGCTTGGTGATAATAACCTTGACAGATAAGTCCGAAACAAATTCCTTGGGCGTGTATACCACCAAACCTCCCCTTCGTTCTTCCACCGGATAATACTTCTTGGCCCGTATCACAAAATAATAGATGGAGTGGGAGTTAAGGCCAGTTAAATCGTACCTGTAACCAAGTATGGAACGTTGAGGAACCGGGTTTTTCGCCTTTATTTCATTGGCTCCACCCATACTGATATCAGAGGCGATCTTAAACTCTTCCGGAGGCGACTCCACATAACGGATATCGTCCACAAGATAGATATCATATACGATATCCCTGTCGATGTAATCGTCACCAATTCCCTCGCCGTTATAGGGAACCTTCCACATTACCGTTGCGCTGTGGGAAGTCAGATTCTCATCGTATGAGATCTCCGCATCGGGATAAAAACTATCAACAATTTCAGGCGCTTCTGGCTTATGGGGAATCATCTCCTTAAGCTCCACCCTGGTACTCGAGTCGAAATAAATATCAACCTGGCTGCTGTCAGCAGAACGTGCGTAGGCCACAACACTGAAACTGTAAGGAGTTTTGTCATCCTTGGGAATAATAATCCGGTAGCTGTTTGTATTGGGCAGTATGTATTGAGCAGGATTATCGTCGGTCTCATGGCTATATCGGTAGAGGATATAGTCGATCCTGTCCACCCTGAACTCATCCTCGTCAAGGACGATGGGATCCCATGAAAGGTTCCATATGGTATCGCCTTCCGGTGTATAGCCGATTCGGGATGCTCTGAGCAATATGCTGGTGTTTACAGAGATCACGGGTATCCTCTCAGAGGGCGTTACCACTGTGTTGCTGTCCGGAATGGGTATGACCTTGATGGAATACCTTCTGCCGGGATGGGCACCCGTGTATGTGAACTCCAGTTTCCCCTCGGTGGCGTTAACGGTAACGGGAGGAGATCCGGGCTCGCCGATCCTGGAACCTATGATACGCTCTGTGTGGGAAATGCTTCCAATGGCATCCGAACTGATGTCGGAAATCAGGATCTCATAATTAATTCGCCCGTCCGTATCCCATACATCATCCCATATAATCCTGATGTGGTTGGTGCCGGGCACAAGTTTCACTTCAGTACGAACACCGGTGAGGAATTTAATCATGTTAGATCTTTGGGATGAAATGCGGTAGCCTGTGTTTGGAATCATACAGGACGCTGTCAAATTGGATTCATATATATGGCCGGGCTTCAGGCCGTTTGGATTGGTCTCTGAGTCAAAGCCATCACTGATGCCCAAACTCCTTTGACTCCCGGGCATAGTAACCTGTATCGCGTTTGGTATGCGCCTGCCGGTTCCATATTCTATCTCATGGAAGCTGGCTGTTATCTGCTCTTCACTGGAACCTGAAGGAAAGCCATCGTGCTGCCAGCTAAGATCTGCGTACCATTCTCCATTTTCATCGTAGCCTATATCATCCAGCCTGTAGTTCTTGGGGGAATCTACGATGGCAATATCAGCAAAGGCAGCATTCCCGGTATATAAGGTCAGCAGCATGATCAAAACCATGAATCGCGAAATATGCTTATTAAGTACTGATCTTTTTCTCATACGCATTCAGCTCCATTCCATATTCGGTAAATGCAACCATCCGAAAGCCATCTATATCTCGCCAACCTCTTCCAGCACCTTTGATACCATATCCAGAACCTGCCCTATGGTGCTCCTGCCCGTAGCATCAAACTCATAATTCTTTAAAGATGCAAGTCCAAGATCTATACCGAGAACAACATAGCGGTACAATCTGGTGCTGATCTGATCCGCATTAGATATGACAATGGTTTTTGAAGGCTGCAGCATGGACGGGGATATTCCTGACTTCTCACAGTAGAGCCTGACCGCCAGAGACACCGAGCTTTGATTTTCCATATAGCCCGTAAGCTCCTTCACTCCCAGAATATCTCCGATTCCAAGTGCAAAAACCTTTTGGTTGGGTGTCAGCCCGGTCAGTTCATTCTCCCTCCCGGTGATGACTGCATACAGCATAACCGCCTGCTGACCCGTCATGGGATCGCCAGGATAGATGGTGGTATTTCCGAAGACCTTTGTAAGATCATACTTGCTTCCTAAAACACCGATGACGCCCTCATAGGAACTTCCGGGGCTTACCGAAACGCTGGACCTGGCCAATACCGCATACTCTCCGGGAGCATCTGCCCGGAACAGAACATACTGCATGACATAGCCATTGGCTCCGGAGACCTCGCCCCAGCCTTTTGATGCATGATAATTGACATAGGGAAGGATGAGCCCGGCCTCCGGCTGATATTCGATTCTGAAACCCACCCTGCCCGGAAAAGCATGGATGGATTTGTTTACAACTATACCGGCAGACCGGCCGCTGCCTCCGTCCAATATATCCTTCAGGTACCAGGACAATTCAGTTTCTATACTCTTCATGATTTCTCTTATCATATCCTTCAGTTCGGTATGGGAGCGGTAGCTGTATCTCTCCAGCTGACCCAGCACCCTGGCCATTTCCCTGTCAAAAATCCCATACTTGAAAGGACCCGAAGCATCAGGATTCATTAGTATATCATAAATCATGGTACCAAGTTCGGCATAGGTATGCCTGGAACCCACCGCATGTATGCTCAGATCATATACACTGGAAACCAGCTTTGTATCTCGGGGGAGGGGTTCACTGGATTTGGATACCCGCTGGACACGCAGGCACAGCATGGCCTCCTTTGCTCCGCCGCCCAGTCCCTGTTGTTTCAGATCGCTTATGTCAATACTTCCCCTGTTTATGGTCAGCTCAGTGCCGGATAGTTTAAGGTTCAGGCGCGAATCGTTGCTCTCAATGGTCTCTAGCACCCTTTGAGGCACCAGGATCTCGTAGCTTTCAGCATTGGTCAGTTCACCTGAAAAGTCAATGGTTACAGTCATGCCTGGAGATGCCTGCAAAAGACCTGATACCATATCACCTTTTATAAGTGCCCGTACTTTGGTAGTGCTTCTTGAGTCGACCAACCAATACAGCTTTTGAAGGAGCTGATCGGCCTCCATGTTGTATACATCTTCCAGATCGTCTTTTTTTCTGTCCTTATCATAATCATCCTGGCTAAAGTCAGTGCGGACACTGACAGGGCCTACCCGCAGAGATTCTCCATATTTATCTTCTGCCTTGTTCTTAGCCCACAGCCTTACATAATAGAGGGTATTGGTTTCAAGGGGCCTGTGGCTTTCAAGGCCTCTTTCATCCTGAACAGGTCTTCTGGAAATGAGGGCATAATAGACGTATTTGTTGACTGCCCCCTCCCTCACAAATGCATTGGTTTTTTCCCTGTAAAGATCCATTCGGCTGCCATCGGGCAGATCATACCCATAGTGTGTGAGCTCGGTTAGTTCTTTATAGACTGTTTCATGTTCGCTGCGAAGCTCCAGGAAATAGTCGTAGAGCTCCTCTCCCACCCATCGAACCTCAATCTCACCGAAGGTATCCCTTGTTTTGGCCGGGATCGGTTCTCCGCGGCTGTCACCCCAGGAACCACCGTATTCATCGTAGTCGTACCATTCCTCGCCCGCTTTGTTATAGAGCCTGAAGTGATACAAGGTATCGGGCTCCAGGTTATACACCCTGAAATAGTATGTGGTTCCGTCCTTCACCACTGTGTATTGGGAGCGGAGTAGCTTTGTGTATGCCGAGTCAGGCTGTCCACGCTTTTTCATGTACACTTCCATGGAATCTGCATCGGTTCCTCGGGTGCCACATTCTACATTAAAGCCCACTTGCAGATCTCTGACCACTTCAAAGTATTCCGGCGCCTTTACCATTCTGGTGGTAACAGGAAGTGTCACCCAGTCGCTCGGCTCCCCTTTTCCATCCTTCCGTACAGCACGCAGGCTGAAGAAATAAATATTATTGGGCCTGAGGAAACCTTCTCCGATGGGCATTATGATCTGATTGTTGTCATCAATGCTGAAGCCGTAAGCCTCAAGTTTGGGGTTTTCAGGATCAATTATTATGACATCACCGGAGGCAATGCTTTCATAGCTCTCAAGAAGCCACTTATTGTATTCATCATCAGCGAAGTTTTCGGTGTCGCCATCCATGGTACAGATCAATTCATAGATCACATCATCTTCCCTGTGCCTCCATGTCAGATCTGCCCGGGCATCAGTTACCCTCTCGTCACCATTCTCGTCTTTTGCAATGGCAAAATCGGTAGGCGCACTGGGTTTTCTCGTGATATCGTCAATTTCCTTAGGCGCGATCTTGGGTGTGGTAAAAACCTTGATGGGGGAAAAGTCGGACCACGCAACCAGCTTGCCATTGGGATTTGGGGATGCTGGTCTGTCTTCAGACTCATCATATGGTGCATACAGGTTTACCATCACCTTGAAATAATAAGTCGTGTTGGGCTTTAAACCCGCATCCTGGCTGTCAATGAATACAGGTACCGGATCTGTCTCGGCAAAGTCCGGGGCATCGTAATTGAAGGATTCTTTTATTATGTATTCATCCTCGAAGGAAGGACTCTGGCTGATATGGATCACATATTCCAGTATCCTGTCCTCCAACATGCTTGTATAGCGCTGCCAGTCAGTTTTGGTCAGTACCCGGTCCATTTTAACCCAGATTCCTGCCAGGTCAATGGTCTCATTTTCTTCGTCGATATCAAGCTTTTCCTCAATTTCTCTTATGCTGGGTACGGGAACGGCCTTTTTATCCAAAGGCAGTGTTGTAAAGCTCACAACAGGAGAGAGGTAGGAGAGCCTGATCCTAAGATCGTCCGAGATGCCTTCTGCCCATCTGATATCCCCATTATCCTTATAACGGGATGTGAAGATCTGCATATAGTAAATGGTGTTGGGTACCAGAAAATCAGGATAATCACCATCCCTGCCATCTTCGTTAAGATCCGCATCGTTTTCAAAGGAGATGTCGGAATCTGCAGTATAATCCCAGAATAGCCTATCGCCGGGAATGAACTGATTTCCATCTGATCCCGAATCCATATCCACAATCAGCCGGTCCGGGTTTCTGGGATCCCATGTCAGGTTTTTCTTTCCGATAACCAGCACCCTTTTTTGCTTTACCGGCATATAGATCTGGATATTTTCCTGACCGATCTCTCTTTTCTCTCCATCCTCAATGTCTGCATCCGGGCGATAGGAGCTCAGCAGAATATGGAAGGTGTACTCTATATCCTCCTCATCCACTGAAGCATCCTCGTATCCACCGTATGGAGCCTGCTGGAAAGCTTCCCATTTCCCATCATCGCGAAGTTGTTTCCAGGCCAGGGGCGCATCAAATGAAATATTCAGATCGCTTAGGAGAAGCTCCGTTTCATATTCTGCTCCGCCCACATCAACAACTGTAATATTTTTTTCTCTGGTATCCCCTACCGTAGCTTCAATGTTCTTTGGTAAGGGTGGGGGCGCATCAATGGAGATCTCATCAAGAAAACTGGATTTCAGGTTCAAAGATGCTCCCAGGGGACGGTTCGAGTCCTTGTTGGCAAAGAATACCACTGCTATATAGTCACCCGGTCCGAAGGGTATTATCTCCGCCACCTTATCAGCGTAGGGGTCAATCCATTTTATCCTTGGCCACTTATGGATATCATGATATATCAGGTTGGGGTTTGTGTCATATTGTATCTGGTAGAACAGTTCGGGATAGTTTCCGTTTCTGATCTCGTCGAATTCTACCATGATCATATCTTCATCAACTTTTTTAATCCTGAACTCTATGGGAGTGTAGATTGAAGATGGATTTGAAAAATCAATACCGGTAGTGTCTATGTCTTCATTCTTAACTGAAAACGAGGCACTGGCGGTCTTAAGTCCAATACGGTCCAGCGCTATTGGTTCGCCAACTCCTCTTTTTTTGAAATCAAACCTTATCCGTGTATTCTCATATTCGGTTCCCGGCTCAATACCATTACTCCTGTCCAGAATAACAGAGACTTCATGTTTTGTGGTGTTATAGATAATCGGTTCATTCAGCGTCTCCTGTGTATTCCCGCTAAAACAGGACCAATCATCGTTGTAAACCATTGCGCGGGAATATGAATTATTGCTGCCCCTGCCCACATTCATATCAATATGGAAACGAACCTCATCGATGTCAGCTCCGAAAACACTTCCAAGGATATCCTCATCAACCAATTCCGTTAATGCTTTAACTCCTTCCCCATCCACATATATGGTGGGAACATTCCATGTAAGCTTTATTCTGGGATTACGACCACTCACTATGGACTGACCCTCAATGAGCCGTCCCATGTCTATATTATTGGTGCCATCGGTCATAACATTGAAGGATTCCCCTTTAAAGGTTATGCCGAATAAATAGAAGAACTTAGCGGTTACAGGTTCAGCGCTTCCTCTGACCTTTACGTTAACCTGCAAATCATAGATATGGTCTTTTTTAAATGTTTGTTCAGAAAACTCAAG
>LFSK01000169.1 GCA_001512555.1 Clostridiaceae bacterium DTU059 | reverse complement strand
TGTGGGGGGTGAAATATTCACGCGATAATCTTAAGGGTGAAATTATCACAAACTAAAGACAAGCACAAAGCTAAAACCGTTTACAAGCACCGAAAAAACCTTTACCATTAAAGCCCAGGCCGAAAAGGTTGACTATTCAGGAACCTTCACAGGTGTGCTTCATGTTGCAGAAACAGGCAAGGATATTAATGTGACAACTGTAGTCACATTTGAAAAGGACTTTGGAGATGGCTCCTACTATAAAATAGTATGCTCAAATGATGAAACCGGGAGTACCTACATAAATGGCAGCTATTTTGTACGGTGGTCGACAGGCGAGGCAAATATCGCGGGAGTAAAGCTTGTGTTTACCGCTGACGGAACATCCTTCACCGCCTCCATACGAGATTACAACGATAAAGAGTGGGGCACGATGACCTGTCAAAGGTAAAAACATGGGGCAATCCGGTACAATTTTTTGCCCGTGCCAACAAGTCCGCCGCGCTGTGCGAATCTGACTATGTGGGCGAGGAGACGATCATCTATCGTATCCTCGCCCTATCGTTTTACTGCTTATGGATCGATTCCCGTTTGGAGAATCCCTTTTAAGCGAATACTCATCAATCCTTCCATCTATATAAATTCCGTGAGACATTATTATTGACCTCTGAAAAATATTTTGGGGCCGCGATGCTTCGCACTCCGTATCCATGTCCCGCATGAGACGTTTGGGGCAGCCCGTCCTTCATAGCTATTTGCCCTTCATATGAGTTTTCAATGAAAATCAGCAGGTTGTTCCTATGTATCACAGTCCTGACCGATACCGTCCTGCGCTCCGGCTCAGGGCAGGCAGCGGCCGCCAAAACGGCATTTTCAAGGCCGTTGGAGAGCAGGGAGCAAAGCTCCGTGTCACTTACGGGGATAAAGCCCGGCAGCCTTGCTTCCACCTTCATCGAAACACCCATCTGTATCGCCTTATTGTAGAAGGTCGACAGAACCAGATTGACCGTTTCGTTCTCACAAAAACGGACCGGTGTGATGGCTTCTATATCAGATCGTACAGCTCTCAGGTAGTTTTTTATTTTTTCCATCTGGCCTTCGGAAGCCATGCCCTGCAACATGGCGATATGGTGGCGCATGTCGTGCCGATAAGCCGCGGCGGCTTCCTGCATCCGGCGCAGGGATTTAAGCTGCGAATGCGCGCCGTGGAGTTGGGCGGCCAGCATGTCCCGTTCCACCTGGGTCCGGGTCTGTTTTTGCATTTCAAAGTAGTACAGGACGATAAACACAAAATAAACGACCGATAAAACCGAAGGCATGAACTGGACGGCGCCTTGCGCACCCTGGTATACCCGGCATCAGAACATCCAAAAACAGCACGTCATAATTTTCCTTATCCAGGGAGGCAAGAAGCTCGGGGCGCTTTCAAAGCTGATATAGACAAGATGCGCCTTCCGCGAATTCCGATACGCTTCAACCAGCAAGGCGATTTGCAGCAAATCCTGACTGTCATCGTCACAAATGGCAATCCTCATATACCTACACCCCCCCGCAGGCTGATTATACATCCTTTATACAGCCATATACCTTGTTCAGCAATCATACTGTTACCGTTCAGGGAGAAATCCGATACCATTCAGGCAAAAAACGTTTTTTTAAAATTATTTCCAATATACTTGCAAGTTAAGAGGTGATTTGCCATGCCTTCCATCATTGCCTATTTCGCCGCTGCCCAGGTGTTCAAGAACTTTGACAATACAGCGAAACAGGCAGTACCTGCCAGGGGAAGTCTTTAAATCTTCATAGCTTTATAAAACAAGCGCTGATTTTGTGATTCTACATGATTGAATAACAATATGAGTTGAATTAGCAAAAGAGTGGTATAAACTAATTATGAAATATAAATACTATCATAACTATCTTTCGGTCTTCAAGAGGCAAAAGCTAATGAGGACAGATGGGCCAGGTCTTAGCCCATTGAAAAATAACGACACTGCTTTAAAGGAGGAGTTATTACCATGCAAGGAAACCAAAAACTTATTGAGACGCTAAATGCTTTAATCGCAGACGAACTGGCGGCTATTAATCAGTACATCGTTCATGCGGAAATGTGCGAGGACTGGGGCTACGGTAAATTACATGAAGGTTTTGAGAAACGGTCAATAGAGGAAATGAGACATGCCGAACAACTAATTGGAAGGATCCTGTTTCTCGGCGGAACACCAATTGTAACTGAGCTAAGTAAAATTCGTATTGGAAAGGACGTTCCAGCTCAGGTTGAATTTGACCGCGCTGCAGAAGAAGATGCAATCAAAGCTTATAATGATGCCATAGCGCTTGCAGGCGAGGTTCGTGACTACGCAACAAGGGACATCCTCATGCAGATTCTAAAGGATGAGGATCGTCATATGGATGAACTTGAGGAGCTTCTGGATCAGATTGAGCAGATGACTTTACCCATATTCCTGGGAACTCAAGTCGGCTAATTATCCTAATAGGCATAAAAAAGAGGCTACAGCAATAACAGCCTCTTTTTTTATGCCTGCCACTCACAGCGACTATCTATTGGAAATTGGCCGCCGTTCTTTTTTATAAGGCAATCTGCAAGAGCCGTGGCCAGAGGTGAAAACGTTCAGGTTGATGTAAAAGATATCTCAGAAAATACCTGTGTAAAAAAAAGGCGGTTTTTGTCCGCCCTTGTCTGTTAATCATTAGTTATCGATTTTTAACGTATTGGCCTATTTTCTTGTCCATGACTGTTATGTGATTCGTAAGCCAGTCTATGACCATTTTATTGGCATTAAGTATAACCAAAATACTGCCGCCGGTTTCCTCATAATCGCTTTTCAATTTAGCCAGTTTCTCCACAAAGCTCGCATGAGCTTTCTTTTGAGCTTCAAGCTCGGGATAGCGTATTTCTTCCATGAAAGCTTCTTCATCTTTAAAGTGCTTCTTTGTATACTCATCCAAAAAATCGAGCATTGTCTTAATGTATTCCTTGGCTCTCTTCTCTTTTCCGGCCTCAAATAGTGCATGAGCCTTTTCAAACCATATTTTATGCTGATCATCAATATGATCTACACCGACTGACAGATTGGGAGTCCAGGCTATCGACATACGATCACTCTCTTTCGGTTATTCTTTAATATCAATTCTATAGGTTTTCTCTTACTAATTCAATAGGTTTTCAGAAGAAT
>LFSK01000023.1 GCA_001512555.1 Clostridiaceae bacterium DTU059 | reverse complement strand
GCGGCATTATCATCGGTACGGAGAAAAGCAGGGAGATAGAATCCATCCTGAGCAAATCCACTAACCCCCTTGTCGTTATGGACTACAACCCAGCTGAAATTGAAAAGATTTTAAATCCCAAAGCCAGGATCGCCGTTATCAACTCTGATGATGAGAAAGGCATAAATTCAGCAGTGGATTATCTGGTTTCCCTGGGGCATCGCAGAATCGGCATGATAATGGGCAGGTCAACCACATATTCGGGTCTTAAAAGGCGCGAATCCTTTATGAAAAGGCTTGAACATCATGGTTTGACCATGGATGTCCGCTATATGATAAAAGGAGATTTTACCGGGAAAACTGCGATCCCTGAAATAGAGAATTTGATCAGCAGCCATCAGCTTCCTACCGCCATGATAGCATCCAATGATGAAATGGCGCTGGCAGCCATGGAGACTTTTAAGAGGCACGGTATAAGGGTGCCGGAGGATGTATCCATTATAGGCTATGACGACTCTCCGGCCTCGGGTATCGTCAAACCCTCACTTACCACGGTGAGCATACCCTTCTTTGAAATGGCCCAAAAGTCTATGGATATGCTGTCTGAACTTATTGAGTCCGATAAACCCAGGTTTATGGCTTATAACAGCGATGTAGGATTGGTAGTCCGTGAATCCTGCACCAGGAATAATTGGCTCTGTTAACTAAGTATGAAGAAATGAGACCTGAAAGACCTTTGGTAGAGCTCTAAA
>LFSK01000124.1:21817-22153 GCA_001512555.1 Clostridiaceae bacterium DTU059 | reverse complement strand
GCGCACCGGCAACAGCATGGTAAATCTATGGAAGGCTCAGTTGAGGGGTGTCACCCTGTAAGGGGGATGAATATGAACCATGAGATTATAAATTATGACCGGTATCGGATGAAGCCCGGCGAATTAATCCTGAATCTCCTTCTGGCAATGGGATTTTGCTTTCTGGTGGGGATGATCTTCTATGACAACTGGATTATTTCATCGATCCTGTCACTTCTTGGAATTGCCTGGATTCCGGGCAGGAAAAAAGAGCTGGCCAGGCGCAGAAGAGAGCTTGTAAAGCTTCAGTTCAGGGATGCTCTCTATTTTATATCGGTATCGTTATCGTCAGGAAAA
>LFSK01000124.1:0-21739 GCA_001512555.1 Clostridiaceae bacterium DTU059 | reverse complement strand
ATCATAATCAAGGAACTGGAGCTTGTAAATGCCCGTGTATTGATGAACATCCCAGTAGAGGAGGCTCTGGATGATTTTGCCCAGCGCACTCAGGTAGAGGAGGTAAAAAACTTTTCAGATGTTTTCAGTATATCCAAAAGAGCGGGAGCCAACCTGGTGGAGGTTATCAAAAACACATCGAACGTTATTCGGGAGAAAATTGAAGTTAAGCAGGAAATAGAGAACCTTATTGTGGGGAAGAAACTTGAGCAAAAGATTCTAAGTCTGACCCCCTTTGTTATGGTCTATCTCATCAAGTCTTCAAGCAGTGGATTTCTGGATCCACTTTTCTACACAACTGCCGGAAGGGTGGTAATGACCATCGCATTATTGCTCCTGCTGGTTGGGCATCTGATATCAAAGAAGATTATGAACATAGAGGTATGAAGGTGAAAGGATGCAATTATTCTGTATAATTATGGCCTTAGGTTCTGCCGTCCTCTATATGGCAATACAACTGTGGCAGAATCGTAAATACAGTGAGTTTCTTGCGCCCCTGGACAAGAAACAGTATTTCTTCAAGCCCATCTTAGCGGGAGGGCTCTGGGTGGTGGACCGGCTTAACCTTAATGGTTCGGGACGCTATTTCAGCTGGCTGCATCAAAAGGTGATCATGCTTAATGGGAGCCGGTATGCCGCTTTTTATATGAAGATACACTGGGCTTCAAAGATACTATACCTGTTCTTAGGTACCTTCCTTGCAGGTATGCTGGGATACTTAGGAGGAGCTGAGGGAGAAGAGTGGTATTTAATAGTTCCTGGCGCAGGTATCGGCCTGTTTTTCCTGGCGGACAAGATCCTTGACGATCAGTACAAGAAAAAGGTTATGAGTATCAAAAGGGATTTCCCTGATTTTGTTTCCAACCTGATTCTCCTGGTAAATGCAGGACTCAGTATCAGGCAGGCTATTGAACGAATTGTCCGCGACCGGGGAGCTGGAACTCCACTATACCGCGAGTTATACATAACCCTCAACGATATTCAGGCAGGACTAACAGAGCAACAAGCCTATACCGATTTTTCGGAGCGTTGCAAGATAAAAGAGATCACAAATTTTGTAGGAATCCTCCTACAAAGCATGAAGCTTGGTGGAGGTCAGATGCTGTATGAGCTTAAGCGGTTGGGCGTTGAATGCTGGGATATGAGAAAGAATGTGGCCAGGCAAATGGGTGAAGCTGCTTCATCCAAACTCATGTTGCCGCTGATGATCATGTTTATTGCCATCATCATGATCTGCATGATGCCTGCGCTGATGGAACTGGGCAATGCCTTCTGACGGAGAACAAATAATGATAAAAAAGGCTGATATGCGCTCGGGAAGCGCGACTATTGAGTATATCATCATCTTGCCCCTGGTCATTGCATGCGTTGTGGCAGTGATAATGGTTTTTGAGTGCCTGCATCAAAGATCACTCATTCAGGCTCTGGCGGAGTCAACGGCCGAAGGGCTATCCATGATTTGGGGTCACAGTCCCCTTAAGGAGGAAGAGATCGCAACAGGTTCATACAGCCGGGAGAGTTACGATAACCGGCAGCTATATTGGCATATACTGCCGATAGGCAATAACAGAAAGACCGATTCAGCAGAAGCAGAAAACTGGGCGGAAAAGCATCTTGAAAACATTGGTCTTATGAAAGAAATAGAGGATAAGAAGGCTAAGGTATCCGTAAGTTATCATCACGGCTTTCCCACAAGCAGAATAAAGGTGAGCATAACTGCCAATTACGTCACACCCGGAGCCCAAGCTCTGAGATTCATCGGTCTGGGCGACTGGCTGACCATCAAAGGATATGCAGAAGCACCGATTTATGATCAGAAAGAAATGATCAATATTTCGGATTATATCATACAAAAGGTGATGGAAAGCAAGATCGGAGAGGTTTTGAAAAAGATAGCCTCACCGCTGAAGAAGGCCCTTAAAATGCTGGAATAGAACCAGTGATTTGAAAGGTCGGTTCATCCAAAATGAAGCGTGAAAAAGGAAGTATCACTGTTTTCATCTGTATACTGCTGTCTGTACTCATACCTCTATGCGGTATTTTAATGGATTTGGCACGCTACAATGAAGCCGTCAAGATGGCCCAATCCTCTCTCAAACTATGCACCGAGTCAATGCTGGCTGCCTACGACAGACAACTTAAAGAGCAGTTTGGCCTGTTAGCAATGCATCCTCGGGATGTTGAATCCATGGAAAAGGAGATATATGAACTTCTGTCGGATAACCTCACCCCCGAGACCGCAGGGGGCGATGTGACAGATCTCTACCGCTTCAAGGTAAGACGAGTTGAGGTCATACCCATATATAATCTTTCAGAGCCCTATGTATTGGAGCAGCAGGTTACAGAATTCATGAAATATCGAGCTCCAATCCAGGCTGTGGGTGAATTCCTCGAAAAACTAAAGACCATGACAAGCCTTGCTAAAGAAGGGGAGATAGTGGAGCGCAATATGGCGCTGGACAAGATCCTCAATGATATCAGGGTGGACATGATCTATTTTGCGCTGCTCTTAGACCAGAAAATGGAGAACATAAATAATAATGATGGAATGGATAACTTCGCTTCCATTACCGTTGGATTCATTGAAAGGAATAATGAGAACGAAAACAATAATAAGCCCAGGCAGGAAACAATAGATGCTATAAATGAAAAGATGGATGAATATAGGGAAATAAAGCCCGAGTATGATCAGGCAGAAACAGCATATAGAAACGCAGAAACCGCACTTGATTCTGTAAAAGCGTCCTTGGATAATAAGAAAAATCAACTGGAAAATGCTAAAAACAGTGCAGGTATTTCAGATGACGATGAAGGCGAAGAAAACGGTGATAAGACATCAGGTTCATCCCAGTTAGATTCCATCATCCAGGGATTGGAAAAACAAATAAGTGATCTGGAGAAGGAATATACCAGTAAGAAATCAGCTTATGACAGTGCCAAAAAGCGTTACGAGCAGCAAAAGACTAAATTTGACGGGGTGATAAAAAGCCTGAATGAGCTTCTCAATAAGGTGCTGGATTGCTATAACACTATGTACAAATATACCGATGACTCGCTGCTTTCTCTATACTGTCTGAAGGAGCATCTGGCACTGCATGAGAATTACTGTACCCATGCCATTGAGTTGGGGCAGAGCATGATTATACAGGCCCAGCAGATTCAGGATGATACGGAAGAGTTGGAAAGCGCCATAAGCGAAAGCCCAGACAGCGCTGTCGCCCAACAGATAAATGCAGACCTTGATAAAAAGCTTCTCAGCGTGGATGCTCAGCATATAGGCCAGATACTTGAACAGCTTGAAAACAATAAGGACAGGGTTTCTGCATGGCTGCAGGCGGTTACCACGGCCTATGATGCCTATCTGAATATGTCTATAGCTTTGGATGCTGAAATCAAGAAGATAGAAGGGCTTATCAACAATAAAGGTGATGGCAATACAGTCATCAGCATGTATGCAGGTAATGACTTAAACACATCCTATCATAATGACTTAAAAATAAATCTTCGTGATATGGACACCTATTCCAATATGAAGTCTAGGAAGATCTATGTAATTCCAGAGTATAAGCTTATACCTCCCGCAACAGAGAAAGAACAGAAGGGGTTTGACATATGGCATGCCAATGCCTTCGAAGGAGAAAGCATAGTTCATCAGGAAGAATCCGAGAACCCCGACCTTCAAAACGCAAGGGGAAAGACGGGGGACACAGCAGCGGTCATCGCAGAAGGCAAGGATGAATCGCAAGAAGATGCGGGAGAAGAAAATCAAGAAAAGGGCATTATTAAAGACCTGGATGACATTTTTGAGCTATTTGAAATATTATCAATACCATCAAGAAATGGTGTTGTTAGTTCTGATGAGAGTCTTGCCCGGATTTCAGAGCATGCCTTTATGACAGAGCAGGACAAGTTTGTTCTGCACAACCCGCTGGAGGACCCTATTGAGGGTGTTGATACGGTAAATGAAGAGGAAAAAGGCTTTTTTGACAACGCGCTGGAAAGCATCAGGAGTTTTTTCAGCTCCATCGGCGACCTTATGGAGGATGCGGGCGAATCTTTGATCAAGAGTGTTTATATGAATGAGTACATCGTTTCGGCCTTCAAAAACTATACCACTGTTGAAAATGTCCTGGAGAACGATATCGGCTGGTTAAGGCCTTTGGATAAAACCTTCTTTGATAAGGCAGAGGTGGAGTACATAATATTCGGACAATCTTCCGAGGAAAGCAATATTGCCGCGGCAAGGCGCTCAATAACAGTTATACGGCTGATCTTCAACCTTCTACATGTCTATTCTGATCCTGAAAAGCTGTCCATCACTTTTAATATTGCTTCATCCATGGCCGGATGGACCATTATAGGAGTGCCCATAGTTCAAAATTTTCTGCTGGTAAGCTGGGCTGCCGCAGAATCGTGGCTGGATACCCAAAAGCTGATGGAAGGTGAGCAGATACCCCTCATTAAATTCGGTAAGCATTGGTTCCTTCAATGGCAAACTTTCAAGGATTACCTGATCAACAACGTCATTGAGAGTGTCAAAGATTTTGTGGTGGATAAGTCCGAGGAGCTTATAGATGAAGGGGCGAAATACCTTGAGGAGACTGTCATGTCCTTTATCAACGGGCAGCTTGATGTAATATTCTCAAGTATTACAGAGAACTGGTACGAAATAAATGATTCCGTGAGCCAGGAAGCAAAAAACCTGGTAGGCGGCATCGATCTGGATGGAATTACAAATATTGCAGGGGACACAGTGGAAAGCTTTTTGGAGTCTCTGAGGGAGTACATGGTCACAAAGCTCACGTCATTTTGTGAAAGCATCAGGGATAAAGGGAGTCAATTCATAGCCGAATGCAGAAAGGAGATACAGGACAGGATCTATTCACTTATATTTCAGTCGAATGCCTATAAGATTCTCAAGGATAAGGTGAAAGGCTTTGCGAAGGATACCATAGAGAAGGGGTTTGATGCAGTTTCGGACAAGGTTTACGGAGTCCTGGGATCATCAGGGGGCAAGTCCAGTGGCGCCAACAATGTGCTGGGTCGATTGATCATGATGGACTATACGGATTATCTCAGGCTTATGCTGCTCACAGTGACCCCGGAGCAAAAAGCATTGAGATGCTCCGATCTGATTCAGCTGAATATGTATACCGCTTTGCCGGACAGCTCCCAAATCATCAGCAATTATCATACTGCTCTCTATGTTAAAGCCTGGATAGATATCGATCTTTGGGTCATCCCCGAAGAATTCTATAAAAATGGTAAGGAGGGGATGATTGTTGTTGAATGGGCTCAGGGATACTGACCAGGTATATGACAGAAGTAACAAGACCCATATTCCGGTGATAAACCGCAGGGGCAGTGCCACCGTTGAGGCTGCGGTGGTGCTTCCCATATTCATGATCGCCCTTTTTTCCCTGGCCTATGTATTACGAATCTTCATGGCCTACAATGTTATGCAATCGTCGTTGCAGAGCGTGGCCAGAAATCTATCAAACGCCAGTTACTATTATCATGTTTCCGGTCTTAAGGAATACTCTGAAAGACTTGATGAGTTGGGAGAGAGCGCCTCCGAAGAGCTGAATAGCCAGGCAGATACAATCGTTGGTGCAGTGGATTCCTTCAGCAGCCTGATTTCCAATATCAATGACCCGGATCCGTCGGTGGATATGGAATCACGAATTAAGAGCATAGGCTCCCTGGGGAAGGAGCTTGCAGGTGACACCAGGAATGTAATTGAACTGGTAAAAGGCATAATTAAGGATCCGAAACAGGAATTAAAGCTGTTATTGACGGTTTTCGCGCAAAAGGCGTCCTATGCTGTCAGAAAGGAAATGGTCTGCCTGATATCTGAACTGATGCTGGAAGAGGAACTGAAAAAAAGGGCGGCAACAGGTCTGGATGTAAAGAGTGTTCTGGGAATTGAGGATATAAGCTTTGGCCAGACACAGATTTTCGGTGATAATGAATCTCTGGAATTCATAATCACCTATAACATCAACCCGCCGGTTCCCTTTGGTCTGGTTCCAAAACTGACCCTCAGTAACCGGGTCAAGGTGATCGGATGGACATCGGGCAGAGGGCCTTCAGCTCGCAATGAGGAAGAAGAAAAGGAGGAAAAACCCGGAGACAGTATATGGATTCAGATGGATAACGACAAGAGGTACTGGGACAGAGGACTTGCCATTGAAGACACCGAAGTGGAACGGCTTGAGGATGAGGCCAGAAGAATGAATATGAACTTTAAGGCAACCTCTAAGACATATCCCGTGGTGGATGCATTCATATATGACGAAGAAACGGTAAAGATGTATGATGTTTTTACTCTGAATCCATTCATGAAGACCTATCAGTCACAGCCCAGCCGTATAAAATCCGAGATTGAGAAACATGGTAAAAGACTCATGGAATTTGATTTACAGGATCGTCCGGGGGTGTGGAAGGCACCCAACAAAGAGAGGATCGTGATACTCATCCTACCTGAAAACGCCAGGGAAGCCGTACCTAATATTGAAGATTATATTAATTCCGCAACCGCTGAGCTTAAGAGGATCGGAATTACTGAGGTAAGGGTACGGTACGATTATGGAGTGTACGTAAAGCCGGAGGAAGATGGGGAAAGGGCGGAGATGGAAGCAGCATGACAGGTAGTGGATTATGGAAAGAAAGGTTTGGTGATTTTGATGGAAGACAGAAGCAGGGGATACATACAGGAGTTTAAAACCGTATCCAACCGAAGCATGATGCGCTTTATCTTTGAGGACGGGAGCAAGCTTATCGGGTATCAGATGGAGATGCTGAAAAACAACCAGATACCATTTCTCCTGAGATCGGAGATTATAAAGGTGGATCAGGAAATCAGAATTTCATATGATATTACATCCATGATCCCGCTTAAGAAGATATTGGAACGTAAGGAGATAGGAAGGAAGGAGTTTTTCCAATATCTGCGCCAGATCACAGGCGTCTTTGATCAACTGGAAAATCATCTGCTTGATCATGGCGGGGTGATGCTGGACAGCAGCATGATCTATGGATCTCCTGCAGATGACAAAATCTTTTTTACATATCTTCCACTGGTGGACATGGAACAGGATATAAATGAGCCTTTAAGACAATTTATTACCAATCTTATCATCAGGGAGATGAAGTTCAAAAATGAGGATGCTGATAATTACATCCAACGCCTGATAGAAGCACTTAAGGTGCCCGACTTCAGTCTTGGAAAACTGAAATCATGGCTGGAATCCTTTTCACTATGTCAGAATGGGTCACCGGACAAATCATATTCCAAGCCTTTAAGTGAGCCCGCCTTCCCCATCCTTCAGGAAAGTGTAAGGCCCGAAACAACCTCAGTGCCTGCTCAACCGAAAAAGCCTGAAAACAGGGATAAAAATATGAAAACCATAACCGAAAAGAAAAAGGTATATCCTCTAAGTTCATGGCTGACCCTTGGATCTTCTGTTGCTGCAATCCTTGCTCTTTTTGCTGTCATGGTGATGAAGGGATCCTTTGAACCTGGAAATCCTGATGCGCTCACTACCATTATCGGACTGGTTCTTATAAGTGGGGCGGTTCTCTGGCTGATCTGCTCAAAGGTATTCACTCCGGAGAAAAAAGTTGAAAAGTTGCTGGAGAAAAAGATACAAGAGCCCTTAAACAAGGTCGGTGCGTGGGTCGGTACAGACATCCGGGAGCATACCATCCAAAAACATGTGGCACAAAGGGTAGAGTATGTTAACAAATCCATACTGACGCCGGCAGTTGAACATGGACAGCATCAGGGAAGGCACAGTTCCCATTCAGAGGCAGCGATAGCGTCCGATCGCACCGTTCTTCTTGCCCGGAAGGGCAATACCATGCCTTCAATAAAGAGGCTGGATGATGGGGAGACCGTTGTGATAAGGCAGTGGCCGTTCCGCATCGGCAGAATGGCAGAACAGGTGGATTATTATATAAAAAATCCTGCCATAGGCAGGGTTCATGCTGAGCTTACAAAGGTGTCCGATGGATACTGCATTACCGACATGAACACCCGCAATGGAACCTATATCAATGGAGAACGGATCGAGCCCAATATGGAACAACCCATTAAAGATGGTGACAGATTCATGCTGGCCAATGAGGAGTTTCAATTTTTTGAATAAAGGTGTATGATGGATATGCCTTGTTTAATGTCTGCAATGAAACCATTCAGGGTGCTGTACCTGTGGGAGGTAGTTTCAATTGGGGATTATTGATATACATGCTCATGCTTTTCCTGAGCCCATTGCAAGGAAAGCGGTTGAACATATCGGAACCCATTATGGAATCAAAATGGCCGGAAATGGGCTTTTGAGTGACCTAAAGGCCAGCGTGGAAAGGTCCGGTGTGGATTATGTTGTATTTCATTCCACGGCTACGAAACCCACTCAGGTATCCAGTGTCAATGATTGGATAATCAAAAACAGCGGCGGCATGATGATAGGCTTTGGCACAATCCATCCCGATTTTGAAGATCCTGAAGGCGAGATAGACCGGCTGATCAGGGCTGGTCTGAAAGGGATCAAGCTCCACCCTGATTTTCAGGGATTTGACGCCGACAGTCCCAGAATGGACAGAATCTACAGGTGCATAGGCTCCAGAGTTCCGGTACTCATGCATGCGGGGGATGAAAAACTGGATCATGCATCGCCCGAGAGGATTGCTAATGTCATAGAAAGGTTTCCCGAACTCAGGCTTATAGCCGCTCATCTGGGGGGGCACCAAAAATGGAAGGAGGCCGGTGAATTCCTTATCGGAAAGAATCTCTGGCTGGACACTTCAAGCGCCGTCGCATTCATGGAACCTCAGCAAGCGGTGGACATCATCCGTAAACACGGCGTTGAAAGGGTTGTTTTTGGAACCGATTATCCTATTACCTATCATGACAGGGAACTTGCCTTCTTTAACCGGCTTGATCTTAATGAACAGGAGAAAGATGCTATTCTCTGGCAAAACGCGGCAAGGCTCCTGAATCTTACGCTGAACCCGTCCCAGAAATCATGAAGTTGCGAAAGCTTGTATGGTTTGTATATAATAGACAGCAGGTTCTTAAGACCACAACATATTACTGGTATTAGACGGAGAAAAAACATGACCGACACTGTGAGGTATGAGCTGAAATTTTATATACCGCCCTCGAATGCAGCCATACTCGAAAAAAAACTTCAGTACATGCTTCCATATGATAAGAACGGCATCGATGGTGTTTACAATGTGAAATCCCTTTATTTCGATGATTTCTACGATCAGGCCCTGTCCGGTAAACTGGACGGAGCATTCAAGCTGCCTAAGTTTCGCATCCGCATTTATAATGATAATCTCAATTTTAAGAAGCTTGAGCGAAAGCAGAAACGTGGAGATATTGTATCCAAGAAAAGCGTAAAGATAAGCGATGAAGAGTATTTTCAGTTTATTTCATGCAGCCGGAGCTTTTCTCATGAATTTCCCGATCTTCAGGGAAAAATTCTAAAACCCAGAGTAATAATCAGTTATCAGCGTAAGGCTTTTGTTTATAACCCCGGGAACGTGCGCATAACCATTGATTCCCATATAAAAGCCAGTATTAATAAAAACCCGTGTCTGTACAAACCCGCCTGTTTTATCAATTTGCCGGCACCTGACAACACTGTTTTTGAAGTGAAGTATACCGGTGTGCTGCCCGCTCATTTGAGAGCAGTGTTTCAGGAGGCAGGCAGCCGACAGTCTATATCAAAATATGCCATGGGCAGATTGGCTGGAATATACCGATGAGACAGCGACCAAGGACATTTAGAGGAGGATCCTTATGAACAAACCCTTAACTTTCCAGGATATCTTTAAAAACAACTTTCTAAACTCACAGGCCTTTGAGGGTATCACCTTAAACCAGGTGCTCATTGCTCTACTGTTTGCATTTTTGGCGGGCATGTTTATTTATCTGATTTACCGTATTTCCGACAATACCCCGGCATTTGTCAACAGCTTTGCGGTCTCTCTGGTGGCACTTACAATGATAACCACTCTGGTTATTATGACCATCACATCCAATGTTCTTCTCTCCCTCGGCATGGTGGGTGCTTTGAGTATTGTCAGATTCAGAACCGCGGTTAAAGAGGCCATCGATATCATATACATGTTCTGGGCCATCACCATGGGTATTACCATTGGTGCTGGTTTCTATTTTATTGCCACGGTGGGCTGCCTGGTCATTGGTACTGTTCTGTTGGCCATGAGCAAGATCACCGGGAGGGAAAACCTGTTTGTGCTTGTGATCAATGCCAATCAGAAAGTTAATCAAAGCCAGCTGGAGGAAGTAATTAAAAAGAACGTCAGAAAGTATCGCTTTAAGGCTAAAACCTCATTTGCACAGGAAGCGGAGTATACATATGAGGTTCACCTTATCAAGGGGGATTCGGCTTTCACTGATATCCTTACGGCTGTTGAAGGAGTTGAAAATGTAAGCCTTGTAGGGTTCAAAACCCATAATTTATAGGGGTTTTCTTCAACTGAAAGCATGGTCTGAACAGATATTGTTTCGGGAAATGCATGAAAACTCTCCTCCATATCCAATCATACTTTTATGGATATTATTTATGGCAATCATTAGCGGTTTTTGGTATGATGTTGTTGGTCAAAGGGTATATTTCATGGCCCGATAATATCCTGAAAAGGAATCATATGAATGGGATCAAATAAAAAAAAGAAGACATTGTTAAACCCTCAAGCCATGCCCCGGCACATTGCCATTATCATGGACGGTAATGGCAGGTGGGCTAAAAGACGCGGGCTTACCAGAAGCATGGGACATCGGGAAGGCTCAAGGGTACTGAAAAAAATAGTGGAGGAATGCTACAACCTGGGCATCAGATATCTGACGGTTTTCGCCTTTTCATGCGAGAACTGGTCAAGACCTCAGGAAGAAGTGGATCAGCTTTTAAAGCTCATGATGGACTATTTGAAGAACTCAGAGAATGAGCTTAAGGGTAAGCCTGTAAGAATCAGGGTGATAGGAGACAGGGCTGGACTTCCTGATGAAATGGTATCCGAGATCCAGCGGGTGGAGAAAAACACTGCCCATATTGAAGGGCTGGATCTTGTAATCGCCATAAATTACGGTGGAAGGCAGGATATCCTTAATGCATGCAGGACCCTGGCTGATGATTATAAAAATGACAGGATCACGGAATCCGGGATTACCATAGAATCCTTTGCCAGTCGGCTGTGGACGGCGGGCATTCCCGAGCCTGATCTGTTGATCAGAACCAGCGGAGAGATCAGATTCAGCAATTTCCTTCTCTGGCAGTGTGCCTATTCAGAGCTTTATTTTACCGATATCCTATGGCCTGACTTCAGAAAAAAACACCTGCATGATGCCATTGTACATTATCAAGGGCGGGAAAGAAGATACGGGGGTCTTTAATATGTCAACCAGAATTGTCAGTGGGGTTATCGCAGCAGCCCTTTTAGTTGCCGTTCTGCTGCTCCCATCCATTTTTCTTGCCCTGGCGGTTTTGTTTGTCTCCTGCGTTGGAATTTATGAATATGCAGGGGCAATGAAACACAGGGGCATAAGGGTGGATTTATGGGTATCATGGGTGGCTGCATTTGTTTTGACCGCTCATGGCTTTATGATTTCACTTCCAGCTCAGGAAAGCTCAGAGTTGGCTCAACTCATGAGAAGCCTTTTTTCAGATACTGCTGTGTATGCCCTGCTCTTTCTCGTTATTGTTTTTCTTTTTTCCAGGATCCTTTTTGGAAGCAAAAAGCTTAAAATGGAGGATGCTGCACATACACTCTTTGGTATTGCTTATATACCGTTCCTGCTGTCCTTTGCCATCATGATAAGGAATATGGATCGTGGCTTTGAGTATATCTGGCTGGTGATCATCGGTGCATCGGTTACAGATATATTTGCATATTTTACGGGGACGTTATTTGGAAGGCATAAAATCATTCCCGCTATAAGCCCCAAGAAAACTGTGGAAGGTGCCGTAGGCGGGGCACTGGGCTGTATGGTGGTAATGGTGTTGTATGGTATCATATTTATTAACGAACCTTGGAATGCTCCGGTTGAAGTCTATCATTTTGCTATAATCGGGATTTTATGCGGAAACCTTTCCCAGATAGGGGACTGGGCTGCCTCTTCCATAAAAAGGGCAGCCGGCATCAAGGATTTTGGCCATATTATCCCTGGACATGGGGGTATTATGGATCGGTGTGACAGCTTTCTTTTCGTAGCACCGGTTGTGTATTTTTATATCAGCTTATTCTTTTAACAGGATGTGAATTGACAGATAATGAACAGACCACAGGGAATAACAATACTGGGTTCCACCGGATCTATAGGAAAGCAGGCTTTGGAAGTCTGTGATTTGTTGAATTTGAGGGTTATATCCCTCGTTGCAGGCTCCAATGTGTCATTAATGGAGGAACAGATAAGAAAATACAGACCCCGGGTTGCCGCTCTGTTTAATGAAAAGGCAGCGAACGAGCTCAGAGCTTCCGTAGCCGATTTACCCTGCAAGGTTTTGGGTGGCATGGGAGGTATCATTGAAGCCGTAACCCATCAGGAAGCAGATACCGTTCTAACCTCGGTGGTGGGTATAGCAGGCCTTGTTCCCACACTGGCCGCCATTGAAGCGGGTAAAAACATTGCCCTTTCAAATAAGGAGACGCTTGTGACAGCTGGATCTATAGTGATGAGAAAGGCAAAGGAACATGGGGTTCAAATCCTTCCAGTGGACAGTGAGCATTCGGCTATCTTCCAGTGCATTGCGGGAAACAGAAAACAGGATATAAGAAAAATTATACTGACCGCTTCAGGCGGCCCTTTCAGGGGATTTACAGCCCAGCAGATGAGGAATGTGACATTGGAACAGGCTCTCAAACATCCCAACTGGTCCATGGGCAGCAAGATCACCATCGATTCCGCCAGCCTGATGAACAAGGGGCTTGAGGTCATCGAGGCCATGTGGCTTTTCGATATGACTCCCGATGACATAGAGGTTGTTGTACACAAGGAAAGCATAATCCATTCCATGGTCGAATACGTGGACGGATCCATCATGGCTCAGCTGGGTGCGGCCGACATGCGGATCCCCATACAGATTGCCCTTACTTGGCCGGAACGGATTAAGAATTCATTCCGCCGTGTTTCCCTGACTGAGATTGGAAGCCTGAGCTTTGAAAAACCTGATATGGAGGCATTTCCATGCCTGATGCTGGCTTACCAGGCGGCAAGAACCGGAGGGA
Organism: Clostridiaceae bacterium DTU059; assembly: GCA_001512555.1. Classification (GTDB taxonomy): domain Bacteria; phylum Bacillota; class Clostridia; order DSM-8532; family DSM-8532; genus Thermoclostridium_A. The sequence goes on along the minus strand of LFSK01000124.1, from coordinate 8,443 downwards.
CTCTGCCAGTGGCAATGAATGCCGCCAACGAGGTGGCAGTGGCTTCTTTTCTAAGCAGAGAGATACAATTCCACCAGATACCTGAGATCATACGGCAGGTCATGGGTAAACATCGGGTGAATATTGAGCCTTCCCTCAACGATATAATAGATACTGACCTGGCTTCCCGGGAGATGGCAACGGATATCATCACATCAGCCGGGAATGTGGGTAAGAATCCATAATGATGGGTGTAGATAAAATGACAAACCGTATAAGCGGAGGAGAATAGATGGGTATATTAGTTGCATTAATTGCGTTAAGCTTTTTGATACTGATACACGAACTGGGTCATTTCATAGCGGCAAAATCTGTGGGTATCAAGGTTCTGGAATTTTCAATATTTATGGGGCCAAAACTCTTTTCAGTGAAAAAGGGTGAGACGGTCTATTCCCTTCGTCTGATTCCTATGGGGGGCTATGTTAAGATGGAGGATGATGATGAAGAAGCCTCTGATGACATACGTTCATTCACAAGGCAGCCCATATGGAAGAGGGCATTGGTGATAGGATCCGGGCCCGTCATGAATATAATTTTGGCTTTTGTTTTGGCTGCTATAGTCCTGTCCTCTGTGGGATATGCCACCAACAGGGTTTCCTATCTTGGAGAAAACTCGCCCCTCAGGGCAGCAGGTATGGAGCAGGGCGACAGGCTTATCTCCTACGCAGGTAAAAGACTATATGATCCCGCCTCAGACATCAGTATTATGTTGTATGGAGAAGATGGCTCTCCAAAAGATATTATCTATGAGGACGCCGATACAGGTGAAAGGGTTACCCGCACCATCACCCCAGCCAGGACTCAGACCATTTGGCGCCTGGGCTTTACTGCCGTCGCGGAAAATGGTGTTGGCACCAATGAGATCCAGATGATGGAAGATGATTCCCCGCTGCGGGCTGCCGGTATCAGAAGGGGAGATATTGTAACAAAGATTGATGGTATTCCGGTAAACAGCACCAGGGAAATACAACAGGTGCTCAATGTGACCCGGCCTGATAAGGAGGCTCCTCTTACCATTGAAGTTTCAAGAAACGGCAAGACTCTCATCTTTGAAAACATCAAGCCCTATCCTTATTCCCAGTTCACACTGGATCTGGGTTTTGAGCGTCAGAAGGGGAGTTTCTTCGGCACCATAAAGGCTGCCTGGAATTTTTCTGTTTCGACCATTCGCAATGTATTCGTAACCCTGGGATGGCTGTTTAACGGAACAATTTCCTTTAGAGAGTTATCCGGGCCGGTGGGCATAATTGGCTCTGTGGGCAGTGTTGTTCAGGAGAAGCAGCCTGTTTCTGATATCATTCTGAACCTTATGTATCTCAGCGCCTTTATAAGTATCAATCTGGGGGTCATGAACCTGTTGCCCTTCCCGGCTCTTGATGGTAGCATACTTCTGATTCTGCTGATTGAGAAGATCCGCGGAAAGCCCATGCCACAGGAAAGGGTTGGGCTGATCTCAATGATCGGCTTCATGCTTCTTATCTGCTTTTTGATCGCCACACTCTTCAATGATATACCTAGATGGTTTTTATAGAAGGGAGGTTGGATGGATCGGTGGAAGAACTCGCAAAAAGGCGCCCCACACGAAAGGTTATGGTGGGGAACATCCCCATTGGTGGGGATGCGCCTGTCAGTATACAGTCCATGACCAATACCCCTACCTGTGATATCGAAGCCACTGTGGCTCAAATCAAGGCCTTAGAGGATGCGGGCTGTGATATTGTGCGGGTAGCCGTGCCCGATATGGCTTCGGCAGAGGCTGTAAGAAGCATTAAGGAACAGATAAGTATTCCGTTGGTAGCCGATATCCATTTCGATCACCAACTAGCCCTTAAGGCCATGGAAAACGGTGCGGATAAAATAAGGATTAATCCTGGAAATATTGGCTCTAAGGACAGGGTACGGGAAGTTGTAAGCATGGCCTCCCAAAAGGGTATACCTATAAGGGTCGGGGTAAACAGCGGATCCTTAGAAAAGCTGCTTCTGGACAAGTATGGAAGGGTGTGCGCCGAGGCTTTGGTGGAAAGCGCCATTAACCATGCAGCTATCCTGGAAGATTTAGGCTTTAGGGATATTGTAATCTCCATAAAATCATCGGATGTGGTCATGTCGTATAAGGCATATCATCTGCTCTCCCAAAAAACCGACTATCCGCTTCATATAGGAATAACCGAGGCAGGCACGCCCTACAGGGGAACCATCAAATCGGCAGTGGGGATAGGAGCCTTGCTGCTCAATGGTATTGGGGATACCCTTAGGGTATCGCTGACCGGGGATCCTGTTGAGGAGGTACGTGCTGCAAAAGAGATTCTGCGGGCTTGCGGTCTTTACTCAAAGGGCATTCAGTTTATATCATGCCCGACCTGTGGCCGGACTCAGATCGATCTCATCAGGATTGCAAGCGAAGTTGAACAGGCACTGGAAGGTATGGATAAGCCCATAAAGGTGGCTATAATGGGCTGCGTGGTCAACGGCCCGGGGGAGGCCAGAGAGGCTGATATCGGGATTGCCGGAGGCAAGCGTTCTGCAGTTCTCTTTAAAAAGGGACAGATCATCAAAAAGGTTGACGAGGATAAAATAGTGGAGACCCTTGTACAGGCAATTAAAGAACTCTGATGTTGTGGCTCTTGAAGAACCCGTTCAGTTGAATCAGCCAAATGAACAACTGCTGATAGGAGGTCTGGCGTTTACAGGCATCCTGCTGGCGCATCATGGATTCCAGGGTTCTTATATCCAAAAGATAGCGCAGGGCTGATTCAGTATCATAAACCGATTCTTTAAGTGCATTTCGAATTTTTTCTCCATATAACGGGTCTATGGGTCTTGGAAAGGCGCGCTTCTTTCGCTCGAGGATTTCACGGGGAAGAAGATCCTGAACCGATTTTATCAGTATTCCCCTTTCCACACCATTGTACCGTTTCATATCAATGGGAACATTCCACAGATACTCAATTAATCTGTAATCACACAGAGGAACCCTAGCCTGGAGGTTATAGGACATGCTTGTTCTGTCCAGGCGGCCAAGAATGCAGGGCAGGTTCCAGTAAAGGCTGAACCATTGCGCCTCATAATCCTTTTTAAGGCCTGTGGCGTTCAGCGCAAAACGGGGATATTCAAATAATGCCTCCTCATAGCATTTGTCTATGTATTCATAGGGCTTTATCCATTCCACAATTTCGGTGTTGAAGACGCTGATCTTTTCTGCAAGGTTGGAGGCCCATGGAAAACGCCTCTTGCCCGTAGCCGAATGATCGGCGGATTTAAGACCATATCCGAAGAGTTCGTCGGAACAGTCCCCTGAAATGATGATGGGGAACTCTTTACGTATCTCACGAAACAAAAGCATCAATGCACTGTCATAGTCACCGGTTCCCGGAGTCCCCCTTGCCTCGGATGCCTCAAACAGGGCTTCCAGTAAATCCTCTGTAGATAACAAAATATAGTGGTGCCGTGTGCCAAGTTCCCTGCAGATCCAGCGGATCCATGGTATGTCCGAATCAGATTGAAAGCTTATTGAAGTAAGTTTGCTGCTCTTTTCATATTCCACAGACCAGGTGTTGTAGACATGGTTGAAAAGAGCATGTTTATTTTTGCAGATAATTGCGGTGATGAGGCTTGAGTACAGCCCCCCGGATAGAAGACCGCATACCGGACAATCGGCTGTTGCCTGCATGGATATGGATTCAGTGATCAGTTCCCTGATCTGTCGTGCTGTCTCTTCGGCAGAATCGGTGTGTTCTCTTTCTTCTATCCTCCAGTAGCGGCTGACGACTGTTCCATCGGGACTGAAGGTTAAATAATGGGCAGGTCTAAGCTCATGGATTCCCTTTACAACAGCGTTTCCCGGGGTATTTCGAGGGCTAAGGCAGATAAGTTCTGACAAACCTTCAACGCCTATTTCTGCCTTAAACAGGGGGTGTGAGGTGACCCCCCTGATTTCGGATGCAAAGACCATGGTGGATCTCAGGAATGAATAATAGAGCGGTTTTGCTCCAATGTGATCCCGTGCCAGCACCAGTTTTTTGTCATCAGCAACCCATATGGCTAATGCAAACAGTCCATTGAGTCTCATAAAGCAAGCCGAATTCCATATGGCATAACCATAACCAACAAGCTCGGAAAAAGAATTCCCCTGAAACTTGCAGCCATAGGATTCCAGTTGAGAACGAAGTTCTCTGTAGTTATAGATGGTGCCATCCATGACTATGATGTATTCCTTGTCGTGCTGTTTTACTTTTGTAACACATGGGCTCTCGCCGGCCATGGATTCGTTGGCTATCCTGCAGGCCATGATGGAATGAGGGGATACGTACAGGCTTGTTCCAACCGGGCCTCTTGTGCGAACAGCATCCGAAACCGGGCAGATATGGCTGCACTGATTGGATATATCTGCCAATGGGTTGACAATTCCGGCTATCCCGGGCATACAATCACTCCAGCAAGCGGTACATAGACATCATATTCCGAGCCAAAATGGAGTGTTACGGGAAATCAAAAGGTGCTTATAGTAAGGTTTTAAAGGCTTTTAAACTATACGACATATTTTTCATCGGGCTATAACCTGATTTGACATAAAATCAGCTCGGCAGCTTTTATAATCAATTTAAGAAAAAACGCTGCCGGGAGCGCATATCGGACAATGAGAAAAATCTCCCGGCATAATGAGGTTAGTACTCATAAATCAGGGACAGCTGAATAATAGTTTTAATGAAACCATCAAGCTAAGGGAGGGGAGTAGGAATGGTGGTTTACGCAGACTTGTTGTTTTTTGAAAACCTACTCGCCAATTGTTTTATCCTGAAGCTGACCAGTGTGATGTCGGGTTTCCCCTCAAGGCTATGGAGGATCCTTCTGTCCTCATCGGTTGGAGCTCTCTATGCTGTATTTGCTGTGATCTACTGGTCCAACCCATTGATTGCCTCGATGCCTGCCAAGATTCTGTTCTCCATGCTGATGGTGCTGATATCCTTCAGGGTAAAAAGTGCTGCAGACTTTCTGAGAAGATGGGGAATCATGCTGCTGGTGGCCTTCATGCTGGGCGGCTGCACCTATGCCTTTTCAGGCATATTGGGAGGAAGCATGCTGACTTACGGAGGATTGATGTACATAAGCCCTCAGGGTGTGCTGAAAGCCTTTTTATTTGCAGTTGGGCTTTGCATAATACTTGTCCGGCCAATCGGCAGGATACTGTCAGGTAAAGCGGTGAGAGAGGGAAGCATTGTACTGGTAAATGTCATCCTTGGAAAGCGATCTGCACGGTTCAATGCACTGGTTGATACAGGGAATTCGCTGATTGACCCGTTAACAGGTTATCCCGTTATCATTGTGGAAGCCGAGTCGGTCAAAAACATTGTGCCACCTGATGTCTATGACTTTTTCCTGTCCAGCAAGGTACCCGATGAGAAGGTTAAAGCCGAGATCAATCCGTCATGGAAAAGCAGGATGCATTTGATCCCTTTCAAATCCATAGGGAGGGAAAACGGGATTCTGGCTGGATTCAGACCTGATTCAATAAAGGTTCTTCACGGGAATAACTTTAAGGAGATTAAAAATGCGATAATTGGCATCTGTGGCATTAAGCTATCCAACAGCTCCAGATATACAGCGCTTTTAGGTCCGGCATCACTGGCGAACATATAGCAGACTGTTGAACGTACGCAGACAAGTACTACAGGAAGGGGATGGTGTCGATATGTTTGAGAAGGTATTTGGATTCTTTTTCAATTTTGTTTCCAGAAACAATCAGCCTGTTAACGAAGTTTTCTATATCGGAGGAAATGATATTCTGCCTCCACCGCTGCAGGCGCAGGAAGAGGCGGAGTTGCTGGAGAATCTTGAGGCGGGGGATTGTTCGGTCAAGCATGTGCTAATAGAGAGGAATCTCAGGCTGGTTGTTTACATAGCAAGAAAGTTTGAGAACACTGGTGTAGACATTGAAGATCTCACCTCCATAGGAACCATTGGCCTTATCAAGGCCATCAATACTTATAATCCCGGCAGGAATATAAAGCTTGCCACCTATGCCTCCCGCTGCATTGAGAACGAAATCCTGATGTATCTGAGAAAGAACAGTAGGGCTCGCAGTGAGGTATCCTTTGAGGAGCCACTCAACGTGGATTGGGATGGTAATGAATTGCTGCTTTCAGATATTTTGGGGACCGATAGTGACATCATCCAGAGAAATCTGGAGGAGGAAACCGACAGAAAGCTTTTGGTGAGCGCCATGAACAAGCTAAGCGGTCGTGAAAAGAAAATAATGGAGCTCAGGTTCGGCCTCAACAACCATCTTGAAAAAACACAAAAAGAGGTGGCCGACATGCTGGGTATTTCTCAATCCTATATCTCCAGACTGGAAAAGAGAATACTTGGAAGGCTGAAGCGGGAAATATGCAGGATGCTCTGATCCGTAAAGCCATGCTTCTCGCGTAATTGCCTTGTCAAGGCTTTTTATAAATATTTTCAAGATTTTATTCCGCATAAAACACACCTCCGAGGGACAAGACTGTAGGTGAACGAAACCAATTCAGTCTGCGAGTGAGGTGTGTTGATTTTATGATGAATAAGGTTGAGATTTGCGGTGTCAATACATCCAAGCTTCCGTTGCTTACCAGTTCACAGATGGATGAGCTCTTCGTCAAGATTAAAAAGGGCGACAAGGCTGCCCGGGAGGAGTTTATTCACGGAAACTTAAGACTGGTATTGAGTGTCATCCAGAGGTTCGGAAACCGGGGAGAGAACGCGGATGATCTTTTTCAGGTAGGCTGTATTGGTCTTATCAAAGCTATCGATAATTTCGATGTTACCCAAAACGTGAAGTTTTCCACATATGCAGTGCCCATGATTATTGGTGAGATCCGAAGGTACTTAAGGGACAACAATCCCATCCGGGTTAGCCGGTCACTGAAGGACACGGCCTATAAAGCCCTGCAGGCAAGGGACAGGCTAATAGGGAAGGAATCCCGTGAACCCACCATCATTGACATAGCAAAGGAATTGAATATCTCCAAGGAAGATGTGGTTATGGCACTGGATGCCATCCAGGAACCCATCTCTCTGTTCGAATCGGTTTACCATGACGGAGGCGATGCCATATATGTCATGGATCAGGTCAGTGATGAGAAAAACAGCGATGAAAAGTGGCTGGAAAGCATATCCATAAGCGAAGCCATGAGCAAGCTCAGCGAGCGTGAGAAAAAGATAGTGGATCTTCGTTTCTTCCAGGGAAGAACTCAGATGGAGGTTGCTGAAGAGATAGGAATCTCCCAGGCTCAGGTCTCCCGTTTGGAAAAATCGGCTCTAAAGCACATGCAGAAATATGTATAAGTATCCCTTATTGTCATTGTAAGTGAAGCTATAGGGGAGCGCGGCAATCTCTGGTATGGTTTCATATGCTTTCGTGAATCCCGTAAAGCCTGGTTGTTGTGCTGCACGTCTGTAAAGCATCAGTATGTCATCGCGAGCGTAGCGATAGCGAAGCGCGGCGATCTACGAGATTGCTTCGTCGCGTTGCTCCTCACAATGACATACTAGAAGTAGAAGATGGCAGCCGCCCTTATCTCATTCTCGCAGAAAGTTTTAAGCGCCTTATCGCAAGGCGCCCTTGTTTTGCGGAATCCCTTCTAATCTTACATCTCTATTTTAAGCAAAACCTTCAACAAATCCGATAAAAATATTAGAATTATATATGCAGGGTTTTCCCTGATACAAAAGAATGAATGGGGGACGGACCATATGAAATGTCCTTATTGTTCCTGCCAGGAAGACAAGGTAATCGACTCCAGACCAACAGATGAGGGTGCCACCATAAGAAGGCGGAGGGAGTGTCTTAACTGCCGCAAGCGCTTCACCACTTATGAGAAGGTTGAAAGTCTGCCCATTATGGTTATCAAGAAGGATGGTTCCAGAGAGCCCTATAACCGCGACAAGGTTAGAAAGGGTGTCCTTCGAGCAACCGAGAAGCGTTCTGTTTCGGCCGATGAGATCGAAAGAATGCTTGACAGCATCGAATACCATATAAGCAACTCATTGGAACGTGAGGTCACAAGCGAGTTTATCGGAGAACTTGTTATGGAAAAACTCCGGGATCTTGATGAAGTGGCCTATGTCCGTTTTGCATCGGTTTATCGCCAGTTCAAGGATATCAATACCTTTATGAATGAATTGAAGAAGCTTCTTAAGGATTAGTAGGGATTATGAGTGGCGAAACAGGTTTAACCAGAATCAATCACATCATTAAAAGTACACTTGCGGTGATTGAAGAGAGCAGGGGAGCTATTTTAGATATAGCTGATAACTCCCGTAAAGAGGTTGTCCTTCTGAAGGATGAGATCAAAGCGCTTCAAGCTGAGGTTCAGTCTGTTATCAGAACCTGTGAGAGGCTTGAGAGAATGACCCTTAAAAGCCGGAT
>LFSK01000005.1 GCA_001512555.1 Clostridiaceae bacterium DTU059 | reverse complement strand
CTTGCTGACAGCAAAGGTACGGAACTGAACTTTAAGGTAATGGCAAGTGCTGTGGCGACATTTCGTAAGTCGGGAACGGTTGACGAGACCTACTTTGAGGAAATCCGCAAAGATGTGAAGCGACGAGGAGGGCAGGCCTCCCCGTAATTTGATTTGATGCCGTATCGCTGGGAGCTTGGCATGCTTCCATTTTACAGGGAGGCTTTTCCTTTCCAAAGTTCATTATTGGTTATTACAGAACACTCGCAATGACATTTATTAGGGTGTCATTGCGAGCGGAACGCAGTGGAACGTGGCTAATACATTTTTTTATAGTATTCATCCAGTACGCGCTTCATGCCAAAGGGCTCCCGGGTGGTCTTTATGGAAGACACCATCATTTCCACCCATTTGCTCCGGTCCTCATAATAGGTTGGGATAACCTCATTAGCCAGACAGGCTTTGAGCGCCTTCAGGTCGTGCATGTCGGCTTTTTCGATATTATCACTTTGATACCCGTCCCCAAACTGCCATCCATTAACACCGTGGTTGCAGGCTTCAGGCCACCAGCCATCCAGTGTGGATACATTGAGTACACCGTTCATGGCTGCCTTCATCCCCGATGTACCCGATGCCTCCTGGGGGCGCCTGGGGTTATTAAGCCAGATATCGGCACCCCTTGTCATCATGCGCCCGATCTCCATGTCGTAATTCTCAAGAAAGACAATACTGTCCGGGTATTGCCGGGCCATCCCGGTAATCTCAGTGATAATACCCTTTCCAGTATCATCCAGAGGATGGGCTTTCCCGGAAAAGACAATCTGCAGCTTTCTCTCCTTTAGTAAAGGCTCTACAAAATCCGGATCCGAAAGAAGCAGCCCGGATCTCTTATAGGGAGCGGCACGACGCGCAAAACCGATCAGCAGAACATCCCTGTCAAGTTTGATCCCGGTACGTTTTTCAATAAAAGCAATGAGAGCATCCTTGTTATGCATATGCCTGTTCCAGACCTCTTCCTCTGCTGCCTTTGTTCCGTTATATTCCTCGGCGAGTTCCAGCATCTTACGGTCTATCCAGGTCGGGATATGAATGCCGTTAGTGATACCGATGATTTCGCTCCTGCCCTTAACCTTCTTCCACAT
>LFSK01000185.1 GCA_001512555.1 Clostridiaceae bacterium DTU059 | reverse complement strand
ATGCCACCTTTAGCAGCTGGCTCCGGTAATTGCTTGTGGTATTAACGCATGGCTTTACAGAAAGATACAGCTGCTCTTAAAGCCTTACCCTGTTTCTAAGGAGTTCATACCTCAGATTCCATGAAAGGTCTGACAGGCGTGTGCCTTTTGGTGCTAATTCAGCCTTTATGGCGATATGCTTTAATAGAATCCATAGACTTCAGGAGTTGAAGATGGCAGAGGATAAGGGAGTTTCCACACTGAGGGTGGCAGGAACCTATATCGGCACCGTTGTGGGAGCAGGATTTGCTTCAGGACAGGAGGTTCTCCAGTTCTTCGTCTATTTTGGATATGCCGGTTTTTTCGGGCTATTGGTGGTAACCGCACTATTCATCATCCTGGGCTATATGGTCATGGATCTGGGAAGCCGTATCCATGCCGAATCCCATCTCGATATAATAAGAGCAACCTCGGGAAGAATACTGTCGGTATTCTCAGATATCATCATCTCTATTTTTCTGTTCGGAACGCTTTCGGCTATGTTTGCCGGATCCGGAGCCCTCATGTCACAGCAGTTTGGACTTCATCCCCTTATTGGAGGGTTTCTGATGGCGGCCCTTACCATAATTACGGTTCTGTCGGGATTCAACGGTATCATCAATTCCATAAGCTTTGTGGTGCCCTTTCTTCTCATATCTGCTGTGGGTGTTGGAATACTCTCTCTTTTTATAGAACCGGAGAAAACAACCATTCGAAGCTTTGCACCCAATATAGGTTTTCTCAGAAACTGGCTGTGGTCAGCCATCCTTTATACCTCTTACAACACAGTAATATCCTTTGCCATACTGGGACCGTTGGGAGCCAGGGCAAAAAGCAGGAAGGTAATATTGAGGGGTGCTGTTCTGGGCGGGCTTGGACTTGGAATCGGAGCTGCAGCGCTGTTTTTTTCGATCAGGCATCATTTTGTCCCGGTCGTCTCTATGGAAGTACCCATGATCTATATTGCGGGAAGGGTGTCCCCCTTTGTCCAGATCATCTATGGCATTGTACTCTTAGCTGAAATCTATACAACGGCAGTGGGCAACCTCTATGGTTTCTCAGCGCGTATGACCGTGCCCGGGCGGTCAGATCCCGGATTTGTCATCATTATCAGCGCCCTATGCGCTTTTCTCACCGGTCTTTTAGGGTTCTCCAACCTGGTCAGGTATCTCTATCCTTCAGTAGGTTATGCGGGTATTATCATTTTGACATGCCTGATAATCAATAGAAATAATAAAAAACATCTTGACAAATGGTGATCTTTGATCATATCATATACTAAATTATTCATATTCGGATGCTATGATAGGGAAAAGTAAGCGTCTTATGACTTACAGGGAAAAACCATCATGGACTGAGAATGGTTTTAAGCATCATAACCGCCGAAGTTCTCCCTTGAGCACACGCGTTGAATGTCCGGCCGGATTAGTAGGCAAGTGCGGAAAGCTCACCGTTACAGGAGCAGGATATCGGATTTTATATCCCGTATCTGGCAACGAGTGCATCACTTTTGTGATGAAATTGGGTGGTACCGCGAAAGCAACAGCCTTCGTCCCTTTATACAGGGCGAAGGCTTTTTTGTTTTCCTTTTGAGCGGCTCAGATCCGCCGGAGCCTTGCCCGCCGTACACGCGCAGTATTAAACAGGAGGGTTTGTTATGATCATCGTACTAAAACAAGGTGTACCCGAGGCCAGGGTCGATGAACTGAAAAAATGGATTGAAAGCCAGGGGCTGGTGGTTTCCCCCATCTACGGCAGTGAAAAGACAGTGCTGGGCTTGGTTGGGGATACATCATGCCTGTCAACCGACGAGGTGTCCATGTATGAGGCCGTGGAGAAGGTTCTTAAGGTTCAGGAACCCTTTAAAAAGGCTAACCGCAAGTTTCATCCCGAAAATACCATTATCAAAGTGGGAGATGTTTTGGTTGGCGGAAGGGAACTGGTGGTCATCGCAGGGCCATGCTCGGTGGAAAGCGAGGATCAGATCACCCAGATTGCTATGCAGGTTAAGAGAGCCGGTGCTTCCATGCTCAGAGGCGGTGCCTTCAAGCCAAGAACCTCCCCATATGCTTTCCAGGGCCTTCGGGCAGAAGGGCTCATGCTGCTGAAGCGTGCCGGTGAGGCTGCCGGTCTTCCCATTGTTTCGGAGATAACCAATCCAATATATATCGAACTCTTCGATCAGTATGTGGACCTCATCCAGGTGGGAGCCAGAAACATGCAAAACTTTGAACTGCTCAAGGAACTGGGACGCCTTAAAAAACCCATTCTCCTCAAGCGGGGATTTGCCAACACCCTGGAAGAAATGCTCATGGCCTGTGAGTATATCATGAGCGAAGGAAATGAGAACGTTATTCTCTGCGAAAGGGGCATACGCACCCATGAGACCTATACAAGGAACACGCTGGACTTAAGCGCCGTTCCCGCTCTCAAGAGGATGAGCCATCTTCCCGTTTTGGTGGATCCGAGCCACGGATGCGGGCTGTCGTGGATGGTGGAACCTTTGTCCAAGGCGGCTGTGGCGGCAGGGGCGGACGGGCTTATCATTGAAGTGCATAACAATCCCATGGTAGCCCTTTCGGACGGTCCTCAGTCCATCACCCCCGATGAATTTTCCTATATCATGCCAAAGCTCAGGGAATATGCACGGATTGAAGGCAGGAATATTCCGGTAGGCCATTCTGTGGCCTATGCCGGCACTCCGGGCTCCTTTTCCTATGAAGCAGCCGAAAAGCTCTTCCCCACCTCAGCCATGGTGGGGCTCGAGCGGTTTGAGGATGTATGCGAGGCGGTATCCCTGGGGAAAGCAGAGGCAGGTGTGCTTCCTGTTGAAAATACGCTGGCCGGAAAGGTTACAGAAGCCACAGAGCTCATCGAACGCTATGGACTGGAGATAGCAGACCGGCTGAAGCTAAAAATCCGCATGAACCTGGTTGCTCCTTCCGGTACAGACCTTAATAGTATCAGGAAGATCTATTCAAAGGACAAGGCCATAGAGCAGTGCGGGAAATTCCTGGGTGAGCATCCCGAATACAGGATTATTCCCTTTTCCACCACATCGGCAGCTGCCCAGGCTGTGAGCGCACTAAACGACAAATGTTCGGCGGCCATTGCCAGTGCTTCGGCAGCACGGCTCAACAGGCTGCAGATCCTCGTTTCCGACATCCAGGACAGTGATGAAAACTACACAGAGTTCGTTGTGGTAAAAACAAAATAAGTTTCTTTCTGTAATCAGGTATTGAGTTGTAACCGGATAAAGAGAATCATCTTATGATTGCATACCGCTTCAAAAAGGTAAATGAAAAAGGCCTCTGCGTTTTGCAGAGGCTTTGTCTGACCGGATTTCGTACATCAGGGAGAGTGAAGCTGTGAAGGCTGATGAAGGACCACGATGTGATGTAACCTATTCGGTTGACGGGTATTCCTATGTCCCCCTCTCAATGTTCCTCGCCGAATTCCGCTCGTCAGATGCAAACATTACATGAACAGGAGTGTCAAAGAGTTTTTCTTTTTTCCTTGATGCCGGGGACATGCCCCTACTCTATCTTTATGCGGCGGGACAACTTTTTGACACAGGACATCCTGTTTCTTGAATCTGGTATTTCTCTGTGGTATTATTGCTTTATAAACGCGGTTTCGCAAGCTGTTAACAAGACTTACAAGTTATCGGAGGTGCTCCCATGGTTTATGAGGTTGTATCCAGAAAAGTATCTGTCACCCCGGCGGATCTTGCAAGAAAATTATTCCCCGGACAGGTTTCTGAAAAAGATGTTATCGATGCTGTATTCAGCAATAGCTCATACAAAGGCGTAATAGCTGTTTCAGGCCTTAAATTCAAGGCTCCCGCCGTTCTTGAGCTTCTTAAAATCAAAGAGGCGGCTGAATATCTCAACCAGTTGGCTGAGAAAGGGTATTCTGTTCTTATAAAACTGGAAACCGGTGGCATACGCCTTTATCAAGCCATGGGAAGTGAAGTATCTGAGGCGGAATTGTCCGAAGAGCTTCGTAAGGCAATGTCTGAAATCCTTAAAGACGCGGATAAATGGGCCGGATACCTTAATGAGGAAGGGGAGCATGTTATAGACCTTCTTTCTCCCGCGCCCGGTCCCCATTTCTATGTCAATCTCTTACTGGGTAATCGCGTTGGCTTTCCCAGAGCCCTCCAGACAACACCAAAAAGTGTTGTAGACCGTTTTGGAGGCGGAAGTTTCCGGTCCCATGCTGCTTCCCAGGTTCTCGCCACCCGGTGGGATATGCGGCAGGAGGAAAACGGATTTCCGGCCAACAGGCAGTTTTACCTGGTGGAGAATGGCCAGAAGATCTTCTATTCGGCCGAACCCACCCACCAGAACATCGCTGAGGCAAAATGCATTCATTCCCACAACCATACCCGGATAATATACAGGACAAAATGCGGCCTTGAAATCCGCAGGCTCATATTTATCCTTCCCCAGTACAAGGGGTTACCTCTGGCAACCGAGGTTCAGAGGGTTGAAATAATCAACCACTCGGACAGGGAAAGGAAGCTCCGTTTGGTGTACACGGGAATGTTCGGCAACTTCAACCCCATGGGACAGTGGGAAGACGTGCTCTATACAAACGTCATCATGCAGGGCAGGGTACTTAAGAACGAAGATGGCTCCGTAATGGCTGTGAGCCCCGGTTATTACCCTCCCTATACCCATTCGGATCAGCGCTTCCACGTCATGATGGTACGAGAGGACAACTCCGTGTCCTATCCCACGGAGTTTTGCACCAACTACAATGAGTTTGTGGGTGTTGGAAGCCTCCAGGATCCGCAGGGGCTGCTGCGGCTTTCTAACAACCTGAGCAGGAAGGGCCCCGGATTCTTCGCGCTGGCCGCCACCGTGGAAGTGGGCAGCGGAGAAACGGGGATCATTGATAACTTCTCCGGCATGATCTCCGACAAGACCAACCCCGATTACAGCTATCATGAAAGCTTTGTCAATGAAATCAAGGCGCTGTGTGATACCTTTGCCGACCCCGGCGCGCTGGATCAGGCCTTTGAGAAGAACATGAAGTTCCTGGACGAATACAGCGGCTTCATACAGCTCAGATCGTCCAACGAGATGATGAATTCCTATTTCAACAAGAACCTTCCCTTCCAGGTGCTGTATCAGACCTTTGTATCCCGCTCCTTCGGCCAGACCCAGAAGGGCTACAGGGAGATCGGGTTCCGCGAGATCCAGGATATATTCGCCTCAATGTATTACTTCGTCGCCATGGGCATGGCCGACTTCGTCAAGCAGCTCCTGAAGGAATGGTGCAGCATGGTCTTCGAGCTTGGCTATGCATACCATAACTTCTTCTGGGAGGGCAAGGAGCCGGGCAGATGGTCAGATGACGCCCTCTGGTTCATTCAGGCGGTCTATAGATATATCACCCTTACCGGGGACATGGGTTTCCTGGACGAAAAAGTAACCATAGCGGGCACCGATGGAAAGGAACGTCCTGTGTATGATACCATCAGGGCCATCCTGAACTATTCACTGCGCATATCCATCGGTAAACACGGCCTTCCGCTCATAGACAGGGCCGACTGGAACGATACGCTGCAGGTGGATCCCGATGCTATCGACGGTCCCACCAAGGAAAAGCTGTATAAGGAGCAGATCGCCAAAAGCGGCAATCCCGATGAGCCTTTCAAGAGCGATTACTCTGAAAGCGTCATGAATGCCTTCCTGCTCAAACTGGCGCTGGATGAAGCGGCAATACTGGCACAGGATAAAGGCGACATTAAGGTTAAAGCCGAGCTTGAAAAGGCCAGCCGGGAACTTGGCAGCAGAATTCAAACCCATGCCTGGAAGGAAGACTATTTTGCCCGCGTTCTCATCAACCGCTATCCTGACGGTAAATACACCTACCTGGGTTCAAAGGGGGATTCTTTTTCCATAGATCCCAACATCGACGGCGTGTATTTCCTCAACTCCTTCAGCTGGTCCATACTCAGCGATACGGCCACTGATGAGCAGATAGAAGCCATGCTCGATGTGTTGGACAGGACACTGAAAACGCCCTATGGCTTCAAGCTGGTCTCCCCTTCCGATTTGGGGCCCATCACCAATATCAGCGCTACCGATCATTATTTCCCCGGAGACAGGGAAAACGGTGGTGTATTCAAACATGCCTGCATGATGGCCACCAGCGCCATGTTCAAGGCTGCCAAACGGGTTAAGGATACTGCCCTGGCTAAAAGGCTTGCCGAAGAAGCCTGGTGGATGGTTGACATCACAGTACCCTTCAGGACCATGGAAAATCCCTTTGAAATCTGCGGTAATCCCAGGTTCTGCACCCAATACAACAATAGCGAAACAGGGGAGAATATCGGTCCCATGCTAAGCGGTACCTCAACCTGGCTCATACTGACTCTCATGAGCGCCTTTGGTGTTGAATACACAAGCCAGGGTATCCTCTTTGAGCCCATCCTGAGACCCGATGAAGAGAAACTCAGCTATACTTTGAACACTGGCAGGGCTCGCTACAATGTCACTATAAACAAGGGCTCGGGCTTCAAACGGATAACCGATGCCTCCGAAGTTTATTTTGACGGGCAGAAGCTGCCTTCAAATCTAGTTCCCATCATGACCGACGGGAAGGAACACACAGTATCCATTACTCTGTAAACTGTATTGAAAGGACAAGGAGCATTCATCTCCTTGTCCTTTTTATTATCCCCTGGTTTGTATCATTCCAATGACATAATTGACAATCGAGCAAATATCTTTTAAGTGAAAGGGAAGGGTTCTGTACGAAGGTGATATTTTGCTGATTGTCATTAGAAGAAGGAAACTGCTTCGCTATGCCGCCATAGGCATCATTCTCATTTTCACTGCTGTTATTGCGGGTAACCTCATTAATGAGCCGGCATCGCTCTATGCCATCAATCAGGAAAATGAAAAACGTTATATCAAATGGGTGGACTTCACCGTGCCCCACACCGTACTTAAGGAAACACTGAACCTTGATGTCAAATCCTATGGGAAAGAGGTTAAGCTTAACTGGATTGAGCTTTTGGCTTATTTGGCAGCAAAATATGGCGGTAATTTCAAAAGATACAAGAAAACCGACCTGGAGGCAGTAGTAAAGAAGCTTAATGAAGGCCAGACCATGGAACAGATAGCGGGCGATATGAAATATTACGATTATTATCTGGAGGCTTATACCGCTGTTTTGGGAGGTTTTGTGGGAGAATACGAGATCCAGGTGGATGATCCCGATAATCCGGGTGAGAAAAAATACGTCAAAAAGTATGGTCTGAAAGCCTTTTCACCTATCGCCAAGGGATATAGCTACGGTCACTATGACGATTTTGGCGACAGCCGCTCCTACGGCTATAGGAGAAGGCATCTTGGCAACGATTTGTTAGGATCGGTGGGAACACCCATTATAGCTGTGGAAACGGGAGTAATTGAGGTTATGGGATGGAACCGGTATGGAGGCTGGCGTGTCGGGATCAGGAGCCTCGATGGAACCAGGTATTACTACTACGCTCATCTGAGAAAGAACCATCCCTTTAATAACAGCCTGGCGGAAGGTGAAATTGTCACTGCCGGCGATGTCATAGGGTATATGGGCATGACCGGATATAGTACAAAAGAGAATGTGAATAATATTAAAACCCCGCATCTCCATTTTGGCATGCAGCTCATATTTGACGAGAGCCAGAAGGATGGTGTCAACCAGATCTGGATAGATGTCTATCATATTGTTAAACTGCTCCAGTCAAACAGATCCGCCGTAAGAAAAGACCCGGAGCTAAACGACTATTACAGGGTATACAACATGATTGACCCCATCGTCCCCGACTGAGCATAGGTTTCTTTGGGGGCTTGCGCCTCTTACGCTTTAAAGGCTGTTCCAAATCCATCACATTTTTCTTCTTACCAAATATGATATATAGGGTAATATTGAGGAATAAGAGGGAAATGTTTTGCTTTCCAGTCATGAGTTTGTGAGGGTTTCTCTGGAAATAAATCTATTCTTCCAGAGAATTATGAAGGAACATCTATTCTTTGTTGAAACCAGCCTGCCTCCTGTTGAAACCACCGCAATTCACGAGGCCAGCGCGCTTAAGCAGGGGTTTGAACAACTCCTGGGACATACGGTATACTACGCCAATGGGTCTATATCCGAAAATGCCATAAGGTCCAATGAATTTGTTACCCCCTATACCTTAAAGGCTGAAGAACTGAACTCCATGTTAACCGGTGCAAGCCTTAATACTGATATAACCCGGGCTGAGTATGAATTGGCCGCCGATTCCAATCCGCATTATCAGAAGTGGCCTGAAAACATAATGGAGGAGATCAATAACAGATCCTATAATCTTTTGAAAGAAGTCATTTCCTTTCAAAAAAGGCTGTTATCCAGAAGGCTGGAGTGCAGGATCTTTATCACCTTGTATCCTGAACTGCTGGATCATGTCAATCATGAATCCGAATACTATCTGGAGATATTGGAATCCCTAAAGTCCCGGAAACTTCCAAAGAAAACCCTGTGTGACGAGCTTAATTTCTGGAATCACATCATGGAGGATCACGCAGAGTTCATTGACGGGATGCTTGACCCAACCGAAGACAAGCTGAAGGGCACCGCCCGAGCCACCGCAGAAGCTTTTGAAATGCTTGTGAAAGAATGCATGGAGACAGCCCAAAAACAAATGATTCAAAACAGCAATAGAGCCGCCGAAGGAATCAGAGCCTATAAAAGGGCTGCTACAGAAGGCTTATTGCAATGCAGGATTAAATCGGTTATTCCTCCCCTGTTGGCAGATCATGTATTGCGTGAGGCAAACCACTATTTGCGTTTACTCAGCAGCATAAGGCAATCATGATACAGTCCTGTTCCATTTGAAGTTCACTTTGGAGACTTCCCGAAAGGCTTCTTTCGGCAGAGGTCTTTTTTTACTCCTCTCCTCTGCCCGCCTTCCTGAGCCTGGCTGCATATAACTCCTCAAGAACCCGAGGCCTTTCAGCCGGTTTTTTCATCCGAGCTCCCCTGTGCCCCGACTTGGGCGCTCTCCTTTTTACGCTTTTTGATATATTGTTGATGCTCTTTTTAACTCTCCTCTGCCAATTTCCGAACAGTGACCCAAAACTCTCACGGAACAGGCCAAACCCTGAGGTATCTTTGCGGGCTGAATCGCCAGAACAGGCTAATTTTTTAAACTCATTTATCTGTGCTATGGTACCAAAGACCAGGAGCCTGTCTTTCTCACGAAAATGTTCATTCAGGCCTGGATTCACCTGGATTTCATCGCCTCTTATCAGACAGAGTATTGTCGCTCCTGTTTTTGATAGTATATTGGAGCTTTTCTGCGGTCTGTCTACGAGATAACTGCCTTGCTCCAGCTCAACTTCAACAACAGATCCCGCAATGCCTTCATTTGCTCTTCCATCCATATCAAAAAAACTGGTGACAGTGGGATGTACAGCCGCTGCTGCTATCCTTCTGCCGGTTACCTCGCTTACAGGTATGATGGTATCTGTTCCGAAGCGCTTAAACTTGGCGCAGTTTGCATTGTCTGTCACTGCTGCGATGATGCGCATGTCAGGGTTCATCTGCCTTGAAGACATAACGGTTAATAGGTTTTCAAGATCGGTGGAATGGATGGCTAACAATCCTTTTGCATGTTTAATACCGGCCGCTTCCAGTATCTTGTTATCGGAAGAATCCCCTTTAAGCGCCATGATGCCTTTTTCTGTAAGCTCGTCGATAAACTCCTGGTTTTTATCGATGACTATGAATGGAAGATTTGCCTCTAAGAACTCGCCCATGATGAACCAACAAATCTCGCCGGCGCCACAGATTATGTAATGACTCTTTAATCTCGATATTTTTTTATCCATTTGACCCACCTTCAATAAAGATTTTAACCTTCCTTCCATAATTAGACTTGCCACATTGCTTATAACATATATCAGAACGCCAATCCCCAAAATACTCATGACAGTGTTGAACTTAAAACCCACCTGGCTGAACATATAAATATTGACATACCCGAATGGAAACAGGGTATGTATGGCAGCACGGAACGCCGTGAGTGGAGCCCACTTCTCGATAAGAGTATAACCGAGCATGCACATTGCCAGATGAATAGCCAAGAGTATCAAGGATTTTATTATCTTCATGAGCCTTGACATTATGCATCACCAATATCCATATAACCATAATTTTATACTTTTTTCAATTATATAATAGTAATAATCCTTAATTTAGGTTTAATTGTGTCAATCAAGGTAACGCATTGCGGAAAATAATTTCCCCAACCTCAATTTGTTGAAGCCCTGCAAAGCAAAAAAACACTCCCGGTCATCCTTAATAGATCCGGGAGTTTGCCTCTGCCCTTGGAGTTTCCTGCAGTTGTCATCATACGTCTTGGAACTGACTGAATGCCCTATAAAGATACTTATACCCTGGTCTGATTGCCAGATCCATCAAATACGCCGATCTTCTGGCACCGGGTTTTCGATGTCTGTTCAACACGCTAATAATACTGGGAATGGTTCGTATACCTACACCATGTCCCCAATGATATCCGTTGAGCAGCTGAATAGTATTCTCCCCCTGCCATTCCATGGTTTCCGGATTCACGTCGGGGTTTTTTACATATCGGCAATCCCCCGGCAGATAATCCGGAAGGTTTTCATAGGAGCGCATCCCCAAATCTTTATCAAGGTATTTCCAGTTCATCAGATAGATGTCAGAAAAGAGTCTGTTAAAGAGTCGTTCGGGCAGTACTTCAGTCAATGCCAGATAGAATACGATAACGATGGCCGTAGAGCATTCGGTACCATAAAGATGGCTGTTCGCATAGAAATCCCTGATAGCCATATATGGGCTTACATCCGATCTAACAAGAAACCCGCCTTCAGATGTTCTTGTCCAGAACTTCGGATTGCATCTTGACTCTTTAAAAACCTCGAAACCGAACCGGCTGGAATTCAGCTTCTCTGCGGCTCGGACTATCTTTTCCCTCAGATCAAGCTCGAACTCCAGTTCCTTAACCCACGAATAATCATAGGTATGTGCGCTTTTAAACAAGGTCTCAAGAACCTGCCGTTTCAAGCTCCCAGGTCTGTACGGCCCGATTTCGGACAAATCCCGAACCCGCATGCCGTCTATCTGTATCATGAATCTCCCTCTCCTTCGGTGTCGAATCATAGTTCATGATATGAGTCGGACAAGCTCCGGGGTTCATGGCTTTTCCATCATCAGCTTCTCTTTACCTTATGCCCGGCCTTCCTGAGCGCAATTATGGCTTTTTCTAAAACCTCATCCCTTACCAGTATGTAATCGGTGTCATAAGTTGAAACAGCAAAAATGCTTATTCCTTCTTTGGCCAAGACAGAACTGATCTCAGATAAAATCCCTATAAGAGAAAAATCCAGGGTTCCTTCAATCCTTATAGCTCTGAAATGGCATTCTTTGAGGACGTCTTCCGGCACAAAACGGCTGTGCGTCACGATTGATAATTCATTATCGGTTCTAGTGACCGAGCAGAAGCCTTTTGTCCATGCCCAGTCCGGAGCGGGCGAATCGGCAGGTAGTCTGCAGATCGACAGTTCTTCTTCCAACACGCTAAGCGGTAATTCCATATAGATAAAGCACCCTTTCACCTTGATTTCCAGAAGGCCTTTTCAGCTTACAGATGGCCATTCTATTCCCGAGAAAATAATGATCCGTCTTTCCGGCCCAGGATCCTAATGCCTTCCTTATCATGATTTATTATACCGGTGCTTTCAATCCTTACGGGCGGCACAGGCATGGCAGAATTTGTATCATCCCCCGGCTAACTGATATAATAATGATGAGCTCCTGATAAATATTAATATTTGCATAGCTATTGGAAAGTTGGGGTGTTTTAAATGGGTGAAATAATCAAAGCCTACATGGTTCCGCATCCGCCCATCATTGTCCCTGAAGTGGGAAAAGGGCAGGAATCTCCTGCAATTGCCACTGTAAACGCCTATAAGACCATCGCCAAACAGATCGGAGATCTTGCTCCCGATGTCATCATAATAACCACACCCCATGGTACGGTTTATGGTGACTATATCCACATTTCTCCCGATCCTGTGCTAAAGGGTGATTTCAGAGGCTTTGGAGCATCCGGGGTTAAGCTATCTTTCCAAAACGATAACAGGCTTTTGGAGAGCATTGTTGAAAAAGCAAATGCAGCCGGAATTGACGCAGGTACCCTGGGACAAAACGAAAAGTTCCTGGACCACGGCGCGCTGGTTCCACTCTACTATATTTCCAGAGAATATCAGCGCTTTAAGTTGATCCGGATTTCCATCGCCGGTTTACCGGCTCTGGATCTGTACAAGTTTGGACAGTGCATTGCCAGGGCAGTTGCTGAGTCGGATCGTCGGGCTGTGTTTGTAGCCAGCGGTGATCTTTCTCACAGGCTGAAGCATGACGGTCCCTATGGCTATGATCCCCATGGGCCTGAATTCGACCGGCTTTTAGTGGAAACTGTCAAGGCCGCTGATTTTGAAAAAATGCTGAATATGGATGAGAGGCTATGCTCCAGAGCCGGAGAGTGCGGTTTGAGATCCTTCATAATGATGGCCGGAGCATTAAATGGTCTTGATGTTTCAACAACCGTCCATTCCTACGAAGGTCCCTTCGGGGTGGGCTATATGGTGGCAGAAGTAAATATAGGACAGCCCAATCCTGACCGTGATCTCATAGGCAAACAGGAAGATATCCAGGCTCAGAAGATGAAAAAGATCAGGGATAACGAGGATCCCTATGTTGCCCTAGCCAGGCTGACCCTGGAAACCTATGTCCGCACGGGGAAAACAATATCCAAGCCGAAGGGACTTCCCAGTGAGATGATGGAGGAAAGAGCCGGCGTATTCGTATCATTGAAAAAGCACGGGCAGCTCCGGGGATGCATAGGAACCATAGCGCCCACTTGCCCCAGCATTGCCGATGAAATCATCCAGAATGCCATCAGCGCAGGAACAAAGGATCCCAGATTCAGCCCGGTAAGGGAAAGTGAACTTGATGATATAGTATACAGTGTGGATGTCCTTGGAGAACCGGAACCTGTGGACGATATCAGCCAGTTGGATGTGATCCGGTACGGTGTCATCGTCAGTTCCGGATATAAGAGCGGGTTGCTACTTCCCAACCTGGAGGGTGTTGATACCGTCGAGCAGCAGGTAGAAATCGCCAGGCAAAAGGCAGGCATTGGAAGGAACGAGAACTATTCCCTCGAACGTTTTGAAGTGATCCGTCATGAGTAATCATCCCGAAATGGCATAAGGAGGCTATATGGCAGACAATAAACAACATCCAGCCATGTATTATGAAAAACTTGACAATAGAAGAGTCCGGTGCCATCTGTGCCCCCATCACTGCAATATCCCATCCGGGCACACCGGGATATGTGGTGTGAGGCATAACCATGATGGGGTTTTAGTTGCGGAAAGCTATGGCCAAATCACAGCTCTGGCATTTGATCCTATTGAGAAAAAACCCCTTGCCGGGTTTCATCCCGGCTCCCTTATCCTTTCCGCAGGAAGCTACGGATGCAATCTCAAATGCAGTTTTTGCCAGAACCATACCATCTCCATGAACAGAAAACAGGCTGCAAAGCAGGATCCTTTCCGGATGGGCAGGTCAAGATCGGTCTATATTTCACCGGAAGATCTGGTAGAAAAAGCTCTTGAACTTGTACCAGAAGGGAATGTGGGTATCGCGTATACCTATAACGAACCCCTGATTTCTTACGAATATGTATATGACTGCAGCAGACTGGCTCATAAAGAGGGGCTGAAAAATGTTCTGGTATCCAATGGATATGTAAGTCAGGAACCATTGAGTGGGCTTCTTCCCTTTATTGATGCCATGAATATCGACTTAAAGAGTTTTGGAGATGAGTTTTACAGGGAGATATGCGGAGGCATTTCCCAGCATGTGAAGAATACCATTGAAATGGCGGCCAAATCCTGTCATGTGGAGGTTACAACACTCATCATTCCGGGTCTTAACGACAGCGAAGAGGAGATGGAGGAGCTTGCTTCCTGGCTCTCATCGGTAAGCCCGGAGATACCCCTCCATCTGTCACGTTTCTTCCCAAACTATAAAATGCTGGACAGACCTTCCACTCCGCCGGAGAAAATATATTCCCTGGTTGATATCGCCAGGGAATATCTGAGAAATGTCTATACGGGTAATCTTTAGCCGTCAATGATAATTCCGGTCTGGCAAGGCTTATCCTTCCACAACCTCCATAAGATCTTTTGATATGTCCTCGATGTATCCTGCTGACGCCGCCGCCTCCTGCATGGAAGCCAATTGCTGTTCAACAGCGGCGGCGATCTCCTGCAGTTCGGCAAGGTTCTTCCTGTTCAAATCCCTTACCCCTTCAACAAGGGCAACGATCTTGGAGCTGTCTGCGGCTACATTATTTGTGGCCTGGCTTACTTCCGCAATCTTCAGATGCATTGCCTTACCCGACTGGGATAATTGACCGAAGGTGCTGCCCGCTTCCCGGATCAGAGACAGACCGTTAGCAGCCAATGCGGAACTGGTATCCATCGCGCTTGCAGCCTTTTCAGTGTCCTCGGAGATTTGTTCAATCAGTTCAGCAATATCACTGGCAGCTTTTTGGGATTGCTCAGCCAGTGCACGGATTTCAGAGGCAACCACAGCAAATCCCCTTCCCTGCTCTCCTGCCCTGGCTGATTCAATGGAGGCATTAAGCGCAAGCATATTTGTCTGCTCAGAAATACCGGTTATGGTTTCAACAAACCGGCCGATTTCCTCTGATTTCTCCATCAGGCGCGCAACAATATCCCTGCTCTGAATGGTTGATTCGGATATCGAACCCATTCCCTGAATCACCTGATGCAGTATTTCGCCGCTTTTTTCATTACGGCTCCTGACCTCCTGAGATATCCCGGCTATTTCTTTCCCCTCATCAGCAATATGGTTGATATTCTGGGATATCCGCGAAGCCATTTCAATGGCATCCTCCATATGCTTGATGGTGTTCTCAGACGCAGAGGAGATTTTCTGGGCATTCGCAACTATCTGTTCATTTGCTCGGGTGGTGCTATCGATGACAGCCGATAACTGGTGTACAGATTCGGCCAAAAAACTGGACACTTCCCTGGCTTTATTAGTCATGGCAAGAGTTCTTCGTAAAAGCTCTGCCTGCTCTTCCGCTCCCATAACATTATCAAGCATTCTGCGCGTTCTTTTGGACAGAAGGATGAAAATAACCGAAACCACTAGAAATTCAAGCGCTCTGGGAATGATCCCAAAGGTGATCATTTTCCCGATTGTGTTCAGGTTATTATCAGGAACTCCCCAATAAAAGCTTAAGAACTGGGCAATTGACAACAGCGCAATTGAAAGTGAAACAGTATACCAGCTCAGCTTTCTTGAGAAATACAGGCTGGCGATAGCCACAGGGTAGGTGTATAACAGAATGACATTGTGGGTCAGTATTGCAAAAATCATAAATACTGCAAGTACAGCTGAAGTGGTGATGGCATACTTGACCCATGCATCCTGCCTTTTAAGGACAAACACGATGCCTGCCGGTATCATGAGCATAATAGCAGATAGGCCCATGGCCAATGCCATGGTTTTGAGGGGAACGATTAACAGACCGATAACATCCAGGAAAAAGAACAAAACAACGAATATTTCGGTAAACAGCATAACCTTTGCGGCAAATTGATTTGCCTCAATCTCATTCTTAACGAGTATCCCATTTCGTTTCATCCTAATACCTCCTGGGTGTGAAAACTGTACTTAGTGTGTAAATATGCGTTTACCTTTTTTTACCTTCTTTTTCCTAATCTTAAACAAGAATTTTTTATATCAGAAAAGGTGTAGATACTCTCTGATAACCATCCATTCCCCAATCAACTTTTCAAGGTCATATTGCGCATTGGCCGGGCTGGTGGAAGGAAGGACTGTGCTCAAGATTCCTGTGTAGGGGTAAACAAGCTTTTGATAAAGGGAGTCGGCTTTCCTACCGTTGGTATAGATGGCGCATATCCGGGTATTTTTCAGCATCGAACCGAAATCGTTGACCACGGGATCCTTGATGGAGCTGTCCTTCGACATCTGGATGCGGCAGCTTGCCAGGACATCCCATAGAGCGACGCCATGGTTCAATAACAGTTCCTTTTTCTCCTGAATGTTCTCAGGAAGCCTACTCCCAAGTACCACCGAAAGCACCTTCCAGAAACGGTTTTGAGGATGCCCGTAGTAGAACTGATTCTGCCGTGATGCCACAGAGGGCATGGTTCCCAGTATCAGTATCCTTGAGTCTTTATCGTAAATTGGTGGGAAGGGATGAACCTGTATTTCTTCTTTATGCATAGATTCTCCTTAATCTGCCATGAGTCTTTCAGCTCTATGTTCTTTTATGGATATAATCTGCCCATGTGTTCATGATTTTCTATTATAGTAGAAACGATTCGTTAAAACAAAGCCATTCTTAAGACCTGCCTTACAAACGGCATATTGTGTTGATGGAATCCCGTAAAACAAGGGCGCATTGCGATAAGGCGCCGAAACATCAGCATTTCATCGCGAGCGAACGAA
>LFSK01000009.1 GCA_001512555.1 Clostridiaceae bacterium DTU059 | reverse complement strand
GGCAGAGGTCTGCAAAACCTTTATTCCCCAGTTCAAATCTGGGTGGCGCCTCCAATATAAAAAGGAACATGCCAAGCGAACATTTGTAAGGCATGTTCCTTTTTATATGCAGTAATACAACTCAACGCTCAACTTTATTCCTATTATAAGGGCATTCTGCGCCCATATCTTAAAATCCCCGCTTTATCACATCTCCTTGGACCTGGGCTGAGCCCATTATTTGATTTCTATCCGAAAATCCCGTCACTTCAGACGATGAAGAATCTAACGCAATAAATCATGAGGAAACCCCTGCTGCTACAGATAATCATGATTATACAGCTTTGGATGAGCAGCCAGAAGCACCGCCGGAAGAAGAAAATGTTAGTTATTCAAGCGATTTGGCTGATATGAAGAGTTTTAACAGCCTTGAGGAGTTAGTTGGATGAGGAAGCAGACCTTGTGCTTATGGGAAGATGCATATCGGCCGAGCCGGTGTTTCAAAATAAAATGCTCTATACCCTGTCGAAATTAAAGTCGAGAAAGTCTACAAAGACGATATATCCGAAGGTGACACAGTATTGCTGGTTGAAATCGGCGGCAGAGTTACTAACCGTGAGTATCTGGAAGGAGTCGGAAGAGAGGAGAAGGTTTTCCTGGAGGAGCCGTTGGAGGAAGTCTTGGATAAGAAGATCGTTTTGGGCATAAACGGGTATTACCCGTTCCGTGAAGGTGAACAGACGCTGCTTTTTTTTGGGAGATTGCAGCGGATTTCTTAAAGAAGTTGATGATCCCCTCTACGATATCATCGGAGGCTATGACGGAAAACTCTTCCCGCAGAAAGACGGCTCGTTTGCAAGACCGCTTCCTTCAAAAACCGATAAGTATACATTCGGGGAAGAATCGCTGGTAATAACACAAGATGAACTGAGCAGACAATATACCAAAAAGTCAGCGGATAACGGTAGCTAAAGTGGATATGAATGAACGGGCTATCCTTCGATACCAGAAATTAAACGTATCGGAGGCATAGCCCGTTTGTAAATGAGTATAAACCCTTTCAATGGCAGTTTTACTAAAACCTTAATTCTACCCTTATACCCTGAAAAGGGAC
>LFSK01000112.1 GCA_001512555.1 Clostridiaceae bacterium DTU059 | reverse complement strand
TCCCTTTCTCCCTGATACCGGTATTTCACATCTGAGATCAAAGACTGCCTGTATATCTCCAGTAACTGCCTGGCATCTTCCTCCTCCAGACGTTGTATCCTTCTCTCCATCTCCCCCTTCGACATGGTCACATAATCATTCCATGCCACCTCCTGTATTCTGAAATCACCACCAAGAAATCTGATCACAGGCCCGGCAATAACAATGGCGACAACCAGGCCGCATACAAGCTTCACATATTTATTAAGACTCCCTTCCGGCGCAAACTTTTCTGCCAGGGAGCATATGACCGAAATGGATATAAGGCTGATGATCCATACTTTCAATGCCTCCAAGAATCACGGCCTCCCTTTCGAATCTCATAAAAATCCGGTGCTGCTCATCAGTGTTCCGGTCAAAAGGATCAGTACAAACAGCGAAGCACCCATAATTCCTATTATTACGGACATACATCCTGCTGCTTCCTCAAGAGCGCTGCAGATATTGTCATCCCCCAAGGGGGATCCAAAGGCAGCTACAAGACGATAGACCAGCATGATGACCAGCATCTTGATAAATGGTATCGCAAAGAGGATAGCCAGCCCGATAACCGTAACCACCCCGGCCGCGTTTCTTACGGCATGGGTACATGCCAAAAGAGTTTCAGCGGCATCGGAC
>LFSK01000071.1 GCA_001512555.1 Clostridiaceae bacterium DTU059 | reverse complement strand
ATCATTTGCATTCCCTGTATAACCGATGACGGATGGCCTGTTGCTTCAATATAGACATCACATCCGTACCCATCGGTCATTTTCATGATTTCCTCTACAACATCCACCTTTGATGGATTCCAAACGATATCTGCACCAAAATCCTTTGCCTTTTCAAGCCTTTCATCTTTCAGGTCCAGAACGATGAGCTTTTTGGGATGGCGCATCTTTGCATAGGTCACCATACCCAGCCCCAGTGTTCCCGCACCTGACAGCACTACAATATCCTCACACTGAATCTGCGCCCTGTCTACACAATGCTTCGAGCAGGCATAGGGCTCTATAAGCAGGGCAGACTCAAGTGGCATGTCATTGGGAACTTTATGTATCTCTGAGTTCTTAACAGGTATCCGGACATATTCTGCCAATCCCCCGCAATAATCCTTGAAAAAACCATAAATCTTATGGGGCTGACACATCCAGTATTGACCGCTTTTACAGAAACGGCATTCACGGCAGGGGGCTATCTGATC
>LFSK01000012.1:14124-20197 GCA_001512555.1 Clostridiaceae bacterium DTU059 | reverse complement strand
ACGTAATGGATTTGTAATAAGAATTGATGTATACTTGTATTGTATAAATGGGGTATTATTCCTCGTATACTATTGACTAAAAGTTATAATCCGGACTTGTATGGAGGATTTGAAATGGCTAAAAAAATCACCTTTCTGTTGGTGTTGCTGCTGGGGCTCATCTTTGCCTCGATTTCAGCATACGCTACAACAGATACTGGTACTACCGCTCCCGATACAGGTCTTACAAATGATAAAGTTTCGTCCGCTGATAACTCAGGCACGATTCCAGTAATAAATACGGCAAACGTTGAAACTGCAACAGAAGCAACAGGCAGTGCCCCTTCCCGGACCTCAACCACGGAGGAAAAAGAGGAAGAGGAGGAGAGCATAGATTACGAGCAGTGCGTCACCGAATTTCTGGATCCAGATGTAGAAGCTACTGATAGTTTTCTTGTCAACATAAAGTGGAACCAGAAAGACCCTGTCAACAATCCTTTGCTCTATGTGCTGACGGGTACCATAAAGCAGGATTCGGAAAGCGGTAGCCCTCTCGTCGTCATGCTATACATTAAGGCAGACGATTTATACATCCCCCTGATTTGCAGGGGTGGCACCAACATTATTGAAACGGGCAGTGTGGCCTTTGTATCCCGTACCGATCTTCTTTATCTGGGTTCGGACAGGGTTAACGAAGTGAGGATCATTGCATTCAGGAAAGAAGATGCGGACAATCTTATTCCAGGCGTTAATGTGCAGATATCAGACAAAATGATCACCGCAAAGCAAACGGTTATCATACCCATACCCATTAATACCGACAGCGTGCTTGATGCACTGAAGCTCAAGTAAAGCAAGGATATTCATGATGAAAAGGCATAAGAAGGAACGCCTGAAGTCCGGCATATTGCTTCTGCTTATGGTTTTGAGCATGATACAAATAGGAATTCTCTGGAATCAAACCCAGGGGCTTCCTTTTAGTTTTTTATTGGAGGCAATTTTCGCCGGCAACGGAAATGATCATGTAGATGTTGAGCGGATTAAGGATAGCTATTTCTATCCGGAGAATATTGTTATATTCGCAAATGCTTTTAACCAATGGATACTGACAGACGAGAATTTAAGTTATCAAATCATATGGGATGATATAAGACAAAACTACCTTCCCGAGATACTGAACACAAAGGCAAAACGTATATATCCGGCAGACATGTGGTCCGGGCTTAAGGATATGTCGTCCGTAAGAATAGATTTTGCGGCAAAATATCCAAACAGCATGCTGCTTTGGTTTTCCGGGATGAGTACAGGCAATCCCAGTTTCGATGGTATTAAGAGCATGATCATTCTTCCCCAGGAGAATGTTAATGTCACCGTTAATACCCTCTTTGTTTACGATGGAAGTAATGTCTACATGTATCATATAGAGATTAAGGAGAATATGAGGCCTAAAGCGTATTACACCGGGCTTCCGGCTGAAATGCGCAATCAGGCCGAGATCATGCCCATGAGCGCCATTGGCGAAACATTTCCTGATTTTGTCGATCCTGCCCATGACGATATACCCATATACGCCATGGATCCCGATGTAAGCCAGTCCATGCATACCATTGATGCAGGGATACCCGAAGCCCTGATCCTGGATCCTGATAGTGATGATTTGAAAAGCATTCAGGAAAGCATTCTCCTTGAGCAAAGGGACAGTTTTCTTGCCATGCGTGACAAGACAGAGAATATTGTTGTTTTCTCTGACCTGGAGAATGTCTACCAGTTAAACTCCTATGGGGTTTTGGAGTATAAATACCTTCCTTACGAACAAAAAACCGATTTAATCGATGCGAAATCCTCGTT
The DNA here is from genome assembly GCA_001512555.1 of Clostridiaceae bacterium DTU059. Taxonomy (GTDB): domain Bacteria; phylum Bacillota; class Clostridia; order DSM-8532; family DSM-8532; genus Thermoclostridium_A. Next base: position 18,370 of record LFSK01000012.1, on the reverse strand, counting down.
TATTCATGCCCTGTCATTCATCGAGCTCAGAAAGAGCCTGGTAGGTGACGCAGACATTATTCTGAAGGATATAAAACAGGAAGGTCATACTTTTGTGTTTACCTTTGGATATCGCGTAGCGGGGCTGGATACCTATATTTCAGATGTTGAGAACAATAACTATTTGTCTGCGCCTGCTATCAGTATCAAGGCTTCGGCGGAGAGGGTTCTGGAGTGCAGATGGGTTGTGAGGGAGTTTCACAAAAATCCTGATTCCCGGGATTACAGTATGTCCTTTATCGACATGCTCGACAAGATTTACGCCAGCAATCCCGCACTCTTAAAGCTTGAAAAATTCCAGAGCATCAGGACGGGTTATCACCTGTTCATCACCGATGAATCAGGGGAGAATCTGCGTCCATGCTGGCTGGTGAGAACGGATCATGCAGCTTATAGGATACCAATCGGGGAAAAGGAGAATTGACATGGAGTGGTCAAAAGCAAAATCCATATTGATCTTCCTGTTTGCCGCCCTGAATATTTTTCTGCTGTTCACAATTATTCGGAGTGCGTCCCATGGCAGGCCTGGCGCGGATTACATAAAACATGTTGAGAGTTTGCTGGAATCCAAAAATATCAGGATAGAATGCCGGATACCCTCTTATAATGCGGACTCGGGAAGCGTTGTCTACAGCGACGATGCCATGGACATGAGCCATGTCGTTGAGTATTTTCTCGGCCATGGTGCCATTGAAATCAGTGATGAAGAACAAGTATGGCAAAACGATGGGAAAGCTCTGAAAATTGGGAATAATATGATTATCTTCGAAGACAGCTCGCCGGGTGCAGTGATAGATATTGAAGACAGGGACGCTGTTGAAGGAGAGTTGAAGAAAACACTACAAGGTTTGGGAATGAAACAAAATGATTATGTCCCCGATACCTGGCATGAACAGGACGGACGGCTCTATATAAGATATATAAAGAAATATAGGGGACACCTCCTGTTTGACATATATGCGGATTTCATTATCTCACCAAAGGGCATGGAATATGCCGCTATCATACCGGGAGAGGTGGGTTATACCCTGGCAGAGGGCGAGATCTTGTCGGCATGGCATATTCTGGCACTATCCAAGATACAGGAGAATTCAGTTATCACCGATATGAGCTTTGGATATAAAAGGATTAATGAAGGTGAGCTATACGACAGCCCTGTATGGCGGATCCGCCTTTCGGATGAAACAGATTTGTTTTTTGATGCCTATACCGGAGAAGAAGTCTGTTCTGAGAAAACCTAGGATATTCATAATATGGTTTGCTGATCAGGCATCATAATGTTATAATATGTTTGTCTATTCAGGGACATGGATGGTTGAGGCGTCTACCGTTTCCTGAGCAGAACAACACAGGTTGAACCACAACTGAAGAAAAACCAGAAGGTTGGTGTTTATGTGGATAAATTACTTATCCGCGGGCAAAGACGCTTAAAAGGTGAAGTGACGATAAGCGGGGCTAAGAATGCCGCATTGGGCGTTCTGCCGGCCGCTCTTTTATTGAGCGACGTTTGTACCATTGAGAATATTCCCAATATACTTGACATAGCAATCCTCAGAAGGATAATGGAGTCTTTGGGAGCACGGTTTATAGATATTGATGACAATACCCTGAGGGTGGATGCGACCAATGTGTCGTCCCACATAGCAACCTGCGAGGACATGCATCGTTTTCGGGGTTCCTATTATTTAATGGGGGCACTCCTGGGAAGGTTTAAAAAGGCTGTTGTCACCTTCCCCGGCGGCTGTAATTTTGGATCAAGGCCTATCGATCAACATATCAAGGGTTTTGAGTCCCTTGGTGCAAAAGTGGAGATCGAGCACGGACATATCAAGCTCTCCGCCAATAAACTTACCGGAGCCAGTATATATCTTGACGTTGTAAGCGTTGGCGCAACTATCAATATCATGCTCGCGGCGGTCAAGGCTGAGGGTGTGACCACCATTGAAAACGCAGCTAAGGAACCCCATATTGTCGATATTGCCAACTTCTTAAATGCCATGGGGGCAGACATCAAGGGTGCCGGGACAGATATAATCCGTATCAGGGGTGTTAAGGAACTCAAGGGCAATGTTGTCCACAGCATCATTCCGGATCAGATAGAAGCAGGCACCTACATGATTGCAGCGGCGGCCACCAAGGGCGATGTGCTGGTGAAAAACGTTATACCTAAGCATATGGAATCCCTGTCGGCCAAGCTTGTAGAGATGAATGTAAGGGTTGAGGAATATGACGACAGTATTCGGGTGTGGGTGAAGGATCGCTTAGCGAAGGCCAATATCAAGACTCTTCCTTACCCCGGCTTTCCAACCGACTTGCAGCCTATTGCGGCGGTGTTGCTCCTCAGGGCTGACGGGATCAGTACAATAACAGAGGGTATTTTCGACAATCGTTTCCAATATATCGACGAGCTGAAGCGAATGGGTGCAAAAGCGAGGGTTGAGGGCAGGATGGCCGTCATCGAGGGCGGCTCAAAGCTTACCGGAGCACCCATTAAGGCATTGGATCTAAGGGCGGGCGCAGCCTGTGTATTGGCAGGATGCATTGCTGAAGGGGTAACAGAAGTATCCAATGTTCATTATATAGACAGAGGTTATGAGCGAATGGTAGAAAAGCTAAACAGCCTCGGTGCAGACATCAGACGTATATCCGACAACGACGAGGCACAGGGTGAATAGCTCATGATCAAGGTTTGCAGCTTGTTCAGCGGTTCAAGCGGTAATTGTATTTTCATATCATCGGGGGAGACATCGGTTCTTGTGGACGCCGGCGTGAGTGGAAAACGCATTGAGGAAGCTTTGGTGCAGATTGGAGAATCCATAAAGGATATTTCAGCCATCATCATTACCCATGAGCACAGCGACCACATCAGTGGTGCCGGTGTCCTTTCAAGAAGGCATAAGATACCCATATATGCCAACAGCAGGACATGGGATGCCATGAGGCCTTTCCTCGGAAAGCTTAATCCCGAACATATCTGTGTTACCGAGGTCTGCAGTAAATTCAGTATCGGGGATATTGATATTGTCTCTTTTCCCATACCCCATGACGCAGCCTGCCCTGTGGGATACAACTTTTTTATAGATGGAAAAAAAATAACCATTGCCACAGACATCGGCCATATAACCGATGAACTGGTGGGATGGCTGGAAAAAAGCCATTTCATTCTGTTGGAATCCAACCATGATGTAGAGATGCTGAAAACAGGAAGGTATCCATGGCCTCTCAAAAAGCGGATTATGGGTGATTATGGGCATCTGTGCAACGACCATACCGGGAGAATAGTTGCACACCTGGCCGAAAACGGTACAAAATTCTTTCTGCTGGGTCACCTAAGTAAGGAGAATAACTACCCGGAGCTGGCCTACCAAACTGTTTGTAATGCATTGGCAGAAAAAAAAATCTATCCCGATAAGGATGTTTTTCTGGATGTGGCCTACCGCGACCGGGTCAGCAGAATGATCTGTATATAGGATCAAGGATCCTTGTAAAGGATAATTGGAGTATCATGAATATTCAGATAATCGCTGTCGGAAAATTGAAGGAAGAATATTTAAGAGGCGCTCAAAGGGAATACTCTAAGCGCCTCTCCCGTTTTTGCAAGCTAAGGATCATCGAAGTGGATGAAGAAAGTACGCTGGAAAAAGAGGCGGACAGGATCCGAAAGGTTCTGCCAGCCAGCAGCCATGTCATAGCCCTGGCCATTGAGGGGAAAAAGTATGACTCTGTCGGATTCTCCCGCCATATGGAGAACCTGATGATAGGCGGAAAGAGCGATATAACCTTTATAATAGGTGGGTCTGCCGGTCTCGATAAATCCATTCTTAAAGAAGCTCACAGCCTTCTATCCATGTCGGATATGACATTTCCGCATCAACTGGCCAGAATAATCCTTCTGGAACAGATCTACCGCTCTTTCAAGATCATTAACAACGAGACATATCATAAGTGAGGGACAGGGGTATTATCCTCATAATACAGCATAAAAGAGCTCATGATACTGGTTATTGATATAGGAAGCTGATGCCAGGTATATAAGAATTTATAGATTTGTCGTACATGATGTACGACTTTTTACCTAGTATACCTATTAGACCATGTAACCAGACATGAACCATGACATCTGTGAAAAGAGAAACCATTTCATAGGAATGGTTGCACCTCTGTTATATAATAGGTACAGGAGGGATAACCTTATGGGAGAATACAA
>LFSK01000012.1:8046-14088 GCA_001512555.1 Clostridiaceae bacterium DTU059 | reverse complement strand
GTCATGCGGCATTTTGCCGGACTATTCGGTGAGGATGTGGACAAATGGGGTATCATCGGGCTCGTCCACGATCTGGATTATGAGATGTATCCTGAGGAGCACTGCAAAAAGGTACGCTCCATCCTCAAAGAAGAAAACTGGCCGGAAAGCTATATCCGGGCGATTGTGAGCCATGGATGGAAGCTGTGCAGCGATGTGGAGCCCGTGGAGCGGATGGAAAACGTACTCTACGCCATAGACGAACTGACCGGGCTGATCAATGCCACTGCACTGATGCGCCCCAGTAAAAGTGTGATGGACCTTGAGGTCAAATCTGTTGTAAAGAAGATGAAGAGTAAAGGGTTCGCGGCCGGAGTTAACCGGGAGGTCATCATAGAAGGTGTACAGCGTTTGAACATGGAACTGAACCAGGCAATTGATGAAACCATAAAGGGTATGCGAAAAGTTGCAGAAGAGATCGGCCTTAAAGGGACAGTCTCGTAGAAACCATGATATAATCTACCAACAATCAATTTAGCAGGGAAAGAGGAACACATGGAGATAGGCGGAAACATACAGGGACTTAAGAAAAGTATCATACAGTCTCTGAAAGACTTATATGACATTGAAATACCGCAGAATATGCTCTGGACTGAAGAGCTTATCACAAGTCTTTCAAGGTTGACGAGTGTCATCAATCGAGAGATAGCGGTCTACTTTAACAGAAAGGGACATATCACCAATATCAGTGTTGGAGATAGTGCCACAGTCAGCCTGGATTTTGTGGAAGGGAGACGGGACCCATCAAGGCTTTCGGGTATACGTCTGATCCATACCCATCCGGGCGCCTCAGGCCGGTTATCCGATGTGGATCTCAGTTCCCTCAAGCTTTTGAGGCTTGATATGATCGCGGCTGTGGGTGTTCATGGAAACAGCCCTTCCGACATCTATGTAGGTATTCCTTCTTCTGAAGATACTGAGGCGGTGGATGTCTTCGGTCCATTCAATCCGGAAAAAGCGGATTTTGAGGAAATGCTTGAACATATTTCAGCTGCGGACAGGTTTTTGCGCAACAAGATAGAAACCACCGGTGCCGAACGGGAGAAGGCCGTTCTGGTAGGTGTCAGAACTCCTGAAACACGGATCATCAGCGGCATCAGCGAAGCGGATATTTCCATGGAGGAACTTGATGAGCTTGCCGGGACGGCAGGTGCAGAGGTGGTAGCCAAAGTGATACAGTCCAGGGAGGGCAGGGATTCAGCCTATCTTGTGGGCAAGGGCAAGATCTCGGAGATCCGTTTGCTTGTTCAGGCGGAGGGTGCGGATCTGGTCATATTCGACGAAGAACTCTCGCCATCCCAACAGAGAAATATAGAAGAAATGCTGGGTGTGAAGGTCATAGACAGAACAGGACTGATTCTGGATATCTTCGCCCAGCGGGCTCGTTCCCGTGAGGGAAAGATACAGGTGGAACTGGCCCAACTGGAGTATATGCTTCCAAGACTTGTGGGCCAGGGTGTTGTCCTTTCAAGGCTCGGGGGCGGTATAGGAACCAGGGGTCCGGGTGAAACCAAGCTTGAAACAGACAGAAGACATATCAAAAGAAAGATAACCTACTTAAGAGAACAGCTCGGGGAGATTAAGAAGCAGAGAGGCATACTGAGGACTGAACGCTTGAGAAACCGTGTCCCCACTGTTTCATTGGTGGGCTATACCAATGCAGGTAAGTCATCTTTGCTCAATGCCCTCTGTGATTCCGATGTATATACGGAAGACAAATTGTTTGCCACCCTTGATACCACAACCAGAAGACTGGATCTGGGAGAGTCGCAGATACTGCTGACCGATACGGTTGGTTTTATAAGAAAGCTTCCCCATCACCTGACGGATGCCTTTAAATCCACCCTTGAGGAAGCTGTATTTTCCGATGCCATTATTATCGTTGCCGATGCATCGGATCCCCTGGTGGAAGACCATATCCGTATAGTGGATGGGATTCTTGCGGAACTGGGCGCTTCAGAAAAACCCACCATTATTGCCTATAACAAGATCGACAAGCTAGGTGACAGAATTATTGCTCCAAAGACAGAGCGGACAGCGGTTGAGATCTCAGCCCTCACCCATGAAGGCTTTGACACCCTTAAGAGCTGCCTTAAAAGTATGCTTTACCAAATGAAAGCACAATACCGGATCAAGATACCATTTCATAAGGGTGGGAACATTATTTCATGGCTCTATGCAAATGGTAAGGTTCTTAATGTGGAATACGATGAAACGGCAACAATCATGGACGTGGAGCTTTATAAGGATACTGCAGAGCAGGTGCTGGACTATATCGTGGAGGTAAGATCCGCCGGCAGCTTCCAATCAGAAAAATAATCCGGCTGCCCTTTTTGCCTGCTATATCAGCCTAAAATATTCCTTGTAGCGGTCTGTGGGAAGAAAGCTCAAGCCCGCTGTACGCAACCGTTTTCCAAAATGGTTCTATTGACACTGGAATACAGCTATTGTAGAATAGGAATGCTAAAGAAGACTTATGCTCGTGTGGTGGAATCGGCAGACACAACGGACTTAAAATCCGTCGGACTAACCCTCCGTGCCAGTTCGAGTCTGGCCACGAGCACCAGTTAGCCCTGAAGAAAAGCTTCAGGGTTTTTTTATCAATGGATTCAAGAGAACAGACAAATAATGAATCAGAAGACCCATTGAAAAACTATAACAATACGATATAATTATACGCAAGATATAGTTGTTGGTAGATACCTATTATACAATATGTATTAAATAGAAAAAATATTTAAAACACGGAGGATGCATATGAAACTGACAGAAAATGCCATCAAGGTTCTTGAAAAAAGGTATCTCGCCCGAGATGAGGAAGGGAATCTATGTGAGACACCGGAAGACATGTTTCGCAGAGTAGCTGTTACCGTTGCTTCTGCTGATAAGAAGCGTCTTTCCGGAAAAGAACTTAAAAAACTGGAAGAAGAATTCTATGACATGATGGTTAGCCTTGAGTTTCTGCCTAATTCCCCCACTCTTATGAATGCGGGTAGACCCCTGGGTCAGTTGTCAGCATGCTTCGTCCTCCCTGTTGAAGATACAATGGAGGGCATTTTCGACAGCGTGAAAAACGCTGCCCTCATTCATAAAAGTGGCGGTGGAACAGGTTTTTCCTTTGCCAGGTTAAGGCCGAAGGGATCCAGTGTTAAATCCACAGGCGGTGTGGCATCAGGGCCGGTAAGCTTTATGAAGGTATTCAATGCTGCCACTGAAGCCGTCAAACAGGGCGGTACCCGAAGGGGCGCCAATATGGGAATCCTCAGGGTTGACCATCCGGATATTCTGGAATTCATCACCTGTAAACAGAATAACGCAGACATTACAAACTTCAATATCAGCGTTGCTCTGACCGAATCCTTCATGAAGGCCGTGGAGCAGAATGCTGATTATGATCTCATAGACCCCAGGACAAAGAAGAAAACAGGCACACTCAATGCCCGGGAAGTGTTTGACCTGATGGTGAACATGGCCTGGAAGAACGGGGAGCCCGGCATTATCTTTTTGGACCGTATTAACAGGGATAATGTAACACCAGAACTAGGTGAGATTGAGAGCACCAACCCGTGCGGAGAGCAGCCGCTTCTTCCCTATGAGGCCTGTAACCTGGGATCCATAAACCTGAGCCTCATGGTTAAAGAAGGCCAGGACGGCATGATGGAGGTCGACTACGACAGACTTAGAGAGACCGTACGCAAGGCCGTGCATTTTCTTGATAATGTTATTGACGTCAACAAATACCCCCTGCCTGAAATTGATGAGATGACCAGGGGAACAAGGAAGATTGGTCTGGGTGTTATGGGCTGGGCCGACCTTCTTCTGATACTTGGGATCCGTTATGATTCCGAAGAAGCGGAAAAACTGGCTGATGAGGTGATGGGTTTCATCTCCCGCGAGTCCAGAAAGAAATCTGAGGAACTGGCAGAGGAGAAAGGGGTATTCCCCTATTATGACCAGAGCACATACAAGGAGGCCGGTATAAGGGTCAGAAATGCCACAACCACCACAATAGCTCCAACAGGCACCCTCAGCTTGATAGCAGGTGCCTCCAGCGGGATTGAGCCTTTGTTTGCCATCTCCTATATCAAGTATGTCATGGATGGAACCGAACTGGTGGAGGTAAATCCCATCTTCAAAGCCGCTTGTGAAGAAGCAGGATTATACAGCGAAGAACTGATGCGTGAAATAGCCCAGAAAGGCTCCCTCCATGAAATCGAAGGGATACCGCAGCGCATGAAGGATCTGTTTGTAACGGCTCATGACATCTCGCCTGAATGGCATGTCAGGATGCAGGCAGCCTTCCAGAAGCACACCGATAATGCGGTTTCCAAAACCGTTAACCTGAGAAAGGAAGCCACCTTGGATGATGTGGCCGATGTCTTCCGCCATGCCTACAGAACGGGCTGTAAGGGTGTTACCATTTACCGGGACGGAAGCCGGGAGGGTCAGGTACTGAACATTGGCAGCGTAAAGGGAAAGGAAGACTCCGCTTCCGGAACCGGTGCCAACCAGGCTTGTGAGGACTGTCAGGAGGCCTTAGATCTTGCAGAAGGAATCTTACCCAGACCCAGACCGGAGATCACCACGGGATTCACCGAGAAAGTCAGGATTGGATGCGGTAACCTCTATATCACTGTAAACTATGATGAAAAAGGCATTTGCGAGGTGTTCACCAATACCGGACGAGCCGGTGGTTGCCCGTCCCAGTCTGAAGCCACCAGCCGCCTTGTCTCCATAGCCCTGAGAGCGGGTGTTGACGAGAAGGCAATAGTAGAACAGCTTAAGGGTATCCGCTGTCCATCAACCATCCGTCAGAGAGGTCTTAAGGTTCTGTCCTGCCCGGATGCCATCGGACGCCTTATTGAAAGGGTCATGAACCATCGCAATGGAAGTGGCAATGTGTATAAAGAAGCGCCTAAGGCTAATGTGACATTTCCAAGGCCGACTGCCCACCGTCTGAATTTGGACAGTCCCCAATCAGGCAATGATATGAACAAGAACACGCAAGACACGGGAAGGTGTCCGGAATGCGGCGGCGGAGTGGAGCATGAGGGCGGTTGTGTGATTTGCCGCCACTGCGGATATTCCAAGTGCGGTTAATGTCGGATTGGTTTGAATCAGTATTTTATTGATAACAAAGACATGAACAGCCATAAAGAACCAGTTTTATATTGGGATAACAGAGCAGACTAATACTGAAGTCCTCAAAGGATTTCTTAAGGGATATGATGAATCCTCTATATGGGAGCGGGGTGGAAATCCACCCTGCTTTTTTACACCTTCCTTACTGTCTGCGTCCGAAATAGTTGCCAGGCCAGTATTCGGTTGTAATGTTTTGGTGATTTGTGTAAAATAAAGTTGCTTCATAGGAGGATTCGATTATGGCTCATGATGTATTCATATCCTACTCGTACCACGATAAAAATGTGGCGAACGCCGTCTGCTCCGCAGTCGAGAATGCCGGGATAAGATGCTGGATCGCCCCCCGCGATGTCCTGCCCGGGAAGGAATGGGGGGAAGCTATCGTCGACGCCATAGGCTCAAGTAAAGTCATGGTTTTAATTTTTTCGTCCGCGTCCAACAACTCGCAGCAGGTTCTAAGGGAAGTGGAGAGAGCGGTACATAAGAATCTCATTATCGTCCCCTTCCGCATTGAGGATGTATTGCCCACCAAGTCTATGGAGTATTTTCTCTATTCCACCCACTGGCTGGATGCGATAACTCCTGAGCTGGAAAAGCATATAGATATCCTGATCGATGTGCTGCACAAGCTGCTGGGCGGTGTTGAAAAGGCTGAACCAAAGCCTGCTTCTGAAAATGATCAAACCGTACCGGGAAAAGAAACCGAAAAAGCAAAACAGCCTGTAAAAAAGCACAGGATAGCCCTGCTCCTGGCCCTGGTAATTCTGGTATCCGCCTTTGGAACATATATTCTGGTTCGCTCTCCAGGTTCCTCTTCGCTCATCAACCCCGATAGGGGGCAAGAACCCGGTACATTGACAA
>LFSK01000012.1:2776-7970 GCA_001512555.1 Clostridiaceae bacterium DTU059 | reverse complement strand
TACAGACAGTGCAAACATGTCCTCAGAATCAAGCACAGGATCTGATGCGGCCAAAAACCCCTCCGACAACCAGCTGCCGGAGAAAGAGAGTGTGGGAGATAGCCAGGCGGACAAAGAAAAAATCAGGCTTGAAACAGGGGATATTCTGCGGTTTGGTAATTACTATGGTAAGCCCATCGACTGGATGGTCATCCATATCAACAGTGACGGAGAGCCCCTTTTGCTTTCAAAAGAGATCCTGACCCTTAAGCCCTTTGATGCCTCTGAAAGCGGTACCTACAACAAGACTCCCCAGATTACTTTCGATAATAAAATGCCCCGGGATGAGGTTTACATCCATTATTCACAGGATGACTTAAGAGCCATGAAGGGCAGCAATTCTTGGGCTGATTCCAACATCCGGGAATGGCTTAACTCCGACCAGAAAAAAGTGAGCTATTCAACACAGCCTCCCAACTCTGATGCCGTATGGTATGGGCTGAATGATTACGATAAGGAAATGGGTTTTCTGTATAACTTCACTGAAGAAGAGAAGGCCATGATAAAAACTGTGAGGCATAAAGCCGTCATAGCTGAAATGGACAGGGAAAAGGCAGCCGGAGGGAGTGCTCCTTATGATTTCTCAAGGGCTTCCCTGGAAGATGTTTGGTTCAATACTGATGAAGCCTACTATATGGAAGTTGAAGACAGGGTCTTTCTTCTGTCGGTTGAGGAAGTCATGGAATACCTTTATTACAAAGGGCATCTTCTCACTGCCTACCCTACTGAGGAAGCCATCAGACGCGATGAATCCGGCTGGTACAAAGACCTGAAGCACCAGGCTGACGGTGCATTCATGTGGTGGCTCCGCACCCCTAATGCCAATACACCCTGCGAGGTTTGTATCGTAGGATTGGAGGGAAATATCATATACAGTGATTATGCTGTGCTTTGCGGTGTGGGGGTACGTCCGGCATTGTACCTTGGTTCTTCCCTTCTGGAGGTTGAAGGAAGCGGCACCGTGGATGATCCTTATTATATGAAATAGAGAGATTCCCGGATAGCCGGCAAGCACAAAATTGTTTATAATAGTAGATAAATTAAGGAATGATATTGTACTGGAGGTCAATTATATGAAGGGGCATTTATCACCTCAGGATCTAAAACCCCTGACAGCTTCCCAGAAGGAAATGCTCAGATCCCTTTGGAAACCCGCCATAAACGACCTGGCAGTGGCATCCATTTGCACTAATGTGGAGACCGATGAATATGAGGATATAGAATTCGTGGTGGGACAGGTTCTAATCAACGACTCGGGGCGGGTCCCGAGGATTGTGCTCCGGCGGCTCAGGCTCACGGAAGATCAGATGGAAGAAGAAATTGCTCCTGAAGCCGGTGAGGATCATGATGCACTTATGGAGGCTCGGGCCGGAGATGAAGGGGATGAATACGACGAGGACTTTGATTGCCTCTATATAGAGCCGGAGGAGTTTTTCAACCTTGAAGACTGTCTGCCGCTTTTGAGCATCGGTCAGTTGATAGACTATATAAGAAAATCCAAGTTTGGCCAGAGAGGCTACAAGCTGATGATACCCCCGGAAGAAAGCAAGCTCTTTGAGCAGAGCCTGTTCCGCCTGGAGGACAGCGATGGGGAAGTCTATGAGAACCAGGAGCTATGCGATCTTTTGTGGGATATTTTTAAGACCTATGTTTTAGGAGTGTTATGAACGCTAAATCACCTAATGAATCCATGATTGAAATGAATGAACTGGTTCTGCCCAATGATACCAATCTTTTGGGGAACCTTCTTGGAGGAACCCTGCTCCATTGGATAGACATCGCCGGAGCCATGGCCGCCCAAAAACATTCCAACAGTGTTGTCGCCACAGTCTGCATTGATAGTGTGGATTTTCGTAAACCTGTGCACGTTGGGGAGATTGTCACCCTGAAAGCCAGAGTGACCTGGGTTGGGCGTACTTCCATGGAGGTTACTGTCGAGGTATTCGCCGAGGACTATCTAAGAAAGCTCAAAAGAGCCACCAACAAGGCTTACGTTACTTATGTGAGCGTTGACTCGGATGGAAAGCCCAGGGAAGTGCCAGGCCTCATCCTTGAGACCGATGAGCAGAAAAAAGAGTATGCTGAGGCCGAAAAGCGTCGTGCACAGCGGCTGAAGAGAAGGCAGACCGAGCAGAACCGGTGATCCCTTAAAGCAGAAACTGCCAATTGCTTTGCTTTATGAAGGCTCTGATCTTTAGGAACCGGGGCTTTTTCACCATTCCACTTGTTAAGCCGGACTGTCCCTATACCCGGGCAAGCCGGCTGCCTGTTTTTGTGCTTGTCAGCCCGAAGTCTAAACATGCCGATATATCTCATAAGGCACAGGTTGTTGCCAAGGACATTGCCATGCATATACTACAGAGAGCCATTGTCTGGCAATCATGCACCGCTGCTGGCAGGGTTTTTTCAGGAGTAAAGTTAGGGTATAATGGAAATGAGGGCGATTGATGCAACAGAGGATGATTTTAATGACAGGAAGACATCTATTGACGGTTTTGTTTCTCAGCCTCACCCTGATAATGGCTTCCGCTTGTGGCGGGAACAAACAGAACAAACAGCCTGAAAATAATAAAACCGGTACAACCACAGTCAATAATGAAAATACTCCGGGGTCGTCCGGCGATACTAATGGGTCTGCTCCTGATATAACAGGTGAGCAGGTGATTGACCAGCAAGAAGTGGAACTGCCCGATGCAGCTTTTTTATCCACCTATCCTGGCGTGCTTCATTGCATGTCCCTCACCCTGGAGCAAATTTTTACGGTTCTTGGCACTCAATTCGAGCTTTATGAAAACACTGCCCAGGGATATGATATTTATAAATTCCCCGAGTACGGTCTTGTTCTGGAGTACGATACCATCAGCGAAAAGCTTTCAACCATCTGGGTCAATGATACACCCTATTATGTCTATTCCGGAACCATTAAAAGCTTTGATATCGATAACGACGGCAGGCAGGAAGAAATTGCCGCCTATGAGGATAGCAACCTTAACGGCAGGGTAACTGTTTTTAGCAGGAATGGTCTGATTATCGCCGATCAGACCACCGATTATTTCGGCGGGGAATGCCGAATGTCACTCATGGTAGGCTACGGACCTGAAAGGGAGAGTCTCATCATCTTAGACACCAACAACCCATCGGAATGTGAGGTCTTTTCCTATTCCAACGGCAAACTCATAAGCATGCTTCCCCCCGCCCCGGCAAAAGCCAGTAATAACGCCGTTGTGGAAGCAGGGGAGGGTCGCGTGACCCTTACACTGCCGGATCAGGGAATCACTTATGATTGCCCGCTGCCAGAACACCTGGTGAAATCCTATCCAGACCGAAATACTGATTACTACTATCAGTTTGACAGGAGGGTCAGGCCCGTCGTCAAGGATAACGTTCTCTATCTAACAGAGCGGGACAGCCTTCAGATTAAATTCCATGACATGGAGGAGGACATCTCCACATATTTTGACGTGGCTCAGGTTGTACGGGAGTATCAATACTCCGGCGGGGGAAAATGGCAGCATCTTTCCACCAAGGGCGGTCCAAAGTATGAAAAGAATTCTCTTACCTCCGGTCTGAATGCCAATGATTTCAGAATTGGGAAAATCAAGCTTTTATCACCTGTCAGGGAGGCAGCCGGGGAAATAGGCCTGGATTTGGAACAGTATACCGATTATGATTTTCTGGTGGGCGTCCTTTATAGGGATGGCGGGGTTTGTGTAGGGATAACTAACGAGATCATAAGTTATATTTCCCTGGAAAAGGACGGAGAGATTGAAACCCCGAGAGGACTAAAGATATTCCATTCCAAACAGCAGGCGATGGATCTATATGGACTTCCCGACCGGGGATATTATGAGGATTCGGTTTGGACCTACTACCTGCTGAGGAATGGAGAAACGGAATTCGGGGAATATCGGGTGGCCGATACTTTCAACATTGAATTCGAAGGGGATTTTGTGAAAAAGATATGGATGTCGGAGTATATATCGGTCTACTGATAAATACGAAAACCTTGGGACATCATTGTGCTTGCCAATGTTTTGGCGTATAATAGGATTACATTTAACGAGCCGGCAGAACAACGGGAATGTGCAGGGTCATTACATACCAGATCGCTTATGGATGGTGACGCATGCACATTTTTATTCGATTTACGGGAGGTAGAATGGATGAAATGGCTTTCACGCCTTGAAATGAAATATGGCCGCTATGCCATCAGAAACCTGACCCATTATCTGATCGGTCTGAACATAGCCGCCTATATCCTGGTCTTCCTTTTTCTCAGGGCGGATTTTCTGTTCCTGGTACCAGATAGGGTGTTAAGTGGCCAGATCTGGCGTCTGGTGAGCTTTTTATTCCTTCCTCAGACCACCAATCCCATATGGGTTTTTCTTCAGTTGTACCTGCTCTACTTTATTGGAACAGCCATAGAGGGTGTGTGGGGAAGATTCAGATATAATGTGTATTACTTCTGCGGTGCAATTTTAACAATTATTGCAGCGTTTGTTTCCGGTCTTGGAGTTACCGGTCTGTATCTTAACCTGTCCTTGTTTCTAGCTTTTGCCACCATTTTTCCGGAGCAGGAGCTCCTTTTCTTCTTCGTTCTCCCCATAAAGGTCAAGTATCTGGGGCTTTTGCAGGTGGCCTTTTCGATATACCAGTTGGTTAACGCCATACGCTTCAACGCGTGGTATCTTGTGGCAGCTATTTTGGCATCCTTTGTCAATTACCTGCTGTTCTTCGGCGGAGATATCATAAGGTGGCTGAAACTGAAAAAGCAGGTATATATGAACCGTAAACGATACTATGATCAGGTCAGGCCTTATAACAGGAACAGGAAGTATTAAGGATTAGTTATCCTTGGCCGTTATACCGACATAAACGGCATTAATAGCCGGTCACAGCTTTTTTGCCGGTGTTGCTGCTGAAATCTGGAAACGACGAGGAATCGACACATTGTGCAGACTTATTTCTGTGAGTTATACAGTAGAATGATGTTTTTTGACAAATTACTATATTATTATTGGTGAATTTTCACAAAGGAAAAACTCTGTTTGCGACACGAAATGTCAATAATTGATAAGAAGTTAAGTTGTAATGACGACCTGTGGACAAAACGTAAAACTATCCACAGAAAAACCCTTTGATTAACAGCTAAATA
>LFSK01000012.1:2348-2566 GCA_001512555.1 Clostridiaceae bacterium DTU059 | reverse complement strand
GTCTGAAGAATGAGTTTGCCCGAGAACTTGGTGTGTATGATACGGTTAGCAGAGAAGGATGGGGCTCAGTTTCATCCAGAGACTGTGGCAATATGGTCAGATTTGCAATCGAGAAGGCAAGCAAGAACTCCGCAAATATACCGGAATAGCTGTTGCGGGGTATAGCCCATTCCGGTAGGCAGCAGATGGGATCGTATTTTAATAACAGGGGGCATGGG
>LFSK01000012.1:0-2327 GCA_001512555.1 Clostridiaceae bacterium DTU059 | reverse complement strand
CCATATGTTTACATGTGTCTGAATCTGTTGACAACGGCGGGCTCGTATTGTAAAATATAATCCGTCGCTCTGATTGTACTAGTGTGGAGAGATGGTCGAGTTGGTTTAAGGCACCGGTCTTGAAAACCGGCGTAGGCGCAAGTCTACCGTGAGTTCGAATCTCACTCTCTCCGCCATATTTTATCTGGAGAAGTACTCAAGCAGGTCGAAGAGGCGCCCCTGCTAAGGGCGTAGGTCGTTAACGCGGCGCGAGGGTTCGAATCCCTCCTTCTCCGCCAAAAACGCTGAAAGTCTGAAATGTCAGGCTTTCAGCGTTTTTTATACTCGTAATCATTATGTTTACGATGCTGTTTTCCCTGCCTTGATCCTGTTGAGCCGTTCCACCATGACAATCATCACAATGGCTATGACCATCAGATACGCAGGCATAAGGCTCATGGATATATGCTGCACCAGCAGGCCGAACAAGGGAGGCATAACAGTGATCCCGATGTAAGCACTTGCCATCTGAAGTCCCATCATGGACTGGGACACCTCAGCACCGAAATTCTCAGGCGTGTCGTGAAGTAGGGAAGGAAAGATAGGGGCGCAGCCAAGTCCGATCATGAAGAAGCCGCACAGCAGGATGAAATCAACGGTAGGTACCATGATTAGTAGAATCCCCAGCACAATCAAGCCCAGACCCATGCGTATAAGTTTTTTATTATTGATGCGCATGGTGAGAAAGCCCGACATGAATCGCCCAAAGGTAATGCCGAAATAGTAGAGAGAGACCCATGAAGCCGCAGTTTCAGGAGAGATGCCCCTTGAGAGCACAAGGAAGCTGCTTCCCCAGAGTCCGGCAGTTGCTTCAACAGAGCAGTAGCAGAAAAATGTCACGAGGGCTGGTTTTGCACCCTTGATTTTTATGAGTTCCGTTATTGAATAAGCTTTCCCGGAGCCTTTGGATGTCTGTGCCCCAGTTGAGACGAGCTTCCACAAGGGCAGAGATGCGATCAGGATAACAACAAGGGCTATCTGGATCCATCCAATTGCTGAATATCCCGATCTCCAGCTGCCTCGGGTAAGGAAAAAGGACATGATGACCGGTCCCGCGCTGGCACCAACTCCCCAGAAGGAATGCAGCCAGTTCATATGTCTTGCCTTGTAATGGAGTGCCACAAAATTATTAAGTGCTGCATCCACACTGCCTGCGCCAAGCCCCAAAGGTATGGCAAACAGGAACATTATCCAGAAGCTGTTTGACAGGGATATGCCAAACAGTGCCGCTGCGGTCATGGCAACGCTTACAGTTGTAGTTATACCCGTCCCGAACCGGCGGATGATCCTGCTGCTTAATAAACTTGAAATGATGGTGCCGCATGATATGACAGCGGAGAGGAACCCCGCCATGGAAACGGCTACGCCCAGTTCTCCATATGCCGCAGGCCATGCTGTGCCAAGGAGCGAGTCAGGCAGCCCCAGGCTTATGAATGCAATGTAGATTATAACAAGAAGTAGAGTTAACATAAAAGCTCCCCCTGGTTTTTCATCTTCCAGCCCTTAATGCCCGATCTTTGGACGGCTCCAAAGAGGTTGGCCTTCAGGTGCCTGTTCTCTTTCATCAGAAGAGTAATCAATTCTTTCACATTCTGTCTTTTCGTATTGCCGTCCACAGGACATCCGCTTTTGATAGGTTCCAGGCCAAGAACCTTTACACAGGTGCTCACCATCTTTTCCTCGGTATAGATCATTGGCCTTATCAGAGTAATGTCCCGTCTGTCCAGATAGGTTACAGGGGAAAAAGTATGTATTCTTCCTTCATATAAGAGCGACATTATTAGAGTTTCGATCACATCATCCATATGATGTGCAAAGGCAGCCTTGTTACAGCCCAGGGACTTAGCTGCCTGGTAAAATGCTCCTCTTTTCATATTGGCACATAATGAGCAGGGGTTTTTCTCCTTCCGTACATCAAACACCACGCGGGATATCTGTGTGTCCTCGATATGGTAATCCACATCAAGGCTGTTGTAAAACTTCAAAAGCCTGTTTACATCAAAGGATTCAAAACCCAGGGCAACAGTGATGCCGATGAGCTCAAATTTGACCGGAAGAAACTTTCTGAGCTCACTCAGAGCTATCAAAAGGAGCTGGCTGTCTTTTCCGCCCGAAACGCCCACGGCTATTCTGTCGCCATGGGATATCATATCATAATCGGTCACTGCTTTTCGCATACGTGAGAGCACCTTTTGCAGCAAATTCCATGCCCCCCTGTTCGATTAATCGAATAAGCAGTCACATTATACCGCCGTAAGGGAGTAATGGCAATGGGAAGATTCTTTTAC
>LFSK01000139.1 GCA_001512555.1 Clostridiaceae bacterium DTU059 | reverse complement strand
TACATAATGACCTCACTCCCATCATCGAGTTTTGGCACTATACGGCTTAGGCAAAAAGCCAACTGCATTAAACAAAACCTTAATCCGGCAATGTTTGTTTACCCATTGGCGTCTCTCGACGTTTCCGGGCAGCAGCCTGTATCCGTATAGGAGCCTCACCTAACAGAGATATTAACCTTTACCTTGATTATAGGATTTATTGTATCATGCGTCAATAGACTCTCGTCAGTAAACGCTCCTGACTGTCAGGCCTGCTGTGTTTTCTGACCATTTTTTTGAAACGCTTGTCTTTTTTGATTGAATAGCGTTTTAGTTCTAGGAAAGAAGTGGTATTAAATATGTAGGTCTGAATGAATGCTTGTGTTCTGAGGGGTTGGGGGATCTTATGAGAGTAGGGTTGTTGACCAGTACTATCCACAGCAGCTTTGGACAGGCTCTGATCAAGTCATTATGGCGGGAATTGGAATCCTGCAACTGCTCACTGTCCGTCATTGAAGGTTATAGTTTGATAAACAATTCTGTATTCGACTACAAATGTAACGCTGTATATCGTATGATCTCCCAGGGACGAATCGATGCGCTAATCCTGTCCAGTCAGCTGGCATCAAAAGCAGGAACGGATTTGATACGGGATTTGGCCAATAAAGCCGGCATTCCGGTCATCTCCCTTGGTATTGAGCTGGAAGGCTTTCCATCGGTAATAACAAATAACTTTTCAGGATTTGAGCAAATTGTTTCCCATCTTATATCCCATGGATATAAAAAGCTAGCCCATATCAGTGGTCCTTTGAAGAACCCGGAAGCCCTGATACGCCGTGATGCGTTTTTGAAAGTAATTTA
>LFSK01000152.1 GCA_001512555.1 Clostridiaceae bacterium DTU059 | reverse complement strand
GCACTGGGACTCTTATTGCCCTTTCTGACGGGGCAGATTCCAACCATAGGGAAAATGCTGCTACCCATGCATATTCCCGTACTTCTGGCAGGGTTCATTTGCGGATGGCCTTATGGGCTGATTGTCGGTTTGATTTGCCCTGTGCTCAGAAGTGTGTTGTTTACCATGCCACCCATGATGAGTGCTGTGCCCATGGCTTTTGAACTGGCTGCCTATGGCTTTGCGGCCGGACTTTTGTACAAGATCCTTCCCAAGAAGAATCGGTACATATATGTGGCGCTCTTTGTGTCCATGATATTTGGAAGAATTGTATGGGCTATAGCCAGCCTGGTGTTTTATCAAATCATGGGATCGGCCTTTACATGGGAAATGTTTATGGCAGGGGCGTTCATCAATGCACTTCCCGGAATTGCCATCCAGATAGTGCTGATTCCCGTCATAATTATGGCACTGATAAAGGCCGGGTATGCAGAGGGTGCAAAATAACGTGGACTTAAGAAGTATAATGATGATGCATGCAGGGCTTTATCCTGAAATGCAGATCCAGGACATGGTAAAACTTATCTTCCAGAATGAATTTGCCGGGGGACATTTTATCAGCAACGAGCAGGAGAGCCTTTACCGGCTGCTGGACGAATATGAGGCGGTAAGGCAAGCAGGTAAAAGACCTGGTGCCGGATCTTTTTTCACCGATATAGGCAACGGGCTGTGCAGGCTGGATATATCGGTTTTGGGAGATACCGGCATTAACCCCTCCACAGTAAACCGCTTTTTTATCAATACCGCAAAAGAAGTTGAAGGAAGTATGGAATCCTTCGAAGAAAAACTGGATGTCCTCAGGCAATGCTGTATAAATAGTGACTTAAAGTATCCTCCCGATGAACTGGAAGCGTATCTGGATGCCTACCGAAGGGAGGGTTATCCTCCGGTGAGCCACAGTGAGATTTACAGAGATGCTTATTCCCCTGCATACCGTATTGTGAAATCCGATTACCGCAAATACCTGAAAATATTCCTTGCAATTGATTCACTCATGAGATCCAAAAAAAGTGTGGTGGTTGCCATAGACGGGAACAGCGGTGCGGGGAAGAGCACTCTGGCGGCTCTGATAGCCGATGTATACGACTGCAACCTGTTTCATATGGATGATTTCTTCTTACGTCCTGAGCAGAGAACTGAAGAACGATTGAAAGAGACAGGGGGCTTTGTGGATTACGAAAGGTTCTATCAGGAGGTTATACTGGGGTTAAACAGCAGAAAGCCGTTTTGTTACCGCATATTTGACTGCAGGCAAATGGCTCTTGGAGAGGTTGTGCGGGTTGAGCCAAAACAGCTCAACATTATTGAAGGCTCCTACAGTATGCATCCGACTCTGGCAGCAAGCTATGATCTGAAGATATTTGTTCATGTTTCTGCTATGGAGCAGGAGCGAAGGATATTTAAGAGAAATGGGAAAGAGATGCTTAAAAGGTTCCTTTTTGAGTGGATACCCAGGGAAAACAGGTATTTTGAGGAGATGAGAATCAGGGA
>LFSK01000213.1 GCA_001512555.1 Clostridiaceae bacterium DTU059 | reverse complement strand
GGATATGTACCCAATTATCAACAACCTGGCTGAGATAGTCGGTAAATACCTTCCTCTCAGCATTTTCCATGGCGATTATCGAACTCTCCCCTATTATCTCATCTCCCTTGTAAACAGATACCGTTCCCAGAATGGTTCCCTTTCGAATTGGCGCCTGCAGTTCACGAGGAAGTGATATCCTTGTCGAGAGCATATCTTTCTCCTCATTCTTCATGATGGCCTTCACATCATCGGATACACCTGC
Source organism: Clostridiaceae bacterium DTU059 (assembly GCA_001512555.1). Lineage (GTDB taxonomy): Bacteria > Bacillota > Clostridia > DSM-8532 > DSM-8532 > Thermoclostridium_A. The sequence continues at coordinate 1,035 of LFSK01000213.1, read as the reverse complement.
CGAAATGGTCTGCGTTGAACGGGCACGCATTACAGGAACCTGTCCCATTATGCTTCCCTTATTAAGAAGCTGGACATAACTGTAGTTTGAAAATGCATAATCCAGAATTCTCATGCTGCTCTGCGATCTTTGGCTTTTCGAGTCGCAGAACAATACCGCAGATATGAGGCGAAGATTGTTTCTGGTAGCCGAGGTTACAAGACATCTTCCCGCAAGGCCTGTATATCCTGTTTTAACACCGTCGGCGCCCTCATACATATCAAGCATTTCATTGGTATTTCTCAGCACTCTCCCATCGTAATAGTGCTCCCTAGTCTTGACAATCCTGTTGAAAACGGGATTCTGCAAGGCGTAACGGGCTATTTTGGTCAGGTCATAGGCTGTGGTATAGTGCCCTTCTGCATCCAGACCATGTGGATTTGAAAAACTGGTTTCATAAGCACCAATTTCTTTTGCTTTCTCGTTCATCATTATTGCAAACTCATGAGTGCTTCCGGCGCAATACTCCGCTATGGCTACAGCTGCATCGTTTCCCGAGCATAGTAGCAGCCCGTATAGAAGATCCTCCATACGAACGTTTGAGCCTACCCTGAGTCCCATTACAGAGCCGCCCATTCCGGCAGCCTTGCCGCTTATGGGCACACGAGCATCCAAAGAACAGTTTTCAATTGCCAAAATAGCAGTCATTATTTTAGTGGTACTGGCCATGGGCCTCTTTATATAGGCGTTTTTTTCATAGAGAATGGTTCCGGTATCAAAATCTATCACACAAGCTGAACGGGCATTAATATTGGGGACCGATACGGCAAGGGCCTGCTCCCTGTAAACGGTATCCTGATAGAATGGATCTATATGGATGGGAAAATCCTCAGAAATCTCCAATGATGCAGGAGGAGCCGCTATATTATCCGATGGGGACTCATGCGACATGTTGAATAAGTTTCCGAAAGCCAGATTCAAAATGAGAATGACGGCCAGGAGGTAGAATAGATCTCTTGCTTTCAAAACGGTATCTCCGAAAATTGTACTACCCAG
>LFSK01000141.1 GCA_001512555.1 Clostridiaceae bacterium DTU059 | reverse complement strand
CCAGCTCCTCCTGCTGTTATAGTACCGGTTGGCCACGCGCCAGAATTTCTGGGGAAACAGCAACATGGCCTTCATTATCACAATCTCGTCCCTGCTAAGCGGTTCCAGCTCAGTGTAGGCATCCAGCAGCATGGAAGCCTTGCTTATGTCCCAGTCGCATTTTCTCATTTTTCTTCTTATGAGATTCACCAGATCATAGATCCGTATCTCCTGTCCGCAAGATTCAAACCCGGTGATGGTGGTGGTCTCCCCCTTGATGATGATATTCTGGTAGGAATAGTCACGGTGGCAGATTCCGCCCTCCCGGGCAGTTTTCCTTATAAGCCGCTGGTACTCCGGACCCCGGATCAGTTCCAGGCTCTCTTCTGCCAGAGCGGTGAATTTGTCTACACAGCTCAGGTAGACATAGTCAAAGGCACCCCTTTCCCGCTCGGCCTTACGCCTCATTCGGATCATCTCATCATAACGCCTGGTAAGGCTTTCTGAAATCTTGCCCGGATTGTCGGGGGCATAATCGTAGCTGTCTTCATCATGTTTGAAGCCCTTTCCGGCCTTATGCATGGCCGCAAGGGCATAAGCCGCCCGGACTGCATCCTTGTCATCCCCAAATTCACATTCATGTCCGTCCACATAGGAGGTGAGAAGGTACAGCCGGCC
>LFSK01000027.1 GCA_001512555.1 Clostridiaceae bacterium DTU059 | reverse complement strand
CTTGCTGACAGCAAAGGTACGGAACTGAACTTTAAGGTAATGGCAAGTGCTGTGGCGACATTCCGTGAGTCGGGAACGGTTGACGAGACCTGTTTTGAAGAAATCCGCAAAGATATGAAGCGGCGAGGAGGGCAGGCCTCCCCGTAACTTGATTTGATGCCATATCGCCAGGAGCTTGGCACGCTTTATATTTTACAGGGAGGCTTTTCCTTTTCCAAAGTTCATTTTTGTTTATTACAGAATACTAGCAATGACATTTGTAAGGGTGTCATTGCGAGCGGAACGCAGTGGAGCGTGGCAATCTCCTAATACATTCTTTTATAGTATTCATCCAGCGCGCGCTTCATACCGAAGGGCTCCCGGGTGGTCTTTATGGAAGACACCATCATCTCCACCCATTTGCTCCGGTCTTCATAATAGGTTGGGATAACCTCATTGACCAGACAGGCTTTGAGCGCCTTCAGGTCGTGCATGTCGGCTTTTTCGATATTATCACTTTGATATCCGTCCCCGAACTGCCATCCATTAACACCGTGGTCGCATGCCTCAGGCCACCAGCCATCCAGTGTGGATACATTGAGTACACCGTTCATGGCTGCCTTCATCCCCGATGTACCCGATGCCTCCTGGGGACGCCTGGGGTTGTTGAGCCAGATATCGGCACCCCTTGTCATCATGCGACCGATCTCCATGTCGTAATTCTCAAGAAATACGATGCTGTCCGGGTATTGCCGGGCCATCCCGGTAATTCCGGTGATAATACCCTTTCCGGTATCATCAAGGGGATGGGCTTTGCCCGAATAAACAATCTGCAGCTTCCTCCCCCTGAGCAAAGGCTCTATAAAATCCGGATCCGAAAGAAGCAGCCCGGATCTTTTATAGGGAGCGGCACGACGCGCAAAGCCGATCAGCAGAACATCCCTGTTAAGCTTGATCCCGGTGCGTTTTTCAATGAAAGCAATGAGAGCATCCTTGTTATGCATATGCCTGTTCCAGAGCTCTTCCTCTGCCGCCTTTGTTCCATTATATTCCTCGGCGAGCTCCAGCATCTTACGGTCTACCCAGGTTGGGATATGAATGCCGTTAGTGATACCGATGATTTCGCTCCTGCCCTTAACCTTCTTCCACAT
>LFSK01000164.1 GCA_001512555.1 Clostridiaceae bacterium DTU059 | reverse complement strand
GGAATAATACCCCATTTATACAATACAAGTATACATCAATTCTTATTACAAATCCATTACGTCCCATTTAAAATGACATTACCGGTAATTGTTTATACCGCAGCGCTCGACTTTTTCATGGGTATTTCTATAAATACCTGCGTACCTCTGCCTATTTTGCTCCTGGCGGTAATATTTCCCCCATGAAGAACAGCAATCTCCTTTGCTATCGCAAGACCCAGGCCAGTACCTCCCAGCTGGCGGGAGCGGGCTTTGTCAACCCTGTAAAAACGTTCAAAGATTCTGTCCACGTCCTGTTCAGGTATGCCGATTCCGGTATCCTCAACGCTAATGACCACCTTATCCTTTTCACAGTAACAGTTAACCGAGACCTTGCCCTTTTCAGGCGTGTATTTTATGGCATTACCTATTACATTGGTAAGGAGCTGATCCAACCTGTGTCTGTCTCCCTTGATGATCGGTATTCCCTGCCTTATGTTAAACCTGAGATCCTGTCCCTTGAGCTCTGCTTCCCTTCTCAGACGTTCAACACAAGAACCAACCAGATCCCCCAGGGAGATGTCTTCAATGTTCAGGCGGATACCGCTGTCATGCTGGGAAAGGATGAGAAGATCCTTAACAAGACGTGCCATACGATCGGTTTCATCATTTATAACCTTAAGAAAATGCTCTGTTGTGGCCGGATCCTCCCGAGCCCCGTCCAGCAGGGTTTCAGTGTAGCTTTTAACCGAAGTCAGGGGTGTTCTCAATTCGTGGGATACATTGGCTACAAACTCTCTTCTCATGTTATCCAGCTTCTGTTCCTCTGTGATATCCTGAATAACGGTTACCAGGCCATCGATATTGTCCTTGTCATCTGTGATGGCAGCAAACTGAAGTTTGAGATATCTTCCGCCATACTCCACCCTATATTGAACCCCGTTGAGATCCAGCTGATCATCATCGTTTTGGTTCGTCTGCGTGAGCTCGATGTCGAAGATTTTCAAAAATGAATTCAAATCAAGATCCAGGACTACATTCCCAAGTATGTTTTTAGCGGTATCATTAATATGCACCACAGCACCATTGTTATCAAAGGCTACGACACCATCGGTCATATTCTTCATGATGGTTTCAATTTTCTTCTTTTCACTGGTAATCTCCGCGAGGGTACCCTTGAGCTTTGTGGACATATAATTGAAAGTTTTCGCCAGCTTCCCGATCTCGTCGTTGGAATCAATATCCAGTTTCTGTCCGAAATCGCCTCTGGAGATCTTCTCTGCCTTTCGCATGATATTAGATATGGGTCTGGTTATGGTTCTGGCCAAAAGGTATCCTATACCGAGAGCTGCAAGAATGGAAAAGAACATCCCCCAAAGGATGACACCATTGAGTTCCGCAATGACATTCAGAGCTTTTTCACGATCATATTTGAAAAATAATATGTAATCGCCGTCCTTCAGGGACTGAACCCTTACATAGTCGTAGAAGTCTCCCAGCTTGGATTTGGTATAACTCCTGCTTTCCGAAATTACCGTGTTTCCGCTTTGGGCCAATGCAGCCAGCAGGTTCTCTGATTTATAGATCTCGTTTCTGAATCCGATC
>LFSK01000206.1 GCA_001512555.1 Clostridiaceae bacterium DTU059 | reverse complement strand
CAGAAGAATAGCATATTATGCCGAAATATGGCCAGTGCTTTTCTATGGGAAAACCCACGCGGTATCCGGTATGGGGGACATACCAGCTTGGGGTTTTGCCCTACCGATAATGTCGACCAATTGTGAGAATTGGCGATTTTAACGACTTCTATTAATCGCCTTTATGCGGTATAATAAGGGGCGGCCGGTCTTTTTTTCTCACAGAAAATGTAACAATGTTGTGCCATACAACAAAGCATTCTATAGACATTTAGTATTAGTGGCAAAGGAGCTGAAAACTATATTTAAGTTGTTGTTAGCAAAATTTAAGGAATCATCCTTTTCAGTAATTCCTATCGTTATTCTGGTTGTGCTGTTAAACTACACAATAGCACCGATACCGTCATGGAACCTGATACTATTTCTTATTAGTTCTTTTGTTATAATAATGGGAATAACCTTATTTAATCTTGGAGTTGATATATCTTTGATTCCCATAGGGGAACATATCGGATCTGCGTTGGTTAAAACCAGAAAACTTCTTTTGATTGTAATTTTAACTTTTTTTATCGGTGTTTTTATTACGATGGCAGAACCTGATTTAATAGTGCTGGCGGGGCAAATAAGCGGCGTGCCTGACTCTGTGATTATCATTTGTGTTTCACTGGGCGTTGGTCTGGCGCTAGTGGGGGCTTTTTTAAGAATTCTTTTCCAGTTCCCGCTTTCGTATATACTGATCAGCTGTTATCTACTGGCTTTCGTTCTATCAGCCTTCACCGGCAAGAACTTCCTTTCTATTGCATGGGAATCGGGTGCAGTTACAACAGGTCCAATAACGGTGCCCTTTGTAATGGCTCTCGGGCTTGGCTTGGCTTCGGTCCGTGCAGACAAAACGTCGGAAGAGGATAGTTTCGGTCTTGTTGCTCTTTGTTTAATCGGACCTATTATCACTGTTTTGGTTTTAGGTATGTTCTTTTCTCCTTCTGGGGAAAGCGCCATGTCGGTACCTATCCTGGGTTCAGTTTCAGATATTGCCATGCTTTACGGATCTAATTTTCCGGAGTATATAAAACAGATAGCAGTGGCATTAGCGCCCATTATCTTAACCTTTGCCATTTTCCAAATCGTTAAGATCCGACTGAAATCTAAAGAGATTCTGAAAATCAGCGTAGGAACAATCTTTACTTTTATAGGCCTTGTATTGTTTTTAACTGGTGTAAATGTGGGGTTTATGCCGGTCGGATATCAGCTTGGCGGCATCCTGTTTGAGAATAATAGCGGTATTATACTGATCTTGGTAGGAATGATGATCGGATATTTTGTTGTTGCTGCGGAACCGGCTGTCTTCGTGCTCAAGAGGCAAGTAGAAGAGGTTACGAGCGGGGCAATCTCGGCAAAAGCGATGGGGATAGGATTATCGGTAGGAGTAGCGATATCAGTGGGTTTAGCCATGCTACGTGTTATTACAGGGCTGTCCCTTCTATATTTCGTTATTCCCGGATATGTGCTAGCTCTTCTGCTTACATTTTTTGTACCGCGTATTTACACATCCATTGCCTTTGATTCCGGCGCTGTGGCTTCAGGACCATTAGCCGCAACATTTATGCTTCCTTTAGCCATCGGGGCTTCTGAAGTAAAAGGTGGAAATATATTTACCGATGCTTTTGGTATCGTGGCACTGGTAGCCTTGACTCCGGTTATTACTCTCCAGTTGTTTGGACTGGTTTACTCAATAAAATCAAAACTTGCAAAAAAAGCTATGGTTGTTCCAGAATCGGACGATATCATTATAGAGTTGGATTATTCGTCGTCGGAACAGGATGATGAAAACTCGATTAACGGTATGGATGATAACCTTGGCGAAAAACCAGATACTAGCATAGACAATACGGTTTCTGATGGGATACAATAGCAAATAATAATTGCCAATGAAATGGAATGGAGTGAAATGATGGTTAACCAACCTGAAGCCAGGATAGAAGCATTGATTACAATAATAGATCATCGTTTTGAAAATGCTCTGATAAATGAATATAAGAGCAATAACCTTCCTATGTTATTAATGACTCATGGAAGAGGAACGGCTAAATCAGTCATATATGAGATTCTCGGATATGATGCACTGAAAAAAGCTGTTGCCATAAGCGTCCAAACGAAAAATATGACGAAGTACTTGCTAAAACAATTAAGCCGTCAAATTGACTTTAGCAAACCAGGTACAGGAATTGCTTTTACCATAAACGTGAGCAGTATCAGCAATGCTCTTTCTAAAATTTGTGTTCAGGCAGAAGAGAATTTGGAGTTAGGAAGTGAGGATATGGCATTAACGTCAAAGGAACCTTATCATTTAATTATTACCATCGTAAACAGCGGATTTTTTGATCAGGTTATGGATGCGGCAAAAAAAGCAGGGGCTAACGGAGGTACCGTGGTTCATGCTCGCGGTTTAGGATCAAAAGAAGCTCAGAAATACCTTGGCATAACCATACAACCGGAAAAGGATCTTGTCCTGATTTTAACGCCGAAAGAACAGAAGCGGCCTATTATGGAGAGTATTATGCATGAGGTTGGGCTTAATACTGCCGGAACCGGTATCTGCTTCTCTTTGCCGGTAGATGCTGCTGTAGGAATTGGAGCTCTTATTAAGACTGATGAAACAGAGGACGATTAATTGTATAGAAGCAGGTGCCGAGTGGGGATATGATTAAGACTACAGTGGATGGATTGGTTTGGTATGAAGTATAAATCAAAAGGATTGCCGGTTGAGAAAGGAAAATTTCTCACCCGGTTTTTTTTGAGATTGTTATTGACATATGTCAGAAATGCGATATAATTAATGATGTAAATGACATATGTCAATTATTATATTAGAGACAGTAGAGAGGTTAAATAGCCAGATAAGCAAATTGATAAGAAGCAAGGAGGGGGTATTATGCCAAGAGGAGACAGGACCGGACCTATGGAAAAAGGCTCAATGACAGGCCGAGGTATGGGCTCTTGCGCAGGCTTCGCGGCTCCGGATTATGCAAATCCGGCCGGTTATGGCTGCGGCCTGGGCAGAGGGCGAGGCTTCAGGCGAATGTTTTATACGACCGGGTTGCCAAGATGGGCGCGTTTCGGCTTTCCGAACAGAGCATATTTTGCGTCGGATACTGATGAAAAAGATTTTCTTAAAAGGCAGGCTGAACTTCTTGAAAGTCAGCTTAATGATGTAAAAAAGCGCATTGAGGAAATCGAGGATTAGCCTGGTCACAAAGACAAAGGCAGGTCACCGCCTGCCTTTGTCCGCATTTCATTGCGGCAGGGCTTATAATGAGTTATTCTGAAAAAGGAAGCTGTGATATGAAAATGTGTTTACGCCTAAAGTTGAGATGATAAGCTCTGGCATAAAAATGGCATAAAGAACCAGGGTGCTTTCTCTGATTATTTTTTGTTCTGAATTGAGGTGATTTTAATATGCCAAGACCGATGAAATGGAGGAAAGTATGCAGCCTGCCTGAAAGCAGCAGGTTTGGCCCTCTTGATTTTAATGTGGATGGAGAGGACTGTGTAAGAATGAAAGTTGACGAGTATGAGGCTATAAGGCTCATTGATTTGGAAGGTTTTACACAGGAGGAGTGCGCCAAGCAGATGAATGTCGCACGTACTACCGTCCAGGGCATTTACGCCGAAGCGAGAAAAAAGATAGCCCAGTCGCTTGTAGAAGGTAAGATTCTGTTGATTGAGGGTGGCGAGTACAGGCTTTGCGAGGGTCGTGGAAATGGATGCGGACGAGGCTGTCGCAAGCATCACCGTGGATGGCGCTTCTCAGGAAGTGACCGGTAATAACAGTAGTAGCACAAACATGCTTGTGTGATATAAAGATTTTTGCAGAGGAGCTGATATTATGAGTGAGAAATGCAATCAAAGCTGCAGTAGTTGCTCGGAGGAATGTTCGGAAAGAAAGGAAGGCAAAAACGATTTCTCCGAGAAACCACATGAGATGAGCAGCATCAAAAAGGTTATTGGTGTTGTCAGTGGTAAAGGAGGGGTTGGCAAGTCACTGGTAACCTCCATGCTTGCAGTTACCATGAACAGAATGGGATACCGTTCTGCAATCCTTGATGCGGATGTAACAGGCCCTTCTATTCCAAAGGCATTCGGGATCAAGAAGAAGGCTACTGCCAGCGAATTTGGCTTGCTCCCTGTTAAAAGCAAGACCGGTATTGATATCATGTCCATCAACTTGCTATTGGAGAATGATACCGATCCTGTTGTATGGAGAGGCCCTATAATCGGTAATACAGTTAAGCAGTTCTGGACTGATGTTATCTGGACCGATGTGGATTTCATGTTCATCGATATGCCGCCAGGCACAGGCGATGTTCCTCTAACGGTATTTCAATCCATTCCTGTTGATGGAATTATTGTTGTTACCTCTCCCCAGGAACTGGTTTCAATGATTGTGTCAAAAGCAGTCAAGATGGCTGAAATCATGAACATCCCGGTTTTAGGATTGGTTGAAAACATGTCTTATTTTGAATGTCCGGATTGCGGTAATAAACATAAAATCTTCGGCGACAGCCATATTGATGAGATCGCCGAAAAGCACAGGCTAAAAGTACTTGCTAAGCTTCCAATAAACACAAAGATAGCTGCCGCCTGCGATAAGGGCATGATTGAGCTCTTTGAAGGCGATTGGCTTGATCCTGTGGCCCAAATACTTGAAGAAAGAATTAAGGGAGACAGCAACTGAGGGTAAATAAAGGCTCTGTTTGTCACAAACATCAACACCATGACATATGCGGTGAATCATGCCCTATTGATATTGGCAGTGCTTACACTATGATGATCAGTGTAGGCACTGTTTTTATGAGCATAAATATAAGAAAGACAACTGAACTTAGCTGTAATATATGTAACAGGTTTCAGTGTAAACTGGCAGGTATATTTCCAGAATACAGCATTAAAAACAGCTCAAAACATCATAGAAAGAGCCTTTTCTTTATCTCGCTAAAGTGATATAATGAAAAAGCGTTATCGTAATTGAAATTGAAGGGATAAAGATGGAGGAATTGAACATGAAAAAACTGTTATTGCTGTTGTTGACACTAACCATGGTTCTTGCGCTGGCAGCTTGCGGTATGTCCAAAGGTGACAGTGATTTAAGCTATGTAAAGAAAAACGGCAAGATGATCATCGGTTATACCGTGTACGAGCCCATGAACTATACAGATGAAAACGGCAATTTTACCGGTTTTGACACCGAACTGGCCATCGTTGTCTGTGAGAAGCTCGGTGTTGAGCCTCAGTTCGTTGAGATCGACTGGAATACCAAGGAAGTGGAACTGAACGCGAAGTCCATCGACTGCATCTGGAACGGTCTGACAATTAATGAAGAGCGTAAGGCAACCATGGAGATTACCGAACCTTACGTGAAGAATGCCCAGGTGGTTCTGATAAAAAAGGGAACTTCCTATGACGGTACGGCTTCCTTGATAGGCAAAACAGTAGTGGCTGAGCAGGGCTCCGCAGGCGAGGACACCATTAGAGCCGATGATAATCTTAATCAGGCTACCTTTGTTCCCAAGAGCTTGCAGACAGAGTGCCTGATGGAACTGAAGGCCGGGACTGCAGACGCAGCTGTACTGGACCTGACACTGGCAAACACCATGACCGGTGAAGGCACCAGTTATGAGGATATTGAGATAGTGGATTACCTGGCTGAGGAGGACTATGGGGTTGCCTTCCGCAAGGGTTCTGATATTTGCGCTGAAGTGAACAAGATTTTCGACCAGCTTCGTGCAGATGGTACCATGGCGGCATTGGCTGACAAGTACGGACTTGATCTGGCTGAATAGGCTTACGGTACATAGATATGAAATTGGGGCAGGGGATAAACCTCTGTCCCATCGCTTGTTATTCTGAGGTAGGACAGATATGAATGATATTCCTGTTATTATTAGCCGGCTGTCGGAGAGTTTTCTAATAAATTGCAGGCTTTTTGCATTAACCCTTTTGTTCTCACTGCCTTTGGGGCTATTGATTGCATTTGGCTCCATGAGCCGCTTTCGCCCGCTTAGGTGGCTGGTACGGACATTCGTTTGGATCATCCGGGGAACGCCGTTGATGCTGCAGCTGATCATCATCTATTTTGCGCCGGGTTTGCTGAACATGGCCTTTTCATGGCCAGGTGGCACGTCCGGGCGTTTTGTTGCTGCAACAGTAGCCTTTATTATTAACTACGCCTGCTATTTTTCCGAAATCTTTCGGGGCGGTATCGAGAGCATACCGCAAGGTCAGTATGAAGCAGGCCAGGTACTGGGTATGACAAAGAGGCAGATCTTTTTCAATGTAATACTGCTTCAGGTAGTAAAGCGTATCCTCCCACCGGTTGGTAATGAGGTGATTACCCTGGTGAAGGACACAGCTTTAGCCCGTATTATTGCGAACAAAGAGATTATTATGATGGCTGGTGAATACAGCAGCAAAGGGCTTATATGGCCTCTCTTTGCTACGGGTATCTATTTTCTGGCCTTTGTGGGAGCGTTAACCTTGCTGCTTGACTGGCTGGAGAAGAAACTGAGCTATTTCCGTACATAAAAGGAAGGGATTCAATTGCCAATACTGGAAGTAAAAGATATTGAGAAAAAATTTGGTACTCTCCAGGTTCTGAGGAAGATTGATTTTTCATTGGAAAAGGGAGAAACACTCGCCATCATAGGTTCTTCCGGCAGCGGAAAGACCACATTGCTGCGTTGTCTTAACTTTCTGGAGCGGCCTGACAAGGGAAGAATTGTTGTCAACAATGAGGTTATTTTTGATGCTATGGATCCCGATACCCAACGGGAAAGTGAAGTGCGGAAAAAGCGCCTGCATTTCGGCCTGGTTTTTCAGAACTTTAACCTGTTTCCCCAACACACTGTTTTAAAAAATGTTACACTGGCGATGGAACTGCTGGCGAAAGAACGCCCGAACTACAAACAGGACAAAAAAGCTATCCTGGAAGAGATACAGGAAAAGGGCAAAAACCTCCTTTCCCAGGTCGGGCTGTCGGATAAACTGGACTGCTATCCCCATATGATATCAGGGGGACAGCAGCAGCGGGTAGCCATTGCCCGAGCCCTTGCCCTGGAACCGGATATTCTATGCTTTGATGAACCCACTTCTGCATTGGATCCTGAGCTTACCGGGGAAGTGCTGAAGGTTATCAGGAATCTGGCAGAGCGCAACACTACAATGATCATTGTAACTCATGAGATGGACTTTGCCCGGGATGTGGCAGATCGTGTGATATTTATGGACGATGGTGTGATTGTGGAGCAGGGAACTCCTGAGGAAGTATTTGGGAACCCCAGAGAAGAGAGGACGAGGCAGTTCCTCACGCGATATAAGGAGAATTCAGGCAATGGTTCACAATGCTGACTGCTAAAACTGTACCAATCGCTGGCCTTATTACAGGCCAGTTTTTTTGTAAGCACTTTATAAGCGGAATGATAAAATATGTAAGTCGTGCTATCATTGATATATGGTAGAGATATGTAAGAATTGTTATGATGTTAGCTCTTGCAACAGATGGCATAAAAAGTCGGGCATGGATTCTTCAGTGAGTATTATAATGAGATCACAGCCGGAGAGGAGTATACGCGTGATTGGATGGGTAGAGGGTATTCAAAATGCGATTGAGTATATTGAGGAGAATCTTACAGAGGAACTGAAAATACAAGATATTGCTGAAAAAGCATATGTCTCGGCATTTCACTTCCAGAGGATTTTCAATATACTGTGTGGCTTCACAGTAGGGGAGTATATCAGAAGCCGAAGGCTTAGCCTGGCAGCACAGGAACTTTCTAAATCAGATGCCAGAGTAGTTGATGTTGCCATTAAGTATGGTTATGATTCTCCAGACAGTTTTACCCGTGCCTTCACCAAGTTCCATGGAATTTCTCCTTCAGCGGCCAAATTGAAGGGTGCAAATCTGAAATCATTTGCACAGATCAGAATTAAAATAAAACTGGAGGGTGGTAATATGCTTGAGTACAAGATCGTTGAAAAGGCACAGTTTACTGTCATAGGCAAAGCAAGAAGATTCAACTCAGACACTTCTTATGATGAGATCCCTAAGTTTTGGGATGAGCACATGGAAAGCGGAGAGAATAAAATTGTTTGCGGAACGTACGGAATCTGCATGGACTTTGAAGGAAAAATGTTTGAATACCTGATTGCAGACAATTACTTACCATGGAATGAGATTCCTGAGGGCTATGAAACCAGAGTAATCCCTGCAGGAACATGGGCAGTCTTTCCGTGCAGGGGCGCATTGCCGAAGTCTTTGCAGGATGTTAACACAAGAATCTGGAGTGAATGGTTTCCAAACTGTAAGGAATATAAGCTTGCAGGAAACTACAATATTGAAATGTATACCCCGCCTACAGGAAACCCGGACGACTGCTATTGTGAAATCTGGGTACCTGTCGAGAGAATCTAGGGGAATGATGAATGAGATAAGCGGGATTAGGGGTTGCAAGACTAAACTATGCAGCCCCTAATCCTTTTTGTATGCCAATCTGAAGATCTAACAGGGAATAAATGAGCGTAACGGGAGGTAACACTCTTCTTTTTGTGTTTAACCGAGCAGAAGCAAATGTATGTAAGAGTGGCTGAGAAAAGGAATTCCAGAGGAAATAGTGGTAAAGCATGTAAGTATAGGAAACTTAAAATTTTGTCTACATAATTTGTTTTAAGAATTTGCCGGGTATTGTTATAGTGCAGCATATTCCTCCAAAGTTTTCTGCTATGTTTGC
>LFSK01000175.1 GCA_001512555.1 Clostridiaceae bacterium DTU059 | reverse complement strand
TGCAGGAAAAAGCTTGGATTTACATTATTCGACTTATTGGCTATAATCATAGTCGTGGCTGTTTTGCTGTTAAGCATTGCTATTGGCTGATTCTCTGTTGGAACCGGCATGAGAAACTGCCATAAATCAGGGCAAAAAACAACAGAGAAACCTTTTGCCAAAGGCTGCAGGTTAATGGAAAGCCGGGTGGTTATTTTTGATTAAATTACTGATGGGCAACGAAGCTATTGCCCTTGGTGCAATAAAATCGGGGGTTCGTGTTGTATCCGGATATCCGGGAACACCCTCAACCGAGATTCTCGAGACCGTAGCTAAGAACAATGACGGCTCCATCTATGTGGAATGGTCGGTCAATGAAAAGACCGCCATGGAAGTCGCTGCTGGAGCTGCATATTCAGGCGCCCGGACCATGGTAACCATGAAGCAGGTGGGTCTGAATGTTGCCTCCGACCCTCTCATGAGCCTTGCCTATATAGGTGTAAAAGGCGGGATGGTAATCGTTGTGGCCGATGACCCGGGACCTCTGTCCTCCCAAACAGAACAGGATACCCGGCACTTTGCAAAATTCTCCAACCTGCCCGTCCTGGATCCCTCAACCCCAGAAGAGGCCTATGAGATGGTTCAGGCAGCTTTTGAGCTTTCGGAACAGGTTGGTCTTCCTGTTTTTTTGCGCCCAACCACCAGAATATGCCATGCCTGCTCTTCCATAGATATTTCCGACAGCCGTGAAGAACACATACCTTCAGGATTTGAAAAGGACTCCCGCTGGGTTATCTTTCCCCAGCTTTCCTATAGAAGACATATTGAGATAGAAAAGATCCAAGTGGCTCTCTCACTTATTTTCAGCAAAAGCCCGTTCAACACGGTTTCCGGAAAAGGCTCCCTGGGCATAGCCGGATCGGGTATCGCCTGGTCCTATGCTCAGGATGTGATC
>LFSK01000146.1 GCA_001512555.1 Clostridiaceae bacterium DTU059 | reverse complement strand
ACACCCCTTGATTACAGAAAAAGCATAGGCTACACTGAATTTAAATAATGTGTTTATTGGAATTAATAGGATATATTAATTACTAAACGGATGCTGGAGGTAGCAATGAAAAAAGAGATGATCTTTCATACCATGGACGTGGAGGAAGTGATTCGATCTCTTCATTCAAGCCCAGAGGGTCTTACAGATTCCGAAGTGAAGAAAAGAATGGAAGAATACGGCCCTAATGAATTGGAAGAGGGCGATAAAAGAAGTCTTATATTGATGTTTTTAGAACAGTTTAAAGATTTCATGGTTATTGTTCTTATAGTGGCGGCAGTCATTTCAGCAACCATAGCCCGGGAACTGGCAGATGCCGCCATCATACTTTTTGTGGTGATTCTCAATGCCGTTTTGGGCGTCATTCAGGAGAACAAGGCGGAGAAGGCTCTGGCTGCGCTGAAAAAGATGTCTTCGCCTCATGTAAAGGTCAGGAGAAATGGTAACGTAAAGCAGATTAAGACCGAGGAGCTGGTTCCCGGGGATATTGTCCTTATCGAGGCGGGCGACATCATTCCCGCGGATATGCGGCTTTTGGAAAGCGCAAGCCTTAAGATAGAGGAAGCTGCTCTGACAGGTGAATCGGTTCCGGTTGAGAAGACAACAGATTCCCTGGAAGAAAGGGAGTTGGTTATCGGAGACAGAAAGAACATGGCATATGCGGGCAGCTATGTGACCTATGGAAGGGGAGTGGGAATAATTACCCAAACCGGTATGAAAACCGAGGTTGGGAAGATCGCCGGGCACCTCGCCTCTACCGAGACTTCTCAAACCCCGCTTCAAAAGAAGCTGGCCGAAATGAGCAAGATTCTGAGCATAGGCGTGCTGCTGGTATGCCTGGTGATCTTTGGGGTAGGGCTTTTGCAGGGCAGAGATACCATGGATATTTTCATGACGGCGGTGAGCCTGGCTGTTGCCGCTATACCTGAAGGCCT
>LFSK01000134.1 GCA_001512555.1 Clostridiaceae bacterium DTU059 | reverse complement strand
CGATTGCCCCTATCCTTTTAAATACTTGTGCGGAGCTGGTATTGCCTTAAAGCTTGTCCAGGCTGTGGGCATTATGATGGGCAAGCCTGAAGTTTTCAAGGAGTATCTGGATCTGGCGGCTCTGGCCACCATTGCCGATATTGTGGATCTAACGGGCGAGAATCGCGTGATTGCAAGTCTTGGTCTTAAGAAGATTAACCAGAACTGTTGTCTGGGCATTAAAGCACTTATGGACACGGCAGGGTTTTCTGCAGGCATACTGGATTCGAGACGGGTTTCCTTTATGCTGGCCCCACGTGTTAATGCGGCCGGAAGGATGGGGGACGCAAAAAGGGCGGTTCTTCTTTTTACAACCCATGATCCTGTTGAAGCTCGTAATATTGCAGAGGAGCTTAATCGCACCAATACCCTTCGGCAGGAGGTTCAGGATGCAATATTCAATCAGGCAGTTAAAATGATCGAGTCGGATGATGGTTATGAAAGCAACATGGTTACAGTGGCCTGGGGAGAGGGCTGGCACCATGGGGTTGTGGGTATTGTGGCATCCAAGCTGGTGGACCGGTACCACAAGCCCGCTTTTGTTTTTTCTGTTGAAGACGG
>LFSK01000096.1 GCA_001512555.1 Clostridiaceae bacterium DTU059 | reverse complement strand
TCCTCCCATGCTTTCTTCCATTATATAAAACATGGACGAGTTATTCATATCAAATTCTTGCCAAAGTATTGAAATCTTAAGTTCAAACGAAAAAAAGCCCCTTGTATGGTCAATACAGGAAATCCGAGTGGTAAAAACTGTACGCCCATGATAGAATGGAACCATAAAAACTATGAAAGCGTGGTGATCCGTGCATGCGGATGAAGCGAGGTATCTGCTCGGTGCAATTGAACAATCTGGCAGCAGGTTGTACCGAGCCTGATCATTGATATGCTGTCGGGTTTTCAATTGCGCTGCCTTTTAGTCTTCAGCAATCAAAGATAAAAGGAGTAGTGCAATATGAATCTTGTCAAAAAGAACGCATCTTTGCTGGGCTTGATCAGTTTTCTCTCTGAGTTCAGGCTTTATGCCGCGATTGCAGTTCTGTATTTTACTGAGATCACCGGATCTATGACATTAGGAATGGGTGTTTTCTCTGTCACCATGCTGTCGAGCGCTCTGCTTGAACTTCCCACAGGTATCCTGTCGGACGTTGTAGGCAGAAAAAAGACCATTGTTCTTGGAACGATGGCTTCCCTGATATCCATTATCCTCTATTCTTCAGTGCGAAACATATTTTGGCTGATGGCCGGGGCTGTGTTTGAAGGTCTTTCCATTGCCCTTTTCAGCGGGAATAATGAAGCCTTTCTCTATGACCACCTGAAAAGCGCAGGACGGGAGGAGGAATACAAGACGTTCCTGGGCAGGATCAGTTCCATGGCTCATATTGCCCTGTCGGTATCGACACTTGCAGGGAGTCTCATGCTGCTTTTTGGAACCTATACATTGGTTTTTGCTCTTTCCATCATTCCCAGAGCCCTGAGCCTGGTGGCAGCCTTGCTCCTGGATGAGCCGAAAGCCATCGGCGGGGATAGGATATCACCGTGGAGACATCTGATGGAGTCCCTTAATGAAGTTCGAAAAAGCAGGAGACTTCTCAGACTGCTGGCTGCCGACAGCATTTCGGAAGGGGCGGGCGAAGCTGCCTATCAGTTTCGGGCCGCGTTTATACAGATGGTATGGCCTGTATGGGCCATAGGTATTGTGGGCACGGTTGGTGATGTGGGGGCAGCCTTCAGTTTCTGGATCAGCGGTAAATGGATTAAGCGAAAGGGATACAAAAGGGTTATCCTGCTGGGCAAGCTATACAGCCTGGTCTCCAATACTGCAGCGTTTCTTATGAAGAATGTGTTCTCGCCCATACTTCTCACCAGCAACTCACTGTTTTATGGCGTGATGAGCGTCACGCAGAATGATATGTCCCAGAAGCTTTTTACCGACAGGCACCGGGCATCCATGGGCTCCATCAAATCATTTACGGCAAGCCTGACCTATGCTTTGCTGGCTGTTGTTATAGGCTGGATTGCCGATGGGTTTGGCGTGGTAACTGCCCTGGTTTCATTCCAGGCGTTCGGGGTGCTGTCGCTCATGATTTACATGAGTCTGTTCAAAGAGGATGAAAAAAGGTCTTATGAAACAGAAAAGGGCGGAGTATGATCTCCGCCCTGACTTAAGCCTTGCATTATTTTGCCTGAATATATCCTTCAGCCTTAAGAAGCTCGGCTATGAGCACAGCGCCTCCAGCAGCGCCTCTTACTGTATTATGGGAAAGGCTTATAAATTTATAGTCGAACATGGTGTCTTCCCGAAGCCTGCCGATTGCAATTCCCATGCCATTGCCCAAATCGCGGTCAAGCTTGGTCTGAGGCCTGTTGTCCTCTTCAAAGTAGTTGATGAAGGGCTTGGGGGCGCTGGGAAGATCCAACTCCTGGGGACGGCCAACATATGAACGCCACAACCCGATAATCTCTTCTTTGGAGGGCTTCTTTTCAAAGGAGGCATAAACTGCGGCCATATGCCCGTCGCTTACCGGTACCCTGATACACTGGGTGGTGATGAGGGGCGATCCAGACTTGGCAATAACGCCATCCTTCAGTTCTCCCCATATCTTAAGGGGTTCTTGTTCACTTTTTTCTTCCTCTCCGCCTATGTACGGAATCACGTTATCAACCATTTCCGGCCAGTCGGCAAAGGATTTTCCTGCGCCAGAGATAGCCTGGTAGGTACAGGCCGCAACCTTCACGGGACCGTATTTCATCAATGGATGGAGCGCAGGTACATAGCTCTGTATGGAGCAGTTGGGTTTAACGGCAATAAAACCAGTGCTGGTTCCCAACCGTTTTCTTTGAGCCTCGATAACGTGGATATGGTCAGGATTGATCTCAGGAATCACCATGGGGACATCCGGAGTCCAGCGGTTGGCAGAATTGTTCGAAACAACCGGTGTTCCGGTCTTTGCATAGGCTTCCTCCAGTGCCCTGATCTCATCCTTTTTCATGTCGACGGC
>LFSK01000194.1 GCA_001512555.1 Clostridiaceae bacterium DTU059 | reverse complement strand
CACCAGGTTGTCGGTAATCCTCTGAGGCAGTGTAACCGGCGTTCTGGTGCCAAACCTGATGATTTCTACATGCTCAATACTTCTTAGCTCCTTCAGCATCCATTCCATGGTTGCATCGCTAAGCATAAAGGCGTCACCGCCGGTGATCAGAACATCCCTGATCTCCTTGTTCCTGCGGACATAATCTATGGCCTTTTCCAGCTTTTCCTCAGGTTCATGGGTGTCGTGCTCGCCGATCAGCCTTCTCCTTTGGCAGAACCTGCAGTACATTCCGCAGATATTAGTAACCTTGATGATCAGCCTGTCAGGGTACCTTCGGGTGATAAGCTCCTCAGGAGTCCAGCCATCCTCGTCCATGGGATCAAGCTCCCCCTGAATATCAAGCTCATCATAGGATGGTATGGCCTGCCTCTTGACTCCGCAGGATGGATCGTCGGGATCTATGACCGACAGATAATATGGAGAAATCCCAAACCGGTATCTTTCAGCAACCTTTTTGATCTTCTCTATCTCATCCTCCGAAAGTCCAACGATGTCACTGATATCTTCAATCCGGGTGAAGCGGTTTCTTAACTGCCATCTGTAGTCATTCCACTGTTCCTCTGAAGCACCCAGCCTTTCCATGATCTTTGCTTTTTGCTGCGAGATCTTCTCCCTGTCTTCCAAACCGGTCTTTATGGTGTGCTTTATGCGTTCATAATCGTCGATGCTGCTCCTAAGTTCATCAAACCGGTTGATCGCCTTCTTCTGGATAGATTTTAAACCAGTGGTCATTGTTTTATATCAACCTCCTTCCGAATTTTGAAAAAAATAAAGCGATTGTCACTATACCTACAAGTGAGAACCGCTTTAAAGGCAAAAAATAACCTCTCTCCCTTCAAAGCTTCCGAGGTTAGCTGACGGATTCGGGCCGAAAGGACTAGCCCTACCTGAATAAAAATTCTGGATTCACCCCACTAATTGGTTCCCCCGTATCCTGTTCCAAGAAAACAAACAGGAATTCAGCACTTAATCCATATTCAGTTTAATAGCGATAATTGCCTTAATGTATTATACCGTATTTTGACTTATTGGTCAAATGATGTGCAGGAAATGTTTTGGATGGCTTGACAAATTATTTGTCATTACAAATGGAGCGTGTCAAGCTCCTCATTCTGAGCAACGTGTTAATTTGTCAGATTGCTTAGCCCCTTCGTTCCTTGCAATGTGTGAAGGGGTGTCATTTCGAGCCCAACACAGTGTTGCGTGGCAATCTTCAAACCCTAATAAGGTGCAAAAAGTCGGTATTACCCGACTTTTCTGCCTTCCCTCCCATATTTCATCCTGGTCGCTTCGCCGCCGCGGATATGCCTTTCCGCCTTATTCTCATCCAGTATCCTTTTTACCTGCCCGGCCATTAACGGGTCAAGCTTTGCCAGCCTCTCTGTAACATCCTTGTGCACTGTGCTTTTGCTGATTCCAAAATTCTGTGCAGCCGCTCGGACCGTAGTCCTGTTTTCAATAATGAAGCTACCAAGCTCCAAGGCGCGTTCCTCTATGTAATGTCTCATGCGCCTGCCTCCCGCACGCGCCGATACCACGGCTTAAATGTCCCGATACTATCTATATGTGCATGGCTAGTACGCTATACCCCAAAACTTCATTATTGTGTTGTCCTTGTTTGAGGAAGTTAAAAAGCCCGTCACATTTTATGGCGGGCTTTTTGATTCATGCGCAAGATTGCTTTGTCACTTAGTTTCTAGTAATGACGTAGTCATCGCGAGCGAGCGCCAGCGGAGCGTGGCGATCTCAGAGATTGCTTCGTCGTTTCTCTCCTGGCAATGACAGAAGAATAGGCTCCTCTCAATGACATGCTGTAATCTCAGAAATCCTTATTTAGGAAAATCAATATAGGCTTCCGGATCTACCAGTTTGTCCTCTTTATACAGCTCAAAATGAAGATGAGTGGGTTCTGCACTTTCAAAGATTGCAGTAGCTCCTACAGATCCTATGGCATCTCCCATTTTGACTTCTTTGCCGACAGTCATGGTGTTGTCACTGGCAAGATTGGCATACAGGGATTTGTAACCGTTATTGTGGTCAATGACAATGGTGAATCCATACCTGGGATCATTCTTGATCTCATGGATGACTCCGTTCCCAATGGCACGGACGACTTCGCCGCGGGGTGCTGAAATGTCTACACCGCTGTGGGTACGCCATTCATTGAACGTGGGAGAGAACACAAGCCTGTCCATGGAATAGCTGGATTGAACCTTGCCCTCAACAGGCACTGAGAAGTTGGGCTTCACAATGGCCAGCACCACACTGTCCACTGGTGCTGTGCCGTCTTCCATAATGCCCCCGGATGTTGTTTGCGCTGCTTCATCATCCTGATCAACAGTCTGCTCGGTGGCATCCTCCTGACCCGTTGTGCTTTCACTGCCTTCACCCGGGTCATCCTCCAGAATGGTTTCATCATCTGGATCGATGTCCTCATATGCAATCAATCCATTATCAGGTCCATCGTCGGCAAAGCCGGTTCCATTGCCGTCATTGATGGAGCTTTGATCAAAATCCGGTATTTCAGGGAAATCGTCAATCAGACTGAATTCATTGTTATCACTGCCGATTCGGTTATCTTGCAGGTCTTGGTCAGGATCGGTAAGTATCTGGTTTGTTGAGAAGAACACAGCTCCCGCGGCCAGGGCGCACAGCCCAACCACAATAGCTATATAAAAGCCGCTCTCCTTGAAAAAACTTATGATCCTTTTGCCAACAGACCCGTCATTTTTAAAACTTCCCTTGTTGTTCACAGTATCCACCTCCACCATGTATTATTGCCAGCGGAGATGGATTTATACTCTATTGTGCTATTTCTTCCACTTCTACCCCGGAGTAATAATATTTAAGGATATCTTCATAGCTGTAGCCTTCCCTTGCAAGAGCGTCAGCACCGCACTGACTCATACCCACACCGTGACCGTAACCGATGGTCGTGATCTCAACCGATTCAGGGGATGGAAAGCTTAGAATAATGTTTGTAGAGCGCAGACCAAACAGCTCCCGAAACTCGGTACCAGACATGGTGACACTTCCTATCCTGATGGAAGCCACACGCCCGCTGACGGTGTAGGCCTCGATCTCCATATCGATACTTGATGGAAACTTAGTATTCGGATATCTAGTCTTTACTTTTCGCACTAATTCATTCCATGAATATAGCTGTGTTTTTTCATAATCCGGATAGCTGCTTTCGTCGGGGCTAAAAACACTTTGCAGGTATGGAACACTCTCTGAAATAGCCCAGACTTCCCGGGCATCCTCGGTAGCACCGCCGCTGTTTGAATGGAACAAAGGATTGATCAGCACATCCCCGTATGTCACGACGATGTTTCGGGTGTCATTCACCGCTTTCTCAATCTTCTCCCAGTCAGACTCGTCGCCATATACTTCAAGGAACCGTTCTTTCGATATCCAGGCTTGGCAGTGTCCCGGATCGGTGCATATATCTGCTCCAAAATGGCTTGCGGTAGATCCATAGTAGCCTTCCGCCCTTCCCAGGGCATAGGTGCGAGCTGCAACGGCCTGAGCTTTTAAGGCCTCCAAATCAAAGGATGGAGGCATCTCAGCGGCTACCACGCCCACCAGGTACTCCTCCAGCTTGGATTCCACAATGAGGCTCTCAGTGGGATTATACACAGTGAGAGCG
Source organism: Clostridiaceae bacterium DTU059 (assembly GCA_001512555.1). Classification (GTDB taxonomy): domain Bacteria; phylum Bacillota; class Clostridia; order DSM-8532; family DSM-8532; genus Thermoclostridium_A. Next base: position 811 of record LFSK01000194.1, on the reverse strand, counting down.
ATTTCAGGCTCCATGTGCCTGTGCTCCTCTTCTGCTGCCGGCTGCTTATTGATCTCCTGATTCTGAGGCTTGATCAGAAAGAGCAGCAAAAAGGCAAGCGGAAGTATTAGGAGTACAATATCTTCAGCTTTGATGCGATATTCCTTCTTAACCATACTAATGTTTATGAGGAAGGAAGATGAGCCATACCAACAATAATGCTGTATAATATGAATTGTACTTAGAAGGCTCGTAAGTGACATATAGATGGAGGTAATCCATGATTAACCCCTATATGGAAATAGCCATACAGGAGGCTAGAAAGGCTGCAGAAGAAGGCGAAATTCCGGTTGGCGCTGTCATCGTAAAGGACAGGCTCATCATTAGCCGCACCCATAATCTCAGGGAGGCCATGGGCAGCGCGACAGCCCATGCTGAAATTCTGGCCATTGAAGAAGCCTGTAAGATTCTTGGCCGCTGGCGGCTGGACGATTGTGACCTTTATGTGACACTTGAGCCCTGCCCCATGTGTGCCGGAGCCATCATCAACGCACGCCTCCGCCGCCTCTATTTTGGCGCTGCTGATCCAAAAGCCGGGGCCGTGGGTTCGGTTGTGGACCTTTTACGCATGCGTGCCTTCAACCATACCCCTGAGATTTATGAGGGTATCATGGAAAGCCAGTGTGAGAAATTGCTCACTGATTTTTTCAAACCGTTGAGGTAAGTATTCTTCTGTCATTGCGAGGAGGGAAACGACGAAACAATCTCTCAGATTGCCACGCTCCACTGCGTTCCGCTCGCAATGACAGTGAGGGGATGTTCCGCTTGCAAT
>LFSK01000064.1 GCA_001512555.1 Clostridiaceae bacterium DTU059 | reverse complement strand
TATCCCCGGTCTTGGAAACGAATTCATTTCCTCCATTACCGGAAGGGATTACACCATGATTATGGGTACCACCATATTCCTGGCCTCCCTTGTAATATTCATGAACCTTGTGGTTGATATAGCTTATAAGATTATTGACCCCAGAATCAAGTTTAAGTAGAAAGGAAGGAATGAACAGACATGAATAATAAACATAAACCCTTCAGCATGCATCTGGACGTGTCAGATTTCCTTCCTGCCGATAAGGAAGAGAAACAGAGTCTTGTTATCATGCGCGAAAGCGTTGGCTTTTGGCGTGACGGGGCACGCCGTTTCAAGAAGAACAAGATAGCCATGACAAGCCTGGTTATCATAATTTTGATATTCATTTTCTCTTTTATACTGCCGTCCTTTTATCCCTATGCTTACGAGCAGCAGATACGGGGCAGCGAAAATCTGGCTCCCATGGAATACTCGCAAGCCGAGCTTGAGAGAATGGCGTCCGGGGAAAGCGTATTTCCTCACTTTCTCGGAACCGACTCCCTGGGTCGTGATATTACCGCCAGATTGATGATGGGTAGCCGTATTTCCTTGTTGGTAGGATTGGTTGCAAGCATTCTGGTTCTTATCATTGGCTCTTTGTATGGTTCCATTGCCGGTTATTTTGGCGGCAAGGTAGATATGATCATGATGAGAGTTGTTGATATAATCTACACGGTGCCCGATATACTCATCATTATTCTGCTCATGGTAACCTTGAAATATCCTTTACAGGATCTTGCCAACAATGTTCCAGGGTTTGCCTGGATCAACACCATAGGCATAGGACTTATATCTATATTCATCGTATTCTCACTGCTTTACTGGGTGGGAATGGCCAGAATTGTAAGAGGTCAGATTCTGACTCTTAAAGAACAGGAATATGTTACAGCGGCACGGGCGCTGGGGGCAAGCCACCGCAGGATAATAGGAAAGCACCTGCTTACCAACTGTATGGGTCCCCTGATTGTTACCACCACCCTTCAAATCCCGTCCGCTATCTTTACCGAAAGCTTCCTGAGCTTTATCGGTATAGGCGTTCAGGCTCCCATGCCAAGTCTTGGTTCCATGGCTGCCAATGCCATCGGTGGTATATACTCTTATCCCCACAGGCTTTTTGCGCCCGCCATCATGATAAGCCTTATTATCCTCTCATTTAACCTGCTGGGCGACGGGTTGAGAGATGCTTTCGACCCCAAGCTGAAGAATTGAGGTGATTAAATGAAAGAACCGCTATTGAATATACAGAATGAACGTTTGTCTTTCTTTACACCGGCAGGTGAGGTAAAGGCACTTAATGATGTTTCTATAAAGATGGAACAGGGCGATGTACTTGGCATAGTCGGAGAAAGCGGAAGCGGAAAAAGTGTAACCGCTTATTCCATTATGGGTCTGATAGAGCACAACGGAAAGATCATCGGCGGAACCATAGACTTCAACGGTCACCGCGTCAATGACATGTCCGAGAAGGAAATGCAGAAGATGCGCGGCAATGAAGTGAGCATTATCTTCCAGGATCCCATGACAAGCCTGAATCCGGTATTCACCGTTGGTAATCAGATCAGGGAAGTAATTATGCTTCACACCAACAAAAACAAGAAGGAAGCCCAGGAACGTGCCGAAGAACTTTTAACCCTTGTGGGAATCAATGAACCTAAAAAGAGGCTGAAGCAATATCCTCACGAATTGTCAGGAGGCATGCGTCAAAGGGTAATGATTGCCATGGCTCTTGCATGTGAGCCTAAGCTTCTCATAGCCGATGAGCCCACAACAGCCCTTGACGTTACCATTCAGGCTCAGATACTGGAGCTCATGATGGAACTTCGCTCCAAGATCGACATGTCCATCATCCTGATCACACATGATCTGGGCATTGTCGCAAATATGTGCGAGAAGATAGCTGTTATGTACGCAGGAAAGATTGTTGAATTTGGTACAACAGACGATATATTCTACAACCCGAAGCATGAGTATACCAGGGGGCTCCTGCGCAGCATCCCGGTTCTCACCGACAGGGAGCATAAGAAACTGGTCCCTATTGAAGGAACACCCGTGGATCTGCTCAACCCGCCCAAGGGCTGTCCCTTTGCTCCGCGCTGCGACAGCTGTATGAAGATATGCTTGCGTCAGATGCCTGAGTACACATACATCAGCGACCAGCACTACAGCGCATGCTGGCTGTTGCAGAAAGAAGCTTATATGCAAGGCGGTGATAACAAATGAGCCAAAAACTTGTTGAGGTAAAGAACCTGAAACAGTATTTCCATGCAGGCGGTACTGTTTTTAAACCAAAATTTATTAAAGCCGTTGACGATGTCAGTCTGTACATCAATAAGGGTGAAACCCTGGGGCTGGTGGGTGAAAGCGGATGTGGCAAGACCACCTTTGGAAGAACTGTTCTTCGCCTTTATGAGCCTACTTCCGGTAAGATTTATTTTGATGGCGAGGACATTACTAATGTCAACATGCTTCCATACCGCAGAAGGATGCAGATAGTCTTTCAGGATCCCTATGCAAGCCTTAATCCGAGAATGACTGTGGGCGACATCGTGGGAGAAGCAATTGACATCCATAAGCTTGCGCCCGACAAGAAGACACGTCGTGATAAAATTATCGCCATGTTGGAGCGTGTTGGCCTCAACAGCGAACACGCCAACAGATATCCCCATGAATTCTCAGGGGGACAGCGCCAGCGTATTGGTATTGCAAGGGCACTGGCCGTTGATCCGGAGTTCATAGTATGCGACGAGCCCGTATCAGCCCTCGATGTGTCCATACAGGCTCAGGTGGTTAATATGTTTGAGGAACTTCAGGAGGAGATGGGCCTGACCTATCTGTTCATCGCCCATGACCTGAGCGTTGTTAAACACATCAGTCACCGCATAGGTGTTATGTATCTGGGCAAGCTTGTGGAGTTGGCCGACAATAATGAGCTGATTTTCCACAGTGTGCACCCATATACCAAATCTCTTATTTCGGCCATTCCGGTTCCCGATCCGGCTCAAAGCCGTACGAGGAAGCGGATTATACTGGAAGGCGATGTTCCCAGCCCGTTGAATCCGCCCAGCGGATGCCGGTTCAGAACACGCTGCAGATATGCGACCAAGCTATGTGAGGAACAGGAACCAGAGTTCAGAGAGGTATCGCCCGGTCATTTCGCAGCCTGCCACCACCTGGACAAGGTTGAATAAACTATAATTAAGAAAATGACGTCTTCAGGGCAATGTATTTCCATTGCCTCTGGAGCGTTATAATAATAAGACCGTACAAGAAGTACGGATATATTATGGAGGGAGAAAAATGAAAACAAGAAAGATTGCTTTATTGACAGCAATTATCATGGTATTCGTGATGGTTCTGTCCGCATGCGGCAATAATGCCGGGGCAAAAGACACTCTGCCTGTTAACGTGGGTTCAGATCCTGATACCATTGATCCTGCTCTCAACTCGGCAGTTGATGGCGCTACAATGATCATCCACGCATTCGAGGGGCTCTATACCCTTGATAAGGATGGGGTACCCATCCCTGGCCAGGCTTTGGATTGCAAAATATCCGATGACGGCACGGTTTACACCTTTACCCTTCGTGACGGTCTGAAATGGAGCGATGGAAAAGCCCTGACAGCTCACGATTTCGTTTATTCATGGAATCGTGCCATTTCCCCTGAAACAGCAGCAGACTATGCCTACATGTTTGAGGTAATTGATGGCTACGATGAAGGAAAACTTAATGTAACCGCACCCGACGACAAGACTCTTGTGGTTACCCTTAAGAACAGAATTCCTTACTT
>LFSK01000010.1:673-3253 GCA_001512555.1 Clostridiaceae bacterium DTU059 | reverse complement strand
AGGTAATCCCTGAAGAAACTGCCCAGGGAGATATGCCACCTTCTCCAGAACTCGGTGGCGCTTTTTGATATGTACGGATAATTAAAGTTCTCCTTGTATGTAAAACCGTACATGCGACCAAGACCTATGGCCATGTCCGAATACCCTGAAAAATCGAAGTATATCTGAAAGGCATAGAGAAGAATTCCCAGCCATGCGCCGGCTACCGGGAGTTTTTCATAATCGGTACCCAGGAAGGAGAGGGACAGTTCACCTGCCGTATTGGCTATGAGAACCTTCTTTCCAAGACCGATGATGAACCGGTTAACCCCCTCGCTGAATCCTGTTGCCGTTACCTCTCTGTGTTCAATTTCAGCCGCTATATCGCTGTACCGGACAATGGGTCCTGCCACCAATTGATGAAACAGGGACACAAAGAGCAGGAGTTTGAAAAATGATCTTTGAGCCCCCACCTCTCCCCTGTATACATCCACAACATAGGAGATTGTTTGGAAGGTGTAAAAGGATATGCCAATGGGCAGGGAAATCCTGGGTACATTAAGGCTCAGACCAAACAGCGCGTTGATGTTTTCCACAAAAAAACCCGAATACTTGAAAGCGCCCAGAAGCAGTAGATTTCCAATAACAGACAGGGCTACAAAGGCCTTTGCCTTATTAGTTCCATGGTATTTTTCAATCATCAGGGCATTGAAGTAATCGAACAGTGTGCTGAAGATCATGGCGGTGATCCAAACAGGCTCACCCCATGCGTAGAAAAAGAGTGAAGATATTATTAAAAGCCAGTTACGCCAGGTTCTGTTCTTGATAATGAAATAGAGAAACAGGTTAACAGGCAGGAAAATACACAAAAAGACCAAGCTTGAAAAGACCAAAGAGCAACATCTCCCCCTAAACTACACCATTCCAATTCGCAATACAACCCGCCTTCTTCCTTCTTTTCAGGCGGGGTGTACGGAAAGCATCATGTATCAGCAGCTGTGTATACATCGACTATAATATACTATAATCCATGGGTACACAGAATACAATAGAATGCTATGGATTAAAGTTGTCTGATTAATGCCCGGCAGCCTTTAGCACCATATTGGCATGTTCCTGGATATATACTTTGGAGGTGCTGCTGCTGTGGGATGTACTGCCCTTCAGATACAGATCAAACATACCATTTACACCGTTATCGGTTACTGTATCGGCGCCATGTGGCATTCCGGACAGGGATGCTGCAATGTTCATCCCGTTGATATGGACCACAACCGCCCTGGGAGACCATCTCCATGTACCAAACAGTTCTTTCATGACTTCGGTATCGGCACGGGTGGCAGGTTCCATATCCACATGATTGTAACCGCCAATCATCACAGCTTTAAACTGCTTTCCGGTCTCCACATCCACAACGGTAAAGGTGCTGTTCCTTTTTATCAGATATTTTCCTTCTGTATACCATTCTACAAGCGCGCCCTTTCTTGCCGGTGAGCTGTCCTGTCCCGGTGTTACGGTATAGGTTCTGGGTGCATAGCCGGAGATGGCAATCTTTTCACCGGCATTAAACCATTCATCGGGCTGCTTATAGTTGTATTTCATCAGATCCTGCTGACTGATGCCAAACTTCTTTGCGATGGACGAGGCGGTATCTCCTGGCTGCACTATATATGTCACATCAGGCCATGTGGTTACCGCCGAAGGTTTTTCAGGAGCCGGCGCGGGTGTCTGAGCCGTGGTTCCGGGTATGATGAGTGTCTGCCCCACCAGGATCATATCCGATGTAAGATTGTTGGCCTTCTTTATATCAGATACGTTAACACCGTAGCTCTGAGCTATGCGCCACAGGGTATCGCCGGACTTCACCGAATGGGTTATGTGCAAGTATAGTTCCTGACCGGGGTATATCACATCCGATGTCAGATTGTTTATACTCTTCAGATTTTCGACCGATGTATTATAGCGCTGGGCTATACTCCACAGGGAATCCCCGGCTGCAACAGTGTAAACACCAGCCTTCCCGGCCTGGCTTGTTCTACTGTTGACCATGACTGTATCGGTGGTGCTGTCAAGGGTCACCTGGTAGCCCAGGTTTTCTGCTATAAATTTCAGCGGTGCATAGGTAACACCATTTACCACCAGGGATTTAGGCATGGAAACCTGTTTTCCATTAACTCTTGCCAGGGAAGAGCCCCGCATAAATGCTATCTGAACTCCATTCTTATTGATGCCCACCGTATTGGAAGAGTCGTTCCACCAAACACTGGCTCCTATCTTATTGCCAAACTCGTAAAGGTTCACATAGGTAGTGTAATTATAGAAGAAAGGTTTACTGCCGAATGATTGTAGCTGACCATTTATACTGACTTTTGCCGAATAATCGTAGTTTCCCTCCGGCTGTGCACTCTGGGTAGTTTTGGTGGGGGTATTAGCATATGAAGCCGCTTCGGCCTGGATGGGAGCCGTATATAGGAATGAGGCCAGAAGCAGGGATCCAACCATGACCTTGACCATTCGGATTTTGATTCCAGGAAATCTTTCGCCGATGTAGTCAAGGATATTACGATTAAGTCTTTGCCTGTTCTCCGGATCAATCCTGTT
>LFSK01000010.1:0-625 GCA_001512555.1 Clostridiaceae bacterium DTU059 | reverse complement strand
TTTCTCAATGCCTTCTTATTATGAGCGGTTCAAGGGTCAAATATGAAATATATGAAAAATTCTCAAGAAATATAATGGAGATGAGGCATGAAAAAGAACCGGATGGATACGGCTCAAACAAGTGAGGAACAGGATGGTTGAGCTTGTGTATGTCGGATTTACTGGGTTATTTTATGATATTGAACACAAAGAACTGTGATGGTTCTTTGAGGGCAACTCCCACCTCTATGGCCACAGAAGGCCGAAGACCCTCCCTGTCTGCTGTTTGCTGAGGATCAACCTTGACATAATAGGCTTCTATCTGGGTGCTTCCCAGAAGCGCCCCACGTTTCCACTCCCTGTCCAGAAAATCCTCTATGCTGAGTTTTATTGTGCTTTGAAGATCCTGAGTCAATTCCTGGCCGGATACCCAAAACAGACTGGTGCTTATGGAATCCTTAATGAAATTAATATAGCGCCTGAAATTAAGCGAACCATAATCGTCAGCTAAATCCGACAATGTCATGAACTCATCCACGACGTAACCAATGCCCGGAATCTCTGTGATGGGGTTTATCCTTCTGATGGATAAGGCTTTTCTGGCCTGGGGCGAAAGCTGAATCTCCACTCCGGTTACACCCACCAG
>LFSK01000158.1 GCA_001512555.1 Clostridiaceae bacterium DTU059 | reverse complement strand
CTGTATAATACAAGCAGTGCCATGCTGCTCCAGATTGTAAATATGATCATCAATCTGATCCTCCCGCGGATCATCGCTCTGGAGTATGGTTCAGCCACCAACGGCCTTGTTAATTCCATCAGACAATTCACCCAGTATATCAGCGTCGTGGAAGGCGGTTTGGCTTTTGCAGCCGTCTATGCCCTTTACAAACCTCTGGCAGATAATGACCAGGACAGGATCAATGGTATACTGTCGGGTGCTAACAGGCTATATAATTACTCCGGCTTGATTTTCTCCGGGCTGGTTTTGATTGGAACATTTATCTATCCCGCCTTCGTTCAAAAGGAGGGTATCAGCCCGCTGGCCATGGGGATGCTGGTCCTGATCATCGGTGCCCAGGGTGCATTGGAATTCTTCGCCATAGGCAAGTACAAGGCCCTCTTCACTGCTGACCAAAAAAGCTATGTCATCTCCCTTATCAATGCCTTGGGCGCTACAATCAACGCCATAATAATTATTGTTTTGGTTCGGATGCACCTTGATATTGTGCTGGTCTGGCTTTTTTCTCTCAGCAGCTTCATCATTCGCACCCTTGCCTATATCATCTATGCCCGAACAAGATACAGGAACCTTAACTTTAAGGCCAAGCCCGATTTCAAGGCGCTGGATAAACGCTGGGATTCTTTGATCCTACAGATCCTTGGAGCAGTTACCGTGGGAACGCCCCTTCTTGTCATCACCTTTATGTGCGGGCTCCTGGAGAGCAGTGTCTATACCGTATACAACATGGTTTTCGCAAGCGTCCTGGCAATCCTCTCCACCTTCAACAACGGCCTTTCTGCCATATTTGGGGATATGCTGGTTAGAAATGAAAAGGATATCTTCCAGAGGGCATATAAGCAATATGAATATCTCTACTATGGCCTCCTGGGGTGGGCATACGCCTGTGCCGCCATCCTTATCATGCCCTTCATCAGAATCTACACACAGGATCT
>LFSK01000059.1 GCA_001512555.1 Clostridiaceae bacterium DTU059 | reverse complement strand
GGTGATATTGAGGAATTCTTTCTGCCACGGGATTTTAGCGGGGGGTGTTCCGGCTGTTTAGCATGCCTGCATAAAGGCAGAGAGTTCTGCCCGAAGGCGGAAAAAGTCAGCGCTATTCTTGATTCCATGTTATCTTCTGATGTGATAATCATTGGTTCACCAACCTATGTTATGGAAATGACATCGCATTTGAAGGGGTTTTTTGAGCATATCTTCACCGCGTGGCTTGCTCATAGACCGGAACCCGCGATGTTCTCAAAAATTGCTGTTGTTGTTTCCACTGCCGCCGGCATGGGTATGAATGGCGTTACGAAATCAATGGCTAAACAAATGTTTTATTTAGGCGTACCCAAAACATATCAAATTCCTTTCAGAGTAATGGCGAGTGATTGGGACGGAGTATCCGATAAAATAAAAGCGAGGATCAATGCGAAAACGGATAAAATAGCCGGCAAGATCCTCTCCAAAAAAGGACGAACAAAACCGGGAATAAGGACAAAGTTTATATTCTTAATGATGCGAGCATTTCAAAAAAATAATGATTACGCTCCCCTTGACAAGGCATATTGGACAGACAAAAAGTGGCTCGAAAAAGAGAGACCGTGGAGATAGGGACACTTTTTTCCAGACCTCCTCACCCGTCCAGCCAGCATCGTCGCCTGCGGAATATCTGGCAGGTTAAAATGTGGCGCCTATCTTGGTGCCACGCTCCCAATGCGGGGGAGGAACTCACCTGTTTGACTGGTCAATACTGGGGCATAATGCTAAAATAGGGTCTGGGGAAACCCAGGAAGAATAATACATGGAAGGGTGATCTCTATGAAAATCCTGGTTATGATGGCCAACGGATTTGAAGAAATTGAGGCTCTTACAGTGGTTGATGTGGCCAGAAGAGCGGGTATTGAAACTGTGATGGCATCTGTTTCCGGTGATTACTATGTGGACAGTGCCAGAAATGTACGGGTTAAGGCCGACAAGCTTTTAAAGGATATCTCAGTTGAGAAGGAAGATATGATTGTCATACCTGGCGGACAGGGTGTGGAGGTTCTGGAGAAAAGCAGTGAACTGGCTGAACTATTAAAGAAGCACCGTTCTTATAGCGGCAGGGTTGCAGCCATCTGTGCAGGCCCATCCATTCCGGGGAAGCTGAGGCTCTTAAGAGGAATTAAGGCAGTCTGTTATCCCGGTTATGAAGAATATCTCGAAGGCGCACAGGTAGCATATGACGATGTGGCAGTTGACAGCAACTTTATAACAAGCAGGGGGCCGGGCACCGCACTTGCCTTTTCCTATGCCATTGTGGGAGAGATTCTGGGCTATGACGTGGCTGACAAGCTGAAAAAGGACATGCTCTACAAGTATTAAAAACAGGCTGGCTCAATGGTACGAAGAGTTAGATCTAAAAATGAAGATGAGACGGGACTTTAGATATGGGGTGGATTCCTTGTCCTACCGGCATTAGCCTCTTGTAGTAAACCGGCGATTCATGTAAAATTGGGTAGGATTATTCTGGAATT
>LFSK01000161.1 GCA_001512555.1 Clostridiaceae bacterium DTU059 | reverse complement strand
ATGGCATTTGGAAATCACATTGGTGCCCGGCTGAAGGAAATGCCCTTTGAAAAACTGTTTGGGCTGGATTATGGCTCCATCCTTCTGGAGATTTCGGACTGGGTGGATCCGGAAGAAGCCTTCAGTGGACTGGATTACGAGGTAATTGGGGAGACCACTGTTGAGCCTGCCATCCTGTTCAATGGCAACAGACTGTCACTGGAAGAAATGCTGGCTGCCTGGCAGGAAACCCTCGAGCCCATATTCCCCACCAAGACAGATCAAGATACCGGGAAGGTACCGGCTTATGCATTCAAGGACAGGGTTCGGACCAATAATCCAAGTAAGTCACCTATTGCCAGACCGAGGGTTTTCATACCTGTATTTCCCGGCACCATCTACGAATATGATGTCAAAAGGAAGTTTGAAGAGGCCAATGCCCTGGTGGATCTTTTTGTTATGAAGAACCTGACGGCAAGAGATGTGGACGCTTCTGTTGAGGAAATGAAGAAAAGGATAGATGAGTGCCAGATCATGATGATACCGGGTGGCTTCAATGCAGGGGACGGCCCTGAGGGCTCAGGTAAATTCATAGCCACGGTATTTAAAAACCCCTTGCTTGCAGAAGCCGTCATGGATCTGATCAAAAATCGGGATGGCCTGATTCTTGGCATTTCCAGTGGTTTTCAGGCTCTTGTAAAACTGGGGCTTCTGCCCTATGGCGAGATCAGGGATCAGGATGAAAGTTGTCCCGCATTAACTTTAAATACCATTGGCCGCCATGTATCACGCCTGGCGACTACGAGAGTGGCTTCCAATCTTTCTCCCTGGCTGGCGAAAACCGGGGTCGGACAAATATGTACTGTTGCTGTTTCCCACGGTGAAGGACGTTTTGTTGCCAGTGACCAGCTCCTGAGAGAGCTAGAGCTTAGTGGGCAGATCGCCACTCAATATGTGGATCCGGATGGGAACCCCACCATGGAAGCGCCCTATAATCCCAATGGCTCGGTTATGGCCATAGAAGGCATCACCAGCAGGGACGGCCGTATATTTGGTAAAATGGGCCATGATGAGCGTTATGCTCACCATACCTTCATAAATGTTCCCGGCGAGAAGGATCAGAGGATCTTTGAAGCCGGCGTGGAATACTTCCTTTGATTTTGACATAATGGACA
>LFSK01000091.1 GCA_001512555.1 Clostridiaceae bacterium DTU059 | reverse complement strand
AGGCTCCAGCCGTCCCCGGTTTTTCCTGTATATTTCAGTGACGGATTCTCAAAGTCATCATCATTGATCACTGAAATATCCCTGAAGTTGACGATGATGTATCCATCCTGCAAAAAGACAGGGGAACTGCTGGTCAGATTCCTTTCCTTTGAAAGATCGGTTCCCTTGGGAACAGCAAGACAATCTGCCGGCAGGCAGTACTCGCCATACCACTTCTGAATTGAAGCCAGAGCCTTATCAGTGTTCACGCCTTCGGGAATATTGCGCAGCGGTCCTAGATAGCTTCGCACAGGCTCGCTTAATAGAACCTTTGAAAACTTGTAGACAGTTACACCGTTTCTGGATATCTGAGGGAAGATATCCACCCATTCCTCCAGACTATAGTCGTTCATACCCCCTCTTATACGATGCATGGCCCCTGCCGTAGCGGCAAACTCATTAGGATCAATCCCTCGGCGCTTAAAATCCATCTTCATGGTATGGGTCAGGGTATCCCTGTCACTTCCTATCTTTATCAATGGAGCCGATGGGGTTGAATAGTAAAGATCAACCTCCTGCCTGTTCTTTCCCTCCTTGTCCACGAAATAGAAGGTGGGTATTATCTGAAGGAA
>LFSK01000048.1 GCA_001512555.1 Clostridiaceae bacterium DTU059 | reverse complement strand
TATAAGGGTTTTCAGCTCTCTCAATCTTTTACCCTCGACATCAATGTCACGCACTCAACATGGCTCGTCCACGGAAACATGTCCACCGGCTGCACCTCTTTGGCTATATAGCCGCTCCCATGCAGAACCTTCATATCCCTTGCAAGGGTGGAAGGGTTGCAGGAAACATAGATAATACGGTCGGGAGCCATCTCTATCAGTGTTTTGAGCAGGACTTCATCACAGCCCTTTCGTGGCGGATCTACAATCACCACATCGGCTTTGATGCCTTGGCTGTACAGCTCTGGCACCACATCCTCGGCATTACCGCAGAAGAACTCAGCATTGGCAATGCTGTTCTTTTCCGCGTTACGCCGGGCTGCCTCCACCGCTTCGGTAACCGACTCAACACCGATCACCCTTTTGGCTTTTCTGGCTGCAAAAAGGGATATGGTGCCTATACCGCAATAAAGATCGAAGACCGTTTCTTCACCCGTAAGGCCTGCATATTCCATGGCCTTTTCATAGAGAACAAGGGTTTGGGCAGGGTTTATCTGGTAGAAGGACAGGGGTGAAATCTCAAAGGTGAGGCCTCCCAGCCTGTCTTCAATGGCATCCTTGCCGTAAAGGGTAATGTTTTTTGAGCCCATGACAACGTTTCCGGGCTTGTTGTTGATGTTGAGAATGATACTCTTAAGCCCCGGGAGCTTCTCCTTCAAAAGGGACACCAGCCTGCCCTTTTTGGGTATGTCGGGGCTGGTGGAGACAATGATCACCATAACCTCGCCGGTTGCAAAACCTACCTTGGTTACCACATGGCGGATAAGCCCATTATGGGTTTTCTCGTCATAGGCTGCGATACTATTGGTCTTCATAAATTCAAGGATAATATTTTTAGCGAGGTCACTTACAGGATGTTGAATACCACATTCCTCAGACTCGATAATCTCATGGCTGCGTGGGGCAAAAAAACCCGCAATAGGACCCTTCTCCCCCATGCCAACAGGGTATTGGGCTTTATTCCGGTATCTTCTTGGTGCTTCCATGCCGATGACAGGGTTCACCTGAATGCCGCTCAGCCCTCCAATACGCTCAAGATTGTCCATCACTGCCTGCCGCTTGAACTTAAGGGTTCTCTCATAACTCATGTGCTGAAGGCTGCAGCCTCCGCAGCGTTTGTAGACAGGACAGAAGGGCTCAATACGATCCGGGCTCATTTCAATAAACGCTTCAATTCTGGCAACCGCATAGTTTTTTAATACCTTGATGACTTTTGCCATAACCCTCTCACCCGCAATGGATCCCTGAACAAAGACGGCCATGCTGTCTTTGCGTCCAACGCCAAGCCCATCATGGGTTTGACCGGTTATTTCAAGCTCAAAAACCTGGTTCTTTGCAATCATTACAGGATCAGCCCCTTCAGTATTCAGCCTGCAAAACCTATCCTAACCTCTGCCCTGTGTTTTGACAAGTCCCCGAAAGGCTTCATTCGTATGTTTTCCCTCTGATACTTACCACTTTTATAGAAAGCGCATATAGACTGCCGGAATCAGATAAAAGATGGAGAAAGCCGCCAAAGTAACGGTAGACTTTCTTATTCACCATTCCCGCTCCCCTCTATGATTTTCCGGGCAATACCGCAAAGCTCCGCCAGGCACCCAAGCTCCTTTTCGCTACCCTTTTTCCGGCTTCTGTTATGAGATATAGTTTTTTCTGCTCTTATGCCAGTAAAAATGCATCCGGCAGCGCCTTTTCTTTCGATTCTTTACCTTTAGCAATACAAAAGCCTGCTGCCTTCCAAAAGCAGTGAACATGCCCGTTTCACGTATGAAATGACGTGCGTTCGGTAAATAATAATCAACTGGATATAAATAATTTACCTACAAAATGCTAATACATCTTCTATTCTGGAAGATAATATATTATAATAGTATCGGTTGTGTTACAAGAATGTTTCATAAAAATGTCAAAATACATGAAGGCAAATCGATTTAGGGAGTGAAGACATGAAGAATCTGAGGGGCAAGATTTCTGCCAAGAGGAATTACTTGTCGATAATGTATATTCCTCATAACAAGGGCGGAGTCAAAACAATCAGAATCAATCATTACCGGACAACCCTTCTCACTACCTTTGCATTCATGCTTGTTGCGCTTTTGATGTTAACTGGTTATACCCTCTCTGTAGTAAAGCAGAACAAAGACATGATTGTTCAGCATACAAATGAGCTAAACGCCATCATGAGCGAAAAGGAACAATTACAGGCTGTGATCGCAAAGCAGACAAAGGAGCTTGCCGATAACGCCGAAATCATCACAACCATGAATTCCATTAAAACTATTTCGGAAGAAGCCATCGACAACTACAAGGAACAATATGAGAACATGATTGTCGCCTATATTGACAGCGATATCAAAGACATAGGAACTGTGAGCCGGGGAGATAAAAAACCTGCTTCTTTCAAAGAGGATGTGGCGGAACTTCGCTCCCTCATCTCGCTGGTGGAATCAGCCAAGCTTTCCGCGGATGATGTCACAAGCAAAATAGCCCAGAAGGAAGAACAGCTCAATAACTACCTTGATGCTCTGCCCACCTACTGGCCTGTCAATTCAAGAACAACCTTCTCAGGTTTTGGGATGCGCTTCCACCCCATCTACAAGCGTTATATTATGCATGATGGTTTGGATATGGCAGGCTCCACCGGAGATCCTGTGTATGCCTCTGGAGAGGGCAAGGTAACCTTCGCAGGCTGGAATGGCGGCTTTGGAAATGTGATTATTGTGGATCATGGCAATGGATTTAAAACATATTATGCTCACCTGAGCAAGATTCTCGTTAAGGAAGGTCAATGGGTATCCAAGGCTCAGAAGATTGGCCTGGTTGGGTCAACAGGGTTATCTACCAGCTCCCATCTGCATTTTGAAGTCAGGCTGAATGATAAACCCACCGACCCCCTGTATTATATTGAGCCCTGATATAAAAAGAAAGGTGGTCAATAATGTTGAAAAAGAAAAACTCACCTACATCCATGGACACCGTTATCGGTGAATATACTACATTTGTCGGCAACGTGGATTCCGAGGGCTCTCTGAAGATTCTCGGAAAGGTTGAGGGCGACGTAAAAGCCGGGGGAGACATCTACATTGAATCCACTTCATCCATTACAGGAAATGTGTATGGCAGCAATGTTTATATGAGTGGCAGGGTGAAAGGCAACATTATTGCCAAGGGAATACTTCACCTGCAGGCTCAGGCCAGACTTTACGGAGATATTGAAGTCTCCAGTATTGTAACCGATGAGGGTGCAATATTCCAGGGCGGCTGCAAGATGATTGAGCTTCCCGAGGACGAAGCTGCGGTCTCATCATCCAGAAGATCACGATCCAGACTTAAGATCAGGCATGAGGATCTGGACGACGGTATCGATGAGTTATAATGAATGTTATACGAGTATAAATATAACCCGGAGAGTGTTCTCCGGGTTTTGCATTTTGTCAGGGTCTTGAGTAATTATTCTTACGCTTTTCCTTTAGTCAGGCAGATGAGAATCATCACGGGTGAGAACCACCATCAGAAGCCCTTTATCGAAGCTGACAGCTGCCGTATCTGAAGCAAATTCATTGCTGATGCCCAGGCTGCTTCCCAGCTTCAGCGTGTAGTTCTTAAGAGGATAGAGAAGGCCTTCAGTGGTAAGCCCTTTCACTTCCGGGGAAAGTGAGATCAGTGAAACCTTCCAGTTGTCCAGTCTTTTTAGTTCCATCCTTCCCTGTGTTAGACAGACTCTGTTATTGGCATCCTCAATCCAGCCTTTGATGTTCCTCTCAAGAAGGCTGAACAGGAGCAGGATATTGCCTGCAGAATGATCCAGCCTTGAGCCTGTGGCAGACAGGATACAGATCTCATCAGCGCCCCCGTCCACCGCTGCATCCAACGCCAGCTCCATATCGGTAAAATCCTTTTCGGCAGGGAAGGTCTTAAGAGTAACCTTCTTTTGGGTGCAGAAATAGTCCAGCACCTTAGGCGGTATGGAATCAAAGTCGCCCACAAGGATATCCGGGGTTATACCGGCCTCATACAAATAGAGACCTCCTCCGTCGGCTGCCACTATTATATCCGCATCCTTACAGCGTTCTTTCAGAAGTTCGGGATCAACAGGATCCCCGCTGCCTACCACCACTGCCCTCATATTAAACAGACCCCTTGAGCAAAGACACAAATTCTGCAGGATCTTTACTGTTGAAGAAAGCAGAGCCGGTAACAATCACATTGGCTCCTGCCGTAACCACCTTCTTGATGGTCTCGCTGTTGATCCCGCCGTCCACCTGGATATCCAGGGAAAGACCAAGCCGGTTGGCAGCATCTCTTACATTTCGGATTTTCTTTTCCATGCCCTCGATATACTTCTGTCCGCCATAGCCAGGACGAACCGTCATGATCAGAACCATATCCACCTTATCCAAAATGTTGATAATAACGCTTTCATCAGTTTCGGGGCTGATGGATACTCCTGCCCTCGCACCGAGGCTCCTGATTCTGGCCAGGGATGCTTCAAGGTTTGTCGCAGCCTCAGCATGGATTGTAATGCTGTCGGATCCGGCTTCAATAAATGATTCGATGTGGCTGTCCGGGTTGCTGACCATCAGGTGAGTATCAAAGAGCAGCTTTGAATGGGGTCTGAGAGCGTTCACAACAATGGCACCAATGGTGATGGGGGGCACGAAATGCCCGTCCATTATATCCAGATGAACCATGTCGGCTCCTGATCTTTCAATCTTCTCCAATTCAGTTTTCAGGCATGAGAAGTCTGCCGAGAGAATTGACGGTGCAATCTTAATCATATGCTATCTCCTATATCTGTTATCATAAGCTTCTTTTAATTCCTTATAAAATTGAACGTATCTATTATATCTTTCGGGATCAGCCTCACCTTTTTCAACAAGCTCCCGGACCCTGCAATCAGGCTCATTGACATGACTGCAACTGGTAAATCTGCATTCACCGATGGCCTTTCTGAACTCGGGATAGAGATGGGCAAGATCCGTGTGATCTATATCGCAAACTGTGTAGGAACTGAACCCGGGCGTATCCAGTACAAACCCGCCCACATCCAGTTCAAAAAGCTGTACATGTCTTGTGGTATGGCGGCCGCGCTGGATGCGCCCGCTTACCTCTCCGGTTTCCATGACCCAGTCATTTAATATCCTGTTCAGGATTGTGGATTTTCCAACACCCGACTGTCCCGCAAAGGCTGTTTTGCACCCTTTGAGCTTCTGGTGGAGTTCGTCATACCCGATATCCAGCACCTTACTGATAAGGATGACCGGGTAGCCTGCCTTCCTGTATATCCCGCTGATGGATGCTGTGATGTCGTCTTCATCCAGATCCACCTTGTTGACCAAGATCAGTGGAGAAATATCCTTCGCCTCACAGGTTATCAAAAGCTTGTCTGCAAGACTCAGATCGGGATCCGGGCTCTTAACCGCCAGAACAATGGCAAGCTGGTCAATATTTGCCACAGGCGGTCGGGCGAATTCGTTCTTCCTCTCGCCTATCTCGTCGATAAACCCTGACAGGTCTTTCTCATCAATCACTTTAAAAGTTACACTGTCTCCCGGGAGGGGCGATGTTCCTCCCGATTTACGATGGACGCCCCGGGCCTTGCAGGTATAGACCAAACCGGCTGCCGTGTCCAGAACGTCATAAAAACCTCCTACGCCTTTGAGAATAATGCCTTGTCTTATATTGTCCATAATCTCCTTTCGGCCATCACCCTGTCCTTTAATAGCTCTTTTCGGTTACCACTGTATCGTTAACATATGCTCTTACAGTATATCCTCCGGTTTCGGGGACATCCACCACAACATAATGCGGGAATTCGGTGGTCTCAATCTGAGCGTTATCAATTATGATAGCTACATCATAGGTATTGTTGTTGATCATCACAACCTTAAGTCTTACAGTATCTGCCTCTATCCCTGGCGGAAGAGGAACAACAATAGTAACCGCCCGTGTATTGGGATGTGACGGATTATCTCCGGGAGGTGTGGGACCTACGGTATCATCTTCAAAGGTTATATCCACCGGCGTATCTTCCAGCACCAAATCTCCTTCTTTGGGGAACTGATCGATAATCTTGCCCTGGAAACCTTCACGACCTTCCGGGTATGTCCGCCCAATCTTCAACTTGGATTCGGCCAGGACTGCCAAAGCCTGATTGTAGTCCAACCCAATCAGGTTAGGAACCACAACCTCTTCCTTTTTCGGTCCAAGGCTCCAATACAGAGTAATCTTGTCTCCGCGTTTAACCTGGGTGCCGGGCTCGGGATCGGATCTAATTACCATATTTACGGGTACCTCATCACTGTATTCCGATTTCTCTTCCACCACAAGACCATACTCATCCTGAAGCAAATATTTCAGGGTGGTATGCTCCTGCATCCTTACCGGAGGTATGATCACAATGTCCATGCCCTGGCTGACGGTGAGGGTGAGGGTGGTATATATACTTCCCGCCTTTATGGAGTTTCCGGGAGGGATACTCTGATCCATTACAATATCCTTTTGCACCGTATCGCTGCTACGGTAGACTATATCATAGGGTTTGATCCCCTTTTCTTCCAGTTCGGCCACAACCTCATTGATGTTGCGGTTAACATATTTTCCAACCAAAATGGCCTCGGGTTGGTGGGCTTCCTGTCTCAACTCGCTGACAATGGCGCTCACAAATAAATATATTCCACCTGCAATCGCCAGAATAAGGATCACATAGAGAAACGGAAGCACAACCTTCATGGTTTTATTGGTGCTCCTCCTTGAAGGTGTACGGTTGATCCTGGCCAAGTCATCATCCTCCAATACATCGAGTTTTCTGGTATCATACCGGTTGCGATCCTGCTTCACGTTGGGAAGTAAGATTTCAGTAGCGTCGCCAGGTTTTCCTGTGAGGTTTTCCAGATCCTGAATCATTTCCGAAACCGACTGGTAGCGGTCTTTTCTGGATTTGGCCATGGCTTTGAGAATAATCATGTCTAAAGCCGAAGGTATACCGGGCTTGATATCGGTGGGAAGCGGAGGAATATCCTGTATGTGCTTTAGAGCCACCGAAACAGATGATTCGCCATCAAAGGGCAGCCTCCCGGTTACCATCTCAAAGAATGTCACTCCGATGGAATAGATATCCGATTTTTCATCGGTGTAGCCGCCACGAACCTGTTCCGGTGATGAATAATGCACTGAACCTATGGTGTCTATCTTCATTGTCGCAGTATCAGCCGAAGCCGCCCGGGCAATACCAAAATCGGTCACCTTGGGTATGCCGTCGGAGGCTATGAGAATATTCTGGGGCTTGATGTCCCGATGAACGATCTTTCTGCTATGGGCTTTATTGAGGGCACTGCAGATCTGTATGGTGATATTGACGGCCTCCCTCCAATCCAGAGCGCCCATTTTGTTGATATAATCCTTAAGGGTAATCCCCTCCACCAGTTCCATTACTATATAATAATTGCCATTGTCGGTTCCAACATCATATATCTGGACAATATTCGGATGGGTCAGGCTTGCAGCTGCCTGTGCCTCAATTTCAAAGCGCTTTAAAAAATCAACATCATGCTTGAACTCGTCTTTTAGGATTTTTACTGCCACATATCGTTGCAGGTATTTATCCTGAGCCTTGTAGACCCTGGCCATACCTCCCGAACCGATCTCGGACAGTATATTATACCTATTTCCTAATACTGTTCCTACCATTTGTACACCTCTTTACCTTGCCTATACCCAGGCAATAATCACGGTAACGTTATCATTTCCACCCCGCTGATTTACAGCTTTGATCAATTCAGATGAAGCCTCTTCTATAGGACCTTTCAGTATAATCTCGCGTATTTCATCATCGGACAGGTGTTCATACAGGCCATCCGTGCAAAAAACAAAAATATCATTCTCTTTTATGGTCTCGTGGTAAAAATCGGGTAGATAATTTTCTTTAAATCCCAGCGCCCTTGTGATTTTATTCTTATCAGGATGGTTAAGGGCTTCGTTGGACGAAATAATACCGCCTTTAACCAGTTCCGCAACATAAGTGTGGTCCTGGGTGATGGGGCGGATAACCGAATCACGGATCAGATACACTCTTCCATCGCCTATGTGGGCAATGTAGAGTTCCTTACCCTTTACAATACCTATGGAAAGGGTGGTGCCGGACTTGAGCCCTCCCAGATTCCTGTTGGAATATTCCATGATCTGGCTGTTTATGGATTCTATCCGATGGTTGATGATCTCATACATGGTGGGAACATCCCTTGCCTCAACGCATGCCATGACCATTGATGAAATCTCTTTTACGGCAATACGGCTGGCTTCCTCGCCGGCAAGGTATCCTCCCATACCATCGGCCACCACAAAACCTACCGGATTTCCATCGGCACCCAGTATGATATTCCAACTGTCCTCATTTTTTTCCCTTTTCTGTCCGATATCGCTCAATGCCGAATACTTCACATCTTACACCTTCCCCGACCCAAGCATGGTATCCCTGCGCAACTGACCACATGCTGCCATGATATCGCTTCCCAGCTCGCGTCTCACTGTAACAGCAATACCCTTCCTTTCTAGGATCGCCTTGAATGCTTCGGTTCTCTCGCGGCTGCTCTTGTCATACCCGGCACCCTCAACCTTGTTTACAGGTATCAGGTTGACATGGCACAGCGTATTTCTAAGCCTTTCAGCCAATTCCTCCGCATGTCGGGCGGAGTCATTAACATCCTTTATGAGAGCATATTCATAGGTCACACGTCTTGATGTTAGCCGGGCATACTCATTGCAGGCCGCCAGCAGTTCTTCCATGGGCCATTTTCTGGCGATGGGCATAGTCTGCGCCCTGATATCGTCGTTGGGAGCATGCAGGGACACCGACAGATTCACAGGAAAACCTTCACGGGCAAAGCGCAGGATTTTTGGCACAATCCCGCAGGTGGATACCGTCATTTTCCTGAAGCTGATGTTTAAGGTGTCCTCTCTGTTGATTCGCCTCAAAAAACCAACGACGTTCTCATAGTTATCGAAGGGCTCACCAATACCCATAAGTACCACATGGCTGATCCGGTCTTTGATGTCGTGGGTCATGCACAGTATCTGCCCCAGCATCTCCCCTTTGGTGAGGTTCCTTATAAAGCCCAGCGGCGATGAAGCACAAAAGCTGCACCCCATCCGGCATCCCACTTGTGTGGAAAGACATGCTGAATACCCGTAATGATACTGCATGAGCACACCTTCTATGATATTGCCATCATCCAGTTCAAACAGGTACTTTCGTGTTCCGTCTACCTTGGATGTGAGTTTTTCCCTAATCCTTATTCCTCCGGCGCTGTACCGCTCCGAAAGGGTGTTCCTCAGGCTCAGAGGCAAATTGCCCATCTGCCGGAAATCCAGTTCCCCGGCATAGAGCCACTTCCAAATCTGCCCAGCTCTGAAGGGTTTTTCTCCTAAAGAGATTAGCTCTTCTCTTAGTTCCCCTGCCTCCAGTTCCAGCAGATCTTTTTTATTCATCATGCGGTTTTTCCTTTCCCCTGAAGGGCAACCGTAAATGGCTGTTTACAGCAGAATTATTATATAATATTTTAAGCTTAATCACAACTTGTGCATTTAATCAACAAGATATTGAAACATTATTTTAAAACCTGCGTAAAAAGTCTCATGAAATTTCCGCCGGCTATCATCCGGATGTCCTGATCGGTGTAGTTGGCTTTACCCAGAGCTTCTAATACCAGATACAGGTTTTCAACTCCCATTATGCCCCCGGGCATGGGATTTGCTCCGTCAAAATCGCAGCCCAAACCAATATGCCCGGTTCCCACCAGCCCGGCAATATGTTCGATATGGATGATTATATCCTTAATTTGGGCTTTTCCCGTATTAGTAAGAAAATATCCGTAAAAATTGATGCCTACAACGCCACCAGTCCGGGCGATCTGAATAATCTGGGCATCGGTAAGATTCCTGGGATTGGCGCATATGGCACGACAGTTTGAGTGGGTTGCAGCAACGGGGGAGTTCACGCAGGAAAGAACATCCTCAAAGGTTTCATCTGAGGCATGGGAAAGATCAATAACCATGCCCAGTTCCTGCATTCTTTTCACCACCTTCAGGCCAAAGGGCGAAAGGCCGTGATGGGTACGCTGTCCGGCAACGCTGTCGCAGACCTCATTGTCATAATTCCAGCAGAGGGTAACAACCCTCAAGCCCTTTTGGAACCAGCGTTCCAGTTCCTTTAGGCTTCCTTTGAATATCTCAGCACCTTCCGCCCCAAGAATGCAGTAAACCCCACCCATAGTAGCAGCCTTAAGATCCGACGCCGACCTGATGAGCCTTAACCGATCCGGATAGGCGTCCTCAAATGCTATGGCCTTCTCAAGTTGGCTGGCCATAACAACTTCCGGCCTGGCACGAAGATCATCATCAGCAAAGGAAGCCAGAACCTGTATGTAGGTTCCATACCTCCCGGCACGCTCCAAATCCCAGTGGAAGCCGTTTTTGATAAGATCTTCGGGATTGTTAATCCTTGACAATGTATCGCAATGACCATCGAATATAAGCATAGGCCCTCCCTGGTAGAAAATCTTTCGCCGGAACGCCGTCCCGTTCAAAATGCATTCTTGATGTGCTTTACAGATTTTATACTGCTGTCCGCTTCCAAATAGACCTCAATAACATCAAAGCGCAGGGGCATGTCGTGGATCTCATTCCTGCCGGCATAAACCTGGGCCACCTTGATTATGGTATTCCGCTTAATGGGTGATACAGCCTCCGCAGGTGTGCCGTAACGGTCTCCCCTTCTGGCCTTGACCTCTATAAAACACAGGGTATCGCCGTCCTGAGCTATAATATCGATCTCACCCATGCGGCTCACCCTGTAGTTTCTGGCAAGGGGTTTCATTCCACGGCTTATGATATGCCTGACAGCTGCATCCTCTCCGATTCTTCCCAATTCCCTATTATTCATATTCTACCGTCCCGTCATTATTGACCATAAACTGATTCCCTCACCTTAAATATCCGCTGTCAAGCCTGCTGATAAAGGCAAGAACCTCTGCCACCACCTCATAGAGTTCCTGTGGTATTTCGGATCCAATCTTTATACCCGATAATGTCTCAGCCAGATGCTCATCCTCGTAGACGGGAATCCTGGCTTCCCTTGCTTTTTCTATTATTTTATCCGCTATGACTCCTTTACCTGAAGCCACCACTTTAGGAGCACTATCCTCCCCAGGCTTATAGGAGAGCGCTGTTGCTTTTTTCTTTTTGTCAGATCTATCCCTCATAATTTTTCTCTCCCTATACCCTCAGATCCACACGGGCATTCATGCCAAGCACGGATTCGGTCGCCTCCCCGGCGTTCAACAGGTTGATAGGCTCATCTTCAAACACCCTGCATTTCATCTCCGCCAGCTTGTATCCTTTTTTCTCCAGGGCTTCATAGAGATCCTTCCGCTGAGCCCGCACAAAATCAGCCAGCTGGGAGTTCTCCACCCTGAAATGTATGGTCACATAGCGAGAGGAAGCATTAAGAAAGGTTTCAATCAGCCCGAGATTTTGTGTGTTAAGCGAGATGAACAGGGTGAACTGGTTGGGGTCAATCCTGCCCTTGCGGGGTCTTCGCTTCATGATGTAGAGCTCACCCGCAGTATGATGTTCATTGATGATCAGGGGGACATGCATGAAAACATGATAGGTGTTGACCTGGCTGAAAAAGCGAAGGGCATCCGTAAGTTCCTGAGCCA
>LFSK01000143.1 GCA_001512555.1 Clostridiaceae bacterium DTU059 | reverse complement strand
TGGGAATATGAAAAGGTGTTGAGAAGATATACTAGGGGCATAATAATCCATTCCACAGATAAAAAGGTGTCTCAGGATGTTTCCTTCGAGGTGGAAAGGAGAGCTTTTATGGACGGGTATTATTTTGCATTTTCCATGAGCGACTGTGCTTGCTGTGAAAAATGCACCGGCTTTTCAGGAGCCAGGTGCGCCAACCCCAAAAAGGCGAGACCTGCTTTCCACAGTGTGGGGATCGATGTGTTTAAAACAGTCCGTCAGTTTGGTCTTCCCTTGGAAACCTTGAGAGACCGGAATGATCCCCAAAACTGGTATTCCGCTGTATTTATAGATTGATTTCTACAACGTCCCCTTAGGATAGCATGTCTTAAGGGGACGTTTCTATTGTTTCTGAATGTATTAAATAAGATGCCAGGAAAAATGGATTCCTCGGGTAGAACCCCATGTAAATTGGTAAGTTACAAAAACTCATGTGTGTAAATATGTGAGCTTTAAACAAAAAGGCTTCCTCGGGTAAAACCCTGGAAGCCCTGGTGCGAAAGGCGGGATTTGAACCCGCACGTCCTTGCGGACACTAGAACCTGAATCTAGCGAGTCTGCCAATTCCACCACTTTCGCATCTCTGCCATCCGCATCGGTCAGTTCTCCAAGCGGATCGGCAGAATTAAGTATACATGAATTTCTTCGGATAATCAAGAGCCAATATTTATTTTCTTTTCAATCTCAAGGTGGCAAAACGCATCGCTTTACTGTTTTATTTATCTTTTACCTGTGTCTTCTTCACATCATATCCAAGAGCTGTGATGGCTTTTTCCACCTCTTCCACCGATAACTTCTCAGGATCAAAGTCAAACTTTAGTTTGCTGGAATTGAACAGAATCTTTACGCTTTCCTTGTCCACACCGCTTAAGGATTTGGTGGCCTTTTCGATCTTTTGAACACAGGATGGGCAGGTTAATGTGTCCAATTGAATTGTAGCTTTTTTCATTTCACATACTCCTTTCAGTTTCTGTTTATATAGTACTACCTTCTTAACCTATATCTCAAAAGTCGCATTCCATTGAGGATGACCGCCAGAATACTTCCTTCATGCACCAGCATGCCGATGGACATATTCATCCATTCGCTGAAGAATACGCTTACCAGAAGGAACAGCACCACTCCAACGGCAATGAAGATATTCTGTTTCATATTTCTTGAGGTTGCCTTGGCCAGACCAAGGGCATGGGACAGACGGCTGAAATCAGAATTCATTAAGACAATATCGGAGGTTTCAATAGCAACGTCTGTTCCGCTTCCCATCGCAATGCCTATATGAGCCAGAGCCAGGGATGGACTGTCATTCACACCATCTCCAACGAAGGCAACTATTTGACCTTCCTCCTCAATCAGCTTTTTGATATATGCTGCTTTATCCTCAGGCATCATGTTTCCATGAGCCTCTGTTAAGCCCAGCTCACGGCTTACAGCGTCAACTGTGCCCTGGTTGTCGCCTGATAGCATTACAAGATTCTTAACACCTAATCTTTTCAGCCTGGAAAGGTCTTCTTTTACACCGGGACGGATCTGATCACGGATTCCCATCAGAACCTTCAGTTCTCCGTCTACAGAGGTCAGCACAAGGGAGTTGCCGTTCTTTTCGAAACCGACGATGTCAGCCTTGGCCTCCTCATTCAGCAAAACCTTTTCTCTTTCCATCAAGGCCACATTACCAACGGCTATCCTGTGACCATTAACACTGGCAACAATTCCGCCGCCTTTTACAACCTCAGTGTTCTCCACTGGAGATAACACGGTATCTCCGATCTCTTCCAGAACAGCTTTTGCCAAAGGATGGTCGGATTCACGCTCAACGCTTGCCAGATACCCCAGAGCCTGCTCGATATTATCGCCATAGTATTTTTTCTCTGCAACCGAAGGATTCCCCGCAGTCAGGGTGCCTGTTTTATCAAATACTATTGTATCCAGTCTGCTGAAGTCTCCAATTACTTCACTGCCCTTTAAAAGCACGCCATGGCGAGCACCGTTTCCGATTCCTGCAACATTTGATACTGGAATGCCTATGACCAAAGCTCCGGGACAACCAAGTACAAGAATGGTTATGGCCAGCTCAAGGTTTCGTGAGAAGAACCAGACCAGTATTCCCAATACAAGAACTGCTGGTGTGTAGTATCTGGAAAACCGGTCTATGAAGCGCTCAGCCTCAGATTTGGAGTCCTGGGCTTCCTCCACCAGTTCAATGATTTTCCCGAAGGTGGTGTCTTCACCTACACGATCTGCAATAATCTGAATGGTTCCATTGTCCAGGATCGTGCCTGCATATACACTGGATCCCTTTTCCTTTGAAACGGGAAGGGATTCCCCTGTGATACTGGCTTCGTTGATGCTTCCCTCGCCGGACAGAACAGTGCCATCCACCGGTATTTTGGCTCCTGTTTTGACAAGAAGGATATCGCCCACATCCACCTCGTCCACATCAACTTCCTCAAATTCTCCGTTGGGCATTTGTTTTAAGGCGCTCTCCGGCGCCATTTCGGTAAGCTCTTTAATTGCTGAACGCGTTTTATTGAGCGTACGCTGCTCCAAATACGCACCGAACAGGAACAGGAATGTGACAATTGCGGATTCTTCAAAGTTTCTTATGAAAAACGCACCGATGACTGCGATAGTAACCAGCACGTCAATGCTGACTACCTTAACCCTTAATGCCTGATATGCCTGAATTGCAATGGGCATAACACCTAAAAGGGACGCAATCACCAGGGACCAGACAGCTATAATTTCATTTTTGAAGCCCAGCTTACTGGTGAAGGCAATAAGAATTAATATGGCACTAACAAATGCTATATGGTTTTTCTTTCCGAGTATGAATCTTTGCACTCCATCACCCCCTTGCCTTACATTTCCGATTTTGATCAAAGTCATTCATCTGATGGTTCAGCCTTAAGCCCGGTATGCCTGATCCAGCTCATACAGCATGTTGTAAACCGCCTCATAACTTTCACATACATCATCGGGGACGGTGTAGTTGTTTGTTATCTCACGAAGTTTGGCAAACTCCTCGTTTAAATCAGGTGTTTCTGACCCCGCTTTGTCAGTTTTCTCAGCCAATGCGTTGAATACCGCATGGACATCGTGGAACTCGGGATGGCTTTTACCATGAACCTTAGCCACGATGGGCACATACTGACCGAGGGTTTTGAAATGTTTGGCTATCACATCATCAAATCTTTGCTTATCTGCCATTATAACTACCATCCTTTCATGATTATTTTTGCTTTTCTGTGCTTAATATACCATGATTAGATGAAGAATAATTTGATCTGGATCAAAAATGGGGTTAATAATAACAAAAGGGCAGGTTTTCTGAAACCTTTTTGAATAGATTGATCAGACAAGGGGGAAAAGAAGCTGTAATTATAAATAGGGTCTGCTGATTTCAACTGACCATTTGCAACAACAGACGATTAGCATATTCACTGTAAAGGGAGAACAAGATGAAGAAAAGAATCATTATCATCACAATCATTGCCATATTTCTCATAGTTACAGCGGTGAATCTATTTGGCAGAGACAGGACGAATGCTCAGATAGTCAGGATAACCGAAGCTGAGATGGGTGATATTCAATCCTGGCTTTCCACCAATGCACTTATCCAATCCAGTGATGTAAAAAACTATTTTGGAACCTCCGGTCTTAAAGTGATAAAGGTACATGTCGAAGTGGGGGATGCTGTAAAGAAGGGGGATGTCATACTGGAGTATGATCTGTCTGATCTGGAAACAGCAGTGAAACAGGCCGAAATCCAGTATGATAATGCCCTTCTCAACCTGGCCGACCTCATCAGTCAGAAAGAGCAGATCGAAGAAGACATGGCCGATCTGGAAGCCGAAATATTAAGACTTAATGGCAGCACAGATCCACAGGATCTGACAACTTTACAGACCCTGATTCAAAAAAGGGATGCCATGCAAACCATATCCGATGAAAAAATAAAGCTGATGAATAACTCGGTGACACTGGCTAAAATCGGGCTTGATTCTGCCCGTTCAAGGCTTGATGAGGTTAAGGACGGGCTTATTGCCGATATGGATGGAAAAATTACTGCCCTCAATGCTGAGGAGGGGGCTCCTCTTGGGATGGCACAACCGGCAGTTGTGATTCAGAATCTGGATAGTTTGAAGGGTGTTATTCAGCTTGGCAAGTATGATACCTCAAAGATCCAGGTAGGCCAGAAAGCAGTTCTTGAGTATTCAAACCATGTTTACGAAGGGGTTGTGTCCTTCATAAGTCCTGCCGCATCAACCGATTTAACTGCTATGAATACCTATCTTAAGGCTGAGATAGATATTAAAAACCCTGATGCCTTACTGAGGGTGAATTTTGACGTGGATGCGGACATTCTGGTTGGTGAGGTAAAGAATGTACTCAAGATCCCTGTGGAATGCATCAAATATGACAAATCATATAATACCTCAGTTTTCGTCGTTGAAGACGGTAAAGCAAATCTAATACCGGTCAGCCTTGGACTTCAGTCCGAGTCGGAGGTTGAGGTTCTGGAAGGCTTAAAACCGGGAGACAGGGTGGTTCTCAATCCTCCTATGAACCTCACAGACGGTTCGTCTGTTATGGTGGAAGGAGAAGAGCAATGATCCGCATTGAGAATGTCACCAAGGTATATAAAACTGGAGCTATCGAGCTCACAGCCTTAAAAGGCGTATCCCTTCATATAGAGCCCGGAGAGTTCGTAGCGGTCATGGGGCCTTCAGGATGCGGGAAATCCACATTGATGAACCTGCTGGGGTGTCTGGACAAGATGACGTCAGGACGCTACGTCCTAAACGGTAAGGATGTTTCCACGCTGAGCGGCAATGAGCTTGCGCGCATCCGGAACAGGGAGATCGGCTTTGTTTTCCAATCCTTTAACCTTCTGCCCCGCATGACCATTCTTGAGAACGTGGAACTGCCCATGGTCTATGCCGGAATACCTGCAAGAGAAAGGCGGGAGAAAGCTCTTGAGGCCCTTTCAAAGGTCGATCTGTCTGAGAGAATAAAGCATCGCCCCAGCGAGATCTCGGGCGGACAGAAACAAAGAGTGGCCATAGCAAGAGCTATAGTAAACAATCCTTCCATTATTCTTGCCGATGAACCAACAGGGAATCTTGATACCAGGGTTACAGAAGAAATCATGAGGATTATCCAGAACCTCAATGATGACGGTGCCACTATTCTTATGGTAACCCATGAGCCTGATGTGGCCAATTTCTCAAAAAGGATAATACGTATGAAAGACGGTTTAATCATAGATGACTATTTAGTAAAGAACCGTATTGTTTTATAGGGGGGTGGGGAAAATGAATCTTTTTGAAAACGTAAAAATGGCGCTGGGAAGCATTTGGTCCAATAAAATGCGTTCATTCCTCACCATGCTTGGTATCATCATCGGGATCAGCTCGGTTATCACTGTGGTCTCTCTTGGTCAGGGAGGACAAAACACCATTACCGGCGAGTTCGAAAAGATCGGATCAAATACGGTTATCATCAGTGTGGATAGTGGCAAGGCCGATTGGAGTGACTATATCACTCTGGAAGACACAAAACAGCTCAAGGAAAAGATCGAGTATATCCGATATGCCACACCGGTTGTACAGGCGCAGGGGTGGGCAAGTTCCAACATTGATTCTAAAATCGCTTTTATAACCGGGGGAAGCACCGATGTTTTCTATATTGAGAACAGCGAACTCTTGTATGGTCGGTTTTTCAATGATATTGAGTATGAGGAAGGAAAAGCGGTAGCTGTAATTGACAGTTCAACTGCAAAGAGCCTTTTCAAGATGGAAGATGTTGTGGGAATGACTCTTGACATAGGACCCAGAACAGCACAGAAAAGCGTTACTGTCATAGGTGTTATAAAAAGCGAATATGATATATTTTTAGACATGGCCGGAGACATCGATATTCCCGCCATGGTTTATATGCCGGCAACCACCGTAAGAGATCTTTTTCTGATGGATGGTACTGTATCCCGTGTATTCGTTATGGCGGACAGTAAAGAGAATATCGAATCGGCAGGAAACCAGGCAAAAAAACTGCTGGAAAACAGACACGGAAATCGGGGGAGGGACGTGTACAAGGCAGAGAGCCTGATGAAGCAGCTGGATCAGATCAATAATGTGGTCGGCATCTTTACAACCTTTGTAGCTGCTGTGGCTGCTATTTCCTTATTGGTGGGCGGCGTTGGGGTAATGAACATCATGCTGGTTTCAGTAACCGAGCGTACCCGTGAGATCGGCATAAGAAAGGCCATCGGCGCCAGAACAGGGCATATTCTGTTCCAGTTTCTCACCGAGTCGGTTATCATTTCCTGTATAGGTGGTATCCTTGGTCTTATTTTCGGCATTATGGGAGCCTTTGGTCTTGGAAAAATAGCGGGAATTACGCCCTATCTTTCCCCGAGCACCATCATTATCGCAATTCTTTTCTCATCGGCAGTGGGGATTTTCTTCGGCATATATCCGGCCAGAAAGGCAGCAATGCTTGATCCAATCGAAGCCTTAAGATATGAATAATTCCCGGCAGAATTTCTTATAAATTGTATGGATAAAGGGCTGTATATACAGCCCTTCTTTGTTGTAATGTCTTTCTGCCAAGTTTTTTGACCTGTAAATGCCTATGTTATTATATGGGAAAATGTATCCTTAAAGACTATGCTATTTTTTGATAGTTTGCTAGTATTATTATATGGAGGAATAAAAGTTTTTTACTTTATACCCAGAATTATAGTAAAGAGAGAGGGTTTCAAGAAATGAAAGAGAAAAACACCGTCATGAAAAAGATAGTGGAAAATATGTCCCGGGTCATTGTAGGCAAGGAGGGGCCGGCAAGATTAATGGTGATAGCCCTTGCTTCTTCCGGTCATGTCCTCATTGAGGATGTTCCTGGTATAGGGAAGACAACCATGGCAAACACAATGGCAAAGTCGGTTGGTTTATCCTTTAACAGGATCCAGTTTACTCCCGACATTCTGCCTTCGGACATCACGGGATTCACAATATTCAACCAGAAGACAGGCGAGTTTGAATACAGAAGCGGAAATATCATGAGCAATGTTATCCTTGCTGATGAGATCAACAGAACCTCTCCCAAGACCCAGGCCAGTATGCTGGAGGTAATGGAGGAAAAGCAGGTTACGGTGGACGGGAAGACCTACAGCGTGCCAAATCCTTTCATGGTAATCGCCACACAAAACCCTGTTGAATATATGGGAACATATCCCTTGCCTGAGGCGCAGATGGACAGGTTCATGATGAAGATTTCCATGGGCTATCCATCACGCTCGGAGGAGGTAGAAATCCTTTACAAATTCCAGAAATCAAGCCCCATCAGAGAGCTGACACCGGTGGTTACCAGCGAAGAGCTTTTGGATCTGCAGCAACAGGTGAGAGAGGTAAGGATGGATCAAAGCCTTGCCGGGTACATAGTAGATCTGATTACCGCTACCAGAAGGCATGAGCATGTCATGCTGGGCTGCAGCCCCAGAGCCTCCATCAGCCTCTTCAGGGCATCACAGGCTGCTGCCCTGTACGAAGGCAGGGATTATGTGATCCCGGAAGACATCAGAGATCTGGCTGTGCCCGTTCTCAGCCACAGACTTGTACTTAAGCAGGAAGCCAAGATAAAGCGCATAACCAATGAGAGCATCATCTCCGAGATTATAGAGGATCAGAAAATACCTGTGAGTGTCAAATAGCATACATGGGTATGGGGATGAACCCTGATTCGATTACGATCTTGAAACGGAGGACGGCTTCCTATGGCAAAAAAGCATGATCCGGATTACCTGCCTCAGCAATCAAGGTACCGCAAGCGCAATATTGTCCGATATATTCTTCTTCTTTTCAGCAGCCTTGTGTATGCCTATTTTTATGGAGGCATTTTCCCATATACCTTACTGTATCTGATGCTGGCATTGCCCGTCATATCGGCAATACATATGGCCATTGTCTGCTTCTTTTTCAGATTGAGTGAAAGGGTAGGTGAGCGTACCTTTGTTAAGGGTGAATGTGCCACCTACCATCTGATCCTTCAGAATGCATCCTTTCTTCACATGCCATACATCACAGTACATATGCAAATGGAGGGACGATTCATACTTAAAGACCTCAAGAGCGTGCACCTGTCACTTGCGCCCTTCAGTTCCCGTGAATTCAAATACAGGATGCCCCTATATTTCAGAGGACGTTATGATATCGGAGTAAACTATATTGAGATTCAGGATCTATTGGGGTTATTCAGTATCAGACGGAATCCCTTTGAAAAAAAGAGCATCCTGGTCAAGCCCAGGATTATTGAACAGAGCGATAAAAGCATATCGGAGGCAAGGATTTCAGAGGGTGAGATCGCATCAGGGTTTCACGAATCCGGTAACAATGAGATCAAGGATATCAGGGAATATGTCTATGGTGACAGCTTCAGAAAGATCCACTGGAAACTCACATCCAAGCTCTCAAAAACCATGGTCAAGGATACCCGGAATGAGCTGGACAATGATATTATGATGATTCTGAACCTGAACAAATCAGGCCTGTTGGATGAAGAATCCCTTATCAAGGAAGACTGCGTTATAGAGGAAATGGTTTCCACAATCTATTATCTGCTGCGGAGGAATATCCCTGTAAAACTCTGCTTTTTCAAGGAAAGGCCCCATACATTCCGCGCCTCATCCATCAATGAATTTAATGGTCTTTACCAGATTCTTTCCGAAGTAAAGTTCTCCGGAGATGACGACTTTGAAAGCATCTACCACTACTTCACCGATACTGAGCAGAACAGCAAGCTGGTTTATGTCTATACCGTCAATCTTGACGCGAGTATGATTGATGCATCACACAAGATCAGGAATAGAGGTTTCGATATAGAGCTCTACTACGTGGACATTGCGGGTATTGATGATGATGATATTGAAGCGAAGAATGATCTTGCCGACCTTTTACTGAAGAGCAATATCATGGGCTACCTGCTGACACCTCGCACAGTGGAGATCCAGGGAGGAAAGGAAGAGGTACAGATTACCCGAGAAAAGGAAAAAGGCAGGGTAAGACCAAAAGCGAAAGAAAAGGAAAAGGTGAAAGCATATGAAACACAGGCTTGATAAAATCTTTATCTATTTCATAGGTTATCTCTATATGCTGGTCATGCTTTTTCTCGCTTCGACCGTGTTCAATGGCCAAGTACCTTTTTCCGTACTGCTCCTTGTTGCAACAGCGGTGTATCCGGTCATCAACCTGCTGCTCATATTCAGAATCAGCCGGATTGTTTACATCCTTGTTCTGGGCGGTTGTACCATAGCTGCCTTTGTTCTGTACCTGACAGGGACGGGCGGTTTTGTCGCAGTTCAGGTTACAAATATTGTCGAGATATTTGAGAGGATCTTTTATTATCAGGAAATCATCATTACTGAGCAATTAGTAACTGCCGCAATGATTCTCATCATATTGGCTGCCGTTCTTTTGTCGGTCATGGTATATTTGCTTTTCAACCGCTTCTTCAGAATGTTCCTGCTGACCGGTGCCGTATTTGCAATGCATATAGGTATCTGGGCGCTCACAGGAAATGAGAACAAAACCCTGCTGGCCTTTACCTGCGTGCTGACAGCCATATCCTATTTCAGACATGTTTATGAAAAGAAGGTCAAAAAGGGTTTGATAACCGGGAAAGCGGTACCCGGCAGCCTCATGCTGTTTACCATTCCAGCGGTCATCATTCCGGTTATGATAGTAATGTCCATTCCGAAAAGTGATTATCCCATCCAATGGCCGTGGCTCGACCGAAAGGTGAATCAGGCGTTACGATATCTGGAGCAAAGATTCGGTCACACCGATGTGGAGTTTTTCACCCTGTCTGTCACTGGATTCAGTGGCTCCTCCAACAGGCTGGGAGGGCCGGTAAGACCGAACCATACAGTGATGATGGATGTAAGGGGTGATAAAAGAACCTATCTTCGCGGCGCCGCCTATTCATGGTACGGTAATAACATGTGGCATCAAAACTCCCATGATCAGGAAAACGTCATGGAGGTTGAAAACACATTGCTGGAAAACAGGATCGGATGGGCTCATATCCCCATCGACCAACTGTTCCCTCAGGTGGAGGGCGAGGATAAGGAACTTTTAAATAATCTGTCATCAGGAAATGCAAATCCTTTTCTGTTTCCTACTTTTTCTCTCGAAATCAGACACCGCAATTTATCGACTAAAACAGTGTTTGCCCCTCTACTTACAATTCTTCCCGTAACCAGCAGCGATGGGGGGAACCTGGCGGTGGAACAAAACACCCACGGTATTATCAATAATGAGAGCAAACTGTCCATGGGTTCCCGATATACCGTATACTACTCACAGCCCATGTATGGAGCACCAATGCTGAAAAGAGCGCTTTGCTTCAGCTACGACAATCTGTATCAGGATTCGCTGAACGAGCTTATGAGACAACGGAATGCGCTGATGGATAAGGATGTGTCACCACAAAGCCCGCTTCTGAAAGAACTTGACAGAAGTATCGAGACGCTGGAGATACTTTTGGATCGCTCAAGGGAGATTGCAAAAGAGTATACCGTGCTCAGCGAGAATACTCCGGAACGTGTTATAAATCTTGCAAAAGCAATTACTGCCGATTGCAGCAACGATTATGAGAAGGTTATTGCCATCGAGGAGTACTTGAAGAATAACTATGAATATACTTTAAGCCCCAGCCGTGTGCCCGAGGGAAAAGATTTTGTGGATTGGTTCCTGTTCGAGGATAAAAGAGGATACTGTACCTATTATGCCACCTCAATGGCCGTCATGCTCAGATCTGTGGGCATTCCGGCCCGGTATGTGGAAGGGTTTGTGATGCCCGAAAAACATCATGACAGTGTTTATACCATAACCTGCCGTCATGCCCATGCATGGGTGGAGGTTTATTTTCAGGGATTTGGATGGCTCACATTTGAACCCACACCCATCTATGCCGATGTGATGCAATACCTGCCATCTGCTGATAATGTCCGAAGAGTAGGCGAAAACACCGAGGATCTTGAGGCATTGATGAAGCGTTACGCCGATATGTACGGCAAATCAACCTTTGATATGCCCACAGAACCAATAGGAGAAGCTCCTTCCATAGATTTAACTCCCTATGTGAAATACATACCCTTTGCCATTGCAGGTTTGATCATTGCCATGATTATCATAAATCTACTGGCCATACTCATAGATAATCTGCTGCTTATGGGTATGAACAACAAAAAGAAGGTTATGAGGCTGTTCCAGACCATGCTCACCTGGCTGGAACACTCAGGGTATGTTGTTCAGCCCGGAGAATCGGTTTTGGAATTTGGGCAGCGTGTAGACAAATGCCTTGTATTAGCCCCATATACCTTTACCGAGGCCTCTGAGGTCTTTTGCAGGGTCAGATACGGTGACAAGGAGATTAGTGAAGACGATCTGCTGGTAATTGAGACCATTGCAAAACAATTAAAGAAAAGTCTGCTTAAAGATTTTGGCATACGAAGATTCATACCCTTAAGGAGAATACTGTACCGAATCTGACTAAAATTATGGCCTGATCATGTATCCTGTACATATTATCACGTGCTAATTATAATTATTTTCCCGTTTTTTCTTGTATACAAAAAACATTTGTATTATAATTTTTTATGCAGCAAGGGTATATTAAATAGTGTATACAAACGAAAGGAGTTTATTTGTCATGGGGGAGTTTCTAAAGACAATTACCGAGCGTGCAAGACTTGACAAAAAAACCATAGTCTTGCCAGAAAGTACTGATATCCGTGTCATCAAGGCCACAGAGATCATACTGAAACAGGGATTTGCAAATATAGTACTGGTTGGAGATGAAGAAGAAATCAAATCCCTTGCACAAGGAATAGATATTTCAGGGGCAACCATTGTTAATCCTGAAAAATCAGAGAAGTTCGAAGACTACTGCAACACATTCTATGAACTGAGAAAGCACAAGGGCATGACTATTGAAAAAGCCCGCGAAATCATGAAAAACCCGCTTTATTGGGGAGTCATGATGGTCAAAAAGGATGAGGCCGACGGAATGGTGGCAGGGGCTGCCAATTCCACATCTGATACATTGAGGCCTGCACTTCAGATCCTGAAAACCGCACCCGGTGTAAAACTAGTTTCTTCATTTTTCATTATGTGCGTTCCCGATTGTGAATACGGACATAAAGGCACATTTTTATACGCAGACAGTGGACTTGTTGAAAATCCCAATGCTGAGCAACTGGCCGAAATAGCCATTTCCTCAGCAGCTTCCTTCAAACAGCTTGTACAGGCTGAACCTAAGGTAGCCATGCTGTCTTATTCCAGTTATGGCAGTGCCAGAAGCGAAATGACCGAAAAGGTCATTGAAGCAACCAGGCTTGCCAAGGAAAAAGCTCCTGAATACCTGATCGATGGTGAGCTTCAGGTTGACTCAGCAATTGTTCCGGAGGTTGCCAGATCAAAGGTTCCCAATAGCCCGTTGAAGGGTGAGGCAAATGTTCTGATATTCCCTGATCTGGATTCAGGCAATATATCATACAAGCTCACACAGAGGCTTGCCAAGGCCGAAGCATACGGACCTGTTACCCAGGGCATCGCAAAGCCTGTAAACGACTTGTCCAGAGGTTGTTCGGAAGAAGATATCGCAGGTGTTGTTGCAATTACAGCAGTCCAGGCTCAGAGTATAAAGGAATAGAAGGGGAAAGAATATCATGAATATACTTGTTATCAACGCAGGAAGCTCATCCTTGAAGTATCAGCTTATCGATGTGGATGGGAAAAATGTTTTAGCCAAGGGTGTGTGTGACAGAATAGGTATAGCAGGTTCTGTTATAAAACACAAGACCTATGATGACAGATCCATAAATAAGGAAGTTGTAATGGAAAACCATCAGGAGGCCATAAAGCAACTTATAGACGTGTTAACCGACCAACAGGTGGGTGTCATCAAATCTCTTGACGAGATAAATGCGGTGGGACATCGTGTTGTTCATGGGGGAGAGAAGTTCTTCAGTTCTGTGATCATCGATGATGAGGTATTAAAGACCATAGAGGAATGTGAAGAACTGGCGCCCCTCCATAACCCTCCAAATGTAATTGGTATTAAGGCCTGTAACGAGATTCTTCATGGAGTTCCACAGGTTGCTGTGTTTGATACGGCATTCCATCAGACCATGCCGAAAAAAGCATATATCTATGCGCTTCCATATGAATATTATGAGAAGTATAAACTACGTAAATACGGTTTCCACGGCACGTCCCACAAATATGTTTCAGAACGTGCAGCTGTTCTGTTGAACAAACCCTACGATCAGCTTAAAATTGTTACCTGCCATCTTGGAAATGGCTCCAGCATCACTGCTGTGGATTGCGGCAAGAGTGTTGAGACCTCCATGGGTTTCACTCCCCTGGATGGCCTGGCAATGGGAACCAGATGCGGCACCATTGATCCTGCGGCGGTAACCTTCCTTATGAATAAGGAGAACCTATCCACCGATGAAATGGATTGCATCATGAATAAAAAGTCCGGAGTTTTTGGTGTCTCAGGTGTTTCAAGCGATTTCAGGGATCTTGATAAGGCTGTGGCGGAGGGTAATGAGCGTGCAGAACTTGCTCTGCAGATCTTTTCATACCAGGTGAAAAAGTTTATAGGTGCTTATGCCTGTGCCATGGGCGGTCTTGATGCCGTGGTGTTCACTGCTGGTATCGGTGAAAACAACCCGGATATACGCCAAAGGGTATGCACAAACATGGAATTTTTGGGTATCAGCATTGATCCTGAAAAGAATAATACCAGGGGAATTGAGATCGATATCAGTACAGATGACGCAAAAGTACGCACACTGATCATACCCACCAATGAAGAACTGGCTATTGCCAGGGAAACAATCCGTCTGATCAGTTAAATCTGCCCATCATATAATGATTGACAAAGAATGGGCTTGATATTAAAATCTATGGATAAAGGGGAGACCCTTTATCTTTTTTATTACGAAGCAATAAGGTTCCCGCACACGACGGCCATTTCAGATCCGTATATCGTGTGGTGTTTTTATAATGAGGGCTTTGTTTCGTTTTTCCTGGCTGTCAGGGTTTTAGATGGGCTCTTATAATGTCCATTTTCAATTCCTTTTCTCCATGGGGAAGAGCCGGGTAAAATAAATAATCCGAGAATGAAAGGTCGGGTATCATACATGAAGGTTTGTAAGTTTGGTGGAACATCCATGGCCAATGCAGAACAGATCCGAAAGGTCTGTTCAATCATAACCTCTGACCCGGAGAGGCGCGTAGTAGTGGTTTCAGCTCCGGGAAAGCGTTTTGATTCAGATATCAAGATCACCGATATGCTCATTGATTGCGCAGAAAAATTTCTTAAGGGTGAGGATCACGAAGAGGTTCTCGAGAATATTGTTTCCCGGTTCAGAGAGATCGCTGAGAACCTTGGCCTTGGGAACCAGATAATTGTTGATATTGAGAATAACCTTAGAACAAGGCTTCAAATGGGCTACGATTCTGATGAAAAGCTTATGGACAGGATGAAGGCAGCCGGCGAAGACAATGCGGCAAGGCTTGTTGCATCCTATTTAAAGTCAACAGGGCATCAGGCCCAATATCTGAATCCCAAAGATGCCGGCCTTTTCCTTAGCGACGAGTACGGCAATGCCCGGGTGCTGCCCCAGTCCATAAAGAATCTGCAAAGAATAAAGTCCATGAAGGGTATCATCATATTCCCGGGCTTTTTCGGGTATTCCCTTTCGGGTGAGGTAGTCACATTCCCAAGGGGAGGTTCGGATATTACAGGCTCTATTTTGGCTGCAGCATTGGAAGTTGATGTCTATGAAAACTTCACAGATGTCAACTCGGTATTCGCCGCCAGCCCTAAACTCATCGAAAATCCCAAACCCATCTCGGTTCTGACCTACAGGGAGATGCGTGAGCTTGCCTATGCCGGGTTCTCGGTGCTTCATGAAGAAACCCTGGAGCCTGTTTACCAAAAGGGAATACCGGTGAATATAAAGAATACAAATAATCCCAAAGCTCCCGGTACACTGATAACACCAACAAGGGATGATTCCGCATCGCCTCTGGCTGGTATAGCGGGAGGGAAGGGCTTTTGCAGCATCAATATTCACAAATACATGATGAACAGGGAAGTTGGGTTTGGACGTAAGGTACTCCAGATTCTCGAAGAAGAATTTGTTCCCTTTGAGCACATGCCTTCGGGTATAGACGATATTTCCATCATCATCAGAAAACAATACATGGACGATGAGAAAAAAAGCCGGATCATGGAAAGGATCGCCAAGGATCTCCGGGTGGACAGCGTGAATATAGAGTATGATCTGGGACTGGTGATGGTAGTAGGCGAGGGGATGATGCATACAGTCGGAATTGCTGCAAGGGTCACAAAAGCCCTGGCCAGGCATGGCATCAATATAAGGATGATAAACCAGGGATCTTCTGAGGTCAGCATAATGTTTGGTGTATCCGAGGATGATGTGGATAAGGCCATTATATGCATCTACGATGAGTTCTTCAGATAACACATGAAATATCGGCGCCAGAACCTATGGCGCCTATATATTAATAATATCCGGCAGCCTCAGGGCTGCCACAAGGAGTTGAGAATATGATTCTGGTATTAAAACCCGGATCAACAGAAGAGCAGAGAAGAGAACTGATCAGAGAGATTGAAAACCTTGGACTGAAAGTACATGTTTCAGTCGGTGAGGAAACCACCATCATAGGTCTGGTGGGCGATGTATCAAGAATTAATCCATACGCCCTTTCTTCCCATGAGATTGTGGCCAATACTCTTAGGGTCAGAGAACCCTTCAAAAAGTCCAATCGCATGTTTAAGCCCGAGGATACGGTGATTAAGGTACAGGGCAGAAAGATTGGGGCGGGTCATTTTGTGCTGATTTCCGGTCCATGTTCGGTGGAAAGCGAGGAGCAGATAGTAAGCATAGCCCATGATCTGAAAAAGGCAGGCGCTACATTTCTCAGAGGTGGTGCCTATAAACCGCGCACTTCACCCTATAGTTTCCAAGGACTTGGCCTTGAAGGACTTGAGCTGTTGAAAACAGCCGGAAAGGAAGCCGGACTTCCCATCGTTTCTGAGCTTATGTCCACAGAAGTACTTGATCGTTTTGTTGAAGACGTGGATATTATCCAGGTGGGTGCAAGAAACATGCAGAATTTCGTCATGCTTCGTGAGCTTGGCAGGACGAGGAAACCAATTCTTCTTAAACGCGGTCTTTCGGCCACCCTCGAGGAATGGCTGATGTCTGCAGAATACATCATGAGCGAAGGAAATGAACAGGTCATATTATGCGAACGAGGGATTCGCACCTTTGAGACCTATACCAGAAATACCCTTGATCTGAGTGCAGTGCCGGCTATCAAGCGGTTGAGTCATTTACCCATCATTGTGGATCCCAGCCACGGTACCGGTAAGTCCTGGATGGTATCGCCAATGTGCAAAGCGGCTCTTGTTTCAGGTGCTGACGGGCTGATCATTGAAGTTCATAACAATCCCAGGTGTGCTCTTAGCGATGGGGAGCAATCCCTGACGCCAGACGATTATGCCGGTCTTGTTCCCGAATTGAGAAAGCTTGCCGAATTTGAAGGGCTTGGAATCGAATTCTAGCCGGGAATAAGAGCAAAATGGGAGGATTTTCATGGTTCGGGTCAGAGTTAATACTTCTTCAAAAGACTACCAAATTGAGATAGAAACCGGTCTTTTTAAGCAATTGCCCCAATTGTTCAAAAGCCGCTACCAGGGAAGACGTCTAGCTCTTATCAGTGATGACAGGGTATTCGGCCTGTACGGTAGGTCCTTTGTCCAGGAGCTAGAACAACAGGGGTTAGAGACGGTTACCTTTGTATTTCCGGAGGGTGAACAGCAAAAGAATCTGGAGAGCCTGAAAGGGATATACCAGGTTCTGGCTGAAGCATCCTTTACACGCAGCGATTATGTTGTTGCTCTTGGAGGCGGTGTAACAGGGGATATGGCAGGGCTTGCCGCCGCAACCTTTTTGCGGGGTCTGGGCTTTATCCAGATACCCACGTCACTATTGGCAATGGTGGACAGCAGCATAGGCGGCAAGGTTGCAGTTGATATGGAACAGGGAAAGAATCTTATCGGTGCCTTTTATCAGCCCGACGCGGTTTATACGGACCCGAGTCTTCTGACTACTCTGGGTGACAGGCTTTTTTCTGATGGTATGGCAGAGCTCATTAAACACGGCCTGATACGCGATAAAGACCTATGTCAGAGACTTGAGACCCTGGGAAGCCGCTCACGGATAACAGAGCATCTTGATGAAATCATAAGCGTAAGCTGCCGGATTAAGGGTGCCTTTGTTGAACAGGATGAGCAGGATACTGGTATCAGACAGATCCTGAATTTCGGTCATACCATTGGCCACGCCATTGAAAAGGTGCAGCAATATAACGGGCTGACCCATGGTGAAGCTGTTTCGGTTGGCATGGTACATATTACCCGCATCACCGAAAGGCTTGGTTTGACAAAACCGGGGACTTCACAGCGGCTTGTGGGAATGCTTAAGTCCTTTAATCTTCCGGTAGTTATGCCCGAGATAAGCATCGAGGATCTGGTTCGTGCCATCAGGATAGATAAGAAATCCCGCTCGGGGCTCATAAATATTGCATATTTGCGTGAAATCGGCGATTGCGGTTTAATAAAATGGAGTTTTGAAGAATTGGAGGAACATTTGTTTGCCCAGCTTGAGAATTGAACCTGAAAAACTAGCAGGCAGGATATTCATTCAGCCGTCAAAAAGCATGGCTCACCGTCTGATCATTTGTGCTCTTCTGGCTCAGGGTACCAGCCAGATAGACAATGTTGTCCTTTCAGACGACCTGAAGGCTACCCTGGGAGCCTGTGAAGCTCTGGGTGCAAGGATTAGGATTGAGGACAGCTCTGCTTTTATCAATAGAAAACGTGTTATAATCACATCCTCAGGAGAGACCAGGGTTGTCCATCCCGTGATTGACTGTATTGAATCCGGCACCACAGCACGGTTTATTATGCCCATCAGCAGGCTTTGTGAAGATCCTGTTACCCTAACAGGCAGGGGAAGGCTTGTAACCAGGCCCTTTGAGATCTACAAAAGTCTACTTCCCGAAAAGGGCGTAAGGTATGCTGATGAGAACGGAAAAATGCCCATCAGGCTGTCAGGAAGGCTGCAGCCTGGGGAGTATGATTTAAGAGGCGATATCAGCTCCCAGTTCATATCGGGGCTTTTGATAGCTCTGCCTTTTCTTGAGGGTGATTCCCTGTTGAGGATTTCCGGATCGCTGGAGTCACGGCCCTATGTGGAGATGACTCTGGATGCCTTAAAACAATTCGATATAGCCATTGAGCATTCCGACGACTTTAAGGTGTTCAAAATACGAGGCAATCAGCGAGCCCGTGCCCGTTCGCTGGCAGTGGAAGGGGATTGGTCCCAGGCTGCATTCTTTTGTATTCTGGGGGCTGTCAGCGGAGAAATTGCCATTGATGGCCTGAAGGAGTCTTCCCTGCAGGGTGACAGAGTGATACAGGATATTGTCAGGGATATGGGCGCTAAAACCGTTTGGGAACAGAATACCCTCAAGGTAAGTCCGGGGTCTCTGCGAAGCATCCAGGTGGATGTATCCCAGTGTCCCGATCTTGTTCCGGCGGTTGCCGTGGGGGCGGCCCTCTGTCCAGGAAGGTCAGCTATCACCAATGCCCAAAGGCTGAGGCTCAAGGAGTCGGATCGCTTGCGGGCAGTGTGCACCGAACTCAACAAGCTTGGTGCACATGTGATAGAGGATGAGGACAGCCTCGTGATCCATGGGGTGGAACACTTTAAAGGCGCCATTGTGGATGGCTGGAACGATCACAGAATAGTTATGGCTCTTGCCATAGCCTCATCTTGCTGCGAAGGAACTGTGGAGATCAATGGTTTTGAAGCTGTTTCCAAGTCCTATCCTGAGTTCTGGCATGATTTTAAATTGCTGGGAGGTCGGTTTAATGAGCAGCATATGGGGTGAAAGGTTAAAAATATCTCTATTCGGTGAATCCCACGGACCAGGCATAGGAGTGGTGCTCGACGGCTTCCCGCCTGGGCTGGAACTGGACTTTGAAAAAATTAGCCTTGAGATGGAAAGAAGAAAACCAAAGTCCTC
The DNA here is from genome assembly GCA_001512555.1 of Clostridiaceae bacterium DTU059. Classification (GTDB taxonomy): domain Bacteria; phylum Bacillota; class Clostridia; order DSM-8532; family DSM-8532; genus Thermoclostridium_A. The sequence continues at coordinate 2,655 of LFSK01000143.1, read as the reverse complement.
GGCCTATTCAACCAGCAGGAAGGAAGCCGATGAGGTGGAAATCCTTAGCGGTTTGTATAAGGGCAGAACCACGGGTACGCCCATTTGCGGCCTGATAAGGAATAGCGATACCAGATCCCAGGATTATGAGAGAACCAGCCATCTGGCAAGACCCGGACATGCTGATTATACCGGATTTGTCCGCTTCGGCGGATACAATGACTTCAGGGGCGGGGGCCATTTCTCTGCCCGGCTGACTGCAGCTTTGGTCTTTGCAGGTGCGATTGCCCGCCAATACCTTGAAGATAAGGGCATCCATATAGGAAGCCATATTTTTAGCATTGGAGATGTTTTAGACGTCGGTTTTGACATGACCCATATCACCAGAAAGCAGTTGGATCATTTAAGGAATATGGAACTCCCCGTCAATGACGCTTCCTGTGGCGATGCATATCTGAGCGTTATTGATGAGGCCAGAAGGATGGGGGATTCGGTGGGAGGCATCATTGAGACAGCAGTCATTGGCCTTCCGGCAGGACTGGGAACTCCCTTTTTTGGCAACGTTGAGGGTAAACTTTCTTCCATACTGTTTTCCATACCCGCAGTAAAGGGTGTGGAATTCGGAGCAGGATTTTCCATCACAGGGATGAAGGGCAGTGAAGCCAACGACAGCTTCTACATGGATGGGGGACAGGTGCGCACCAAAACCAATAACAACGGAGGTATCAACGGGGGTATTACCAATGGGATGCCGGTTGTTTTCCGGGTGGCTCTAAAACCCACATCCTCTATTTTCTCGGTGCAGGATACCATTGACATAATGAAATTGGAGAACGCAAAACTGGAGCTCAAAGGCAGGCATGATACCTGTATTGTCCCCAGAGCGGTACCAGTTGTGGAGGCGGCCTGCTCCATTGCCCTGTGTGATCTGTATTTGATGCAGTTTGGCTCACAATGCCTGTGACGCTTATGAATGAGGAGGGATCTTTTACCATGTCCCTGGCAGATAGCTTGGATGCTTTAAGAAAAGGGATTGATGAGGTGGATGAAGCTATAGCACAGCTTCTGGAAAAGAGAATGGACCATGTCCGGAAAGTTGTGGACTATAAGAGGAGCACCGGCATGGCCATACTTGATTCGTCCCGGGAGCAGGATATCCTGGACCGCATTCTGGCAAAAGTGCAGAATCCTGAATACATAGAGTCCATTAGATCGGTTTATAATGAGATTTTAAAGGCTTCCCGGGAATTTCAGGGAAGGTTCATAGCCTGTGATTCACAATCAGGTCCGGCCAGATACGGGCTCGTAGGCGAAAAGCTTTCCCATAGCCTCTCACCAGGGATTCATTCCTTTTTGTTTAAAGAGCTGAAAATAAATGCAGAATATGACCTGCTGGAGGTTAAACCTGAGGAGCTTACGAATCTTTTAGACGACTTAAAGTCCCGTGGATATCTTGGAGTCAATGTGACCATTCCCTATAAAAAAGAGATTTTAGCTCACCTGGATTCCCTGTCGGATGAGGCTGTTCATATTGGAGCCGTAAACACCATCTGTATCGCAGACAGCTACAGGGGTTATAACACCGATTATGATGGGTTTGGTATGGCTCTTGAAGAATATGGTGTCAAAACAAAAGGCGCAAGATGTGCCGTTCTGGGCAGCGGTGGCGCCGCCCGGGCTGTTGTGGCCTATCTGGAAGATCATGGAGCCTCGGGCATAACCATAGTATCACGTGATCCCGACAGCGCCAACCTGAAATTCCCCGGGCTCTCCTGCATGGATATTGCCTCATTCCATGCCATGGACTATGATCTTTTAATTAATACCACACCGGTGGGCATGTACCCCGATATTAAAAAAAGCCCGCTTCAAAAAGAGCAGCTTAAAGGGGTAGGGTTTGTGATGGACCTTATCTATAATCCCATAAAAACTGTGCTGCTCCAGTATTCTGAAGAGTTGGGAATACCTAATGCCAATGGCCTTTATATGCTGGTGGCTCAGGCCTTCCGCTCCGAAGAAATCTGGCAGGGAAGAACCCTGGACAGATCCCTCATAACCAAAGCGATGGACGAGATGAGGGGTAAACTATGAAAAAGAACATTGTTCTGATTGGTATGATGGGCTGCGGTAAAACTACCGTGGCTGAGCGTTTGAGCCAGGAATTGGAAAGGCCTTTTATAGACACCGATTCTTTGATAGAAGAAACTTATGGTCCCATCCCAAAACTATTTGAAAGGGGAGAGGACTGCTTTCGGGATGCTGAAAGAAGGATTGTGTCCCAAATAGCAAACCATGAGGGTGCGATTATTTCCACTGGCGGTGGAGTGATCTTGAGGGAAGAGAATATTAAAGACCTGAAGAAGAATGGCGTTATCATCTTTATAGACAGGCCCATTCACTTTATTGCGGACAGTATCGACTGCACCGGCCGACCCTTGTTAAAGAACGGACCGGAAGCCCTCTATGAATTGATGGAAAAACGCTACCCACTTTATAAGGCCTGTTGTGATTACCATGTTGTTTCTGATAATGATATATCCCATACGGTTCAGACCATTATGGAAATATTGAAGAATGATGGTGTTATAAGTCTCTGAAAAACATATAAATGACACTGGGTAGTACAATTTTCGGAGATACCGTTTTGAAAGCAAGAGATCTATTCTACCTCCTGGC
>LFSK01000215.1 GCA_001512555.1 Clostridiaceae bacterium DTU059 | reverse complement strand
CCCTGATTTGTGTTGCTGAATCTAAGGAGCTTTGACAGCTCGATTCCCCTGCAATCAAAGGCTCTCGCATAGTGTGTGTCCTTTCCAATGTCAATTCCTACTACCAATGTCTCAAATTTGATTTGCAAAATCTTTTCATTTTGTGTACGCTTCATATATGACGCCTCCAATATTTTAGTTTTGTGCCTTTCTTGTCTGAATCAGCACATCTCTATCTTATTGCGAGGTGTCTTGTTTTTCAAAGTTCATTTATTTTTCTTTACAGGAATGCTCCTTGTAAAATGTAAATTGCCTTTACTCAAGGAAAATTTATTATAAGAATTTATTATCTTGATTGCACCACCTTGAAATATTATGATTAACTTGTTTATATCGTTTTGACGTTATAAAACTAAATATGAAAGGGTGATATCATATGAAAAATACAAATATAGCTATCTCGTTTAAAATAAGGAGGGTGACTACACTTTAGCCCTCCTAACAAAACGGAGGAATGTATTTTGGACAAAGATTTCATAAGAAAGCATTGGTATGCTTATATTTACGAACAACAAGTTATTCAGGCAGACGAAGTTAATTTTATTCTTTCTATTGTAGGAAATAAGCCTCAGAATATTTTAGAGGTCGCATGCGGTGGTGGAAGGATAGCTGTGCCTTTAGCACTGGCTGGCCATAAGGTAACTGGATTCGACATTGATGAATATATGCTTGAAAAAATTGCTGCTAAAGCAAAGGGACTTTCAAATATTTCATTTTACAAGGCTGACGCTGTCTTGCACGATTGGGGTAAAGATTTTGATGTAGTTATCTTGGCAGGTAATATACTTTTGAATATCGAATCAGAACTGCCATATGAGCAAGCTCAAGAACTTTTTATTAAAAAAGCCGCAGCAAGTGTAAAACAAAATGGATATATGTATCTTGATTTTGATTGCTACGAAAGACCTGATCAAGCCTCTAATAAAAAGCAGGAATGGGTTTGTTTTGAAGGTACCGATGACCTTGGTACATATGGTAAATATATTGTTATCAGCGGTGATTACAGCAATCAAACACATATTGACAAGAGTTATCGTCGTTATGAAATTATCCCTAAGAATGGGGAAATGTTTTCATTTGAGACAACATCTATCAAGCATTTCCCAACATTTAAGCAAGTTAAGATGTGGCTTGATAATGCTGGTTGGGAAATAATTCATCTTTATGGTGACTATCAAAAAAAACCCATGGACGAAAAAGTAATTGGAAATCGTGCAATCATTTGGGCAAAGAAAAGTTAGGCTCAGCTAAGCAAAATGGGCATTAGTCTCTTCAGCAGATAATCTGTCACCCAACTCAAAAAAGTAAACTAATTATATATATTAGCACCTTTCTGAAAAGAAATCAGATAGGTGCTTTCCTTTATCCAGTTACCACTTGACATAGCAGAATCACCTCCTTGAAAGCTTGGGGAAACAGACCTTTAACAGACTGTTCCCCTAAATTTCAAGGTGTTCCTTAGCCTGTAATGAGAGATAGGATTTCTTTCGCAAAGGTAATAATTACGCCGCCTGCAAGAGTAAGAAATCCGTTAGCTCTCTGGGAAGGGTCGTGGGATTTCAGAGAAAGACCGATCTGCACAATGCCAAAGCCCAGAAGGATTAATCCGATAGCACGGATCAGTCCAAATGTCAACGCCGGGCTATTTTTGACCGAATCGCCGGTTAAAAATATTCCGGCGTTGACACAATTGTCTGAAGTACTTAAATCCGGCCTACGGGCTGCCAAATATTCCTTTTCTCAGGCTATAATCCTTAAATGCCAAAAGTACACCGGACATTGGTATATAGTTGAATATCAACACAAACGCAAAAGGAAGTATCGCTAACAAATACAATTGGATATAGCGGTTCCTGAAATATTGGACTTTGTTTTTCTTTATACGCTCCATTTGAAATCTCCTTCGTCCCTTCAGTGTCATAGAGCTAAAGATGAATGCCGACCCACATATTTATGATAAGAATAACCATACAGATACTGAAAGAGGCTATCTTTGCAATATTGGTTCAGAAAAGTTCCATGGTACTTTTTTTAGCCATGTTGGAAAATAAATACAGGCAACGAAATTCTTCTGTTGCCTGTATTATTGTTCATATACGAATTATCGAGCATTTCAAATCCGGAAACTATATTTTCCTTCTGTCACTAAGGGTGCAGCATTTTGTCCGGATCAAGGGCTTTTACCCGTTGCATATTTGCATACCATGATATCCCCTCAATACACTCCAATGAATGAAAGTGTGGGTGCAACTCTTGAATCCAGGATACGGATGCGAATTTTGTCCGTAACAAGCGGAGTAAGCGGAGCTATTCTTTTGTACCCTATAACTGTGCCATCATAAACTGTTTTGTACTCTTCGCCCAGATTAGCTTCGATCCTGAACGACTCGACTCTCTGGCTGCAGTTAATATTTTCTTTCATTACAATATAACGAATCAGTTGCTCGTTTTCCCACGTGATATCTATTACTGCTTCAGTTATTCCGTCATCAGTTCTGAAATATTTCAGATAATTATCTTCCCTTACATTATCGATTCCATATCCGCGCATGAAAGAAGACACTGCCAACTCGGCATCATTAAGCAGGTTTTTTGCAAATGCATGTCTTATGAAATCTCCCAATTCTTTTAGTCTCTTCACGTCATTTTCATGGAAAAGACCGTCTTTCGTCGGGGGTATGTTAAGCAAAAACGTAGCATTGCCGCCGACGGAGTTAAGATATATATTTATCAATTCCTCCAGCGGGCGAACCTTATCATCTTCCTCCTCATGATAAAACCAACCGGGTCTGATGGACGTATTGACCTCAGCAGGATACCATATCAGATCTGTTTCATCCCTGAGAATTTCCCTGCTACCCAGATCCTGGTCAGAAGCCGATATTTCCCTTTGCCTGAAGCTTTCGTTATCTTCTTTCTGGCTTTTATCAGCTATCAACTCGGTTTCCCTGGTTCTGGCCGGAACAACACTCCATTCAGACTTTCTCGTGTAACCAGCTTCATTACCGCACCACCGTATATCGGGGCCGCATACGCTGATACATGCATTGGGTTGCAGTTTTCTGACGACCTCGTAGTAACGCTCCCAGTCATAAACCTGCTTCTTCCCGTTGATTCCTTCTCCGCATGCGCCGTCGAACCATACAGAAAAGATTTCACCATAGTTTGTCAGTAGCTCGGTAAGCTGGTTTACAAAATAATCATCATACGGTTTTCCGCTTCCATAGGCTGGATTGTTCCTGTCCCACGGCGACAGATACACTCCAAATTTTATACCGGCTTTCCTGCAGGCATCCGATACTTCCTTTACTATATCGCCTTTCCCGTTCTTATATGGGCTGTATGCAACCGTATGCTTCGTATATTTGCTCGGCCATAAGCAAAATCCATCATGATGCTTACATGTCAGTATAAGTCCTCTCATCTCTGCTGATTTTACAGCATCAACCCATTGCTGCGCATCAAATTTCACAGGATTAAATATAGAAGGGCTTTCACTGCCGTCTCCCCACTCTTTCCCGGTAAATGTATTGACTGTAAAATGAACAAAACTGTAAAATTCCAACTGTTGATGTTCAAGCTGTCGCCTGCTTGGTACAACTTGTATCAGACGCCTGTCTAAATTTCTCATATGCTGTACCCTCCGTTGACTTGATTATTCTTCCTTATTTCTTTTGATATAGATGTCAAATCCCCATGGCGGCAAAGTTATGCTCCCTTTTATCTCTTCTCCTGAGACCATGCTTTTCCCGCCATCTCCTATATCTATTGATTTCTGTTCCGGTGTGAAATTCATAACAAAAACAAAGCAGTCTTCACCATCGGTGCGCATCTGCGCAGTACATCCATACGGCAAACTGCCTTTTATGGCTCCGGTTATACCCAGTTTATCTATCAGCATGCCAAAGAAGTCATCCTGAAACTGTTCGTCAAGTCTTGCAGCTACAAAATATGCCTCTCCTTCTCCAAAGTTGTTGACAGTCAGTGCAGGATAAGATGCATAGAAATCTTCGCAATAGGTACCTATTATCTTTGCTCCTTCTGCATGGACAATTTCACAAAAATCACGAGCTTCATACCTGGTTCCGTTCCATTCTACATGTCTTCTTTCCTCATCAAAAAGGCTGTCCAGTTCTTCACACCAAATGCCGAGCACTTTCCGCAGTGGCCCGGGAAATCCGCCAAGGAAGCAAAGATCATGCTCATCAACGTAACCTGTCATATAAGTTGCTACGAATGTACCGCCCCTTTTCACGAAATCTTCAATTTTCTCCGCCATACCGGGACGAAGCATATAGAGCATCGGTGCTATAACAAGCTTATAACCTGAAAGTTCCTTCGTGCTGTCTATAATATCAACCGATATCCCCGACTTCCAGAACGGTGCATAATGCTCCTTAAGCGTTCCGATATAGTTCTTGTTGTGCTTGAAGCCCTGGCATATTTCGAGGGCCCATCTGTTTTCCACGTCATAAATTATCGCAACATCAGAAGGCTTTGAAGTCCCTACTATAGCATCCAGTTTTTCAAGAGTCTCCCCTGTCCCGGCTACCTCGCGGAATACACGTGTATGTTCCGTACCCACATGGTCGACAACAGCACCATGGAACTTTTCATAAGAACCACGCGACTTACGGAACTGGAAGTATTGCACGGTGTCACTGCCATGGGCCACTGCCTGAATGCTCTGAAGCTCGTGCAGACCAGGCCTTCTCAGCTTGCCGACAGGCTGCCAGTTCGTAGCAGACGGGCTGCTTTCCATCAGCATGAATGGCCGACCATCTTTCAGCCGCCTGTTCATATCATGGACCATCGACGTAAGCAGCGCTGTATCTGCGTCACTTTCATCACTCCGCCATATCGGGTAATTGTCCCAGGATGCAATATCCATTTCTTCTGAGAGCCTGTAATAATTAAGGCCGTCATAGAGCCCCATCATATTCGCAGTGCACGGCACATTAGGTGTCAAGCGCCTGAGAGGTTCCATCTCCGCCTTCATGAAATCGGCAGTCTGCTCGGTCACAAAACGCTTCCAGTCCAGGGTCAGTCCATGGACACTCACTTCACCAATTGAGGAGGGAGATTCGATCTGGCTCCAGTCCGTATATGTATGGCTCCAGAATGCGGTCCACCATGCGGCATTCAGTGCGTCCAGAGATCCATAGCGCTTTTTCAGCCATTTGCGGAAGGCCTCCTGACACAGCTCACAGTGACACTCTCCTCCGTATTCGTTTGAGATATGCCATACGGCAAGCGCAGGGTGGTCTTTATACCGCTCTGCCAGCTTTGTGTTGATATTTTTCACTTTCTCGCGGTAAACAGGAGATGTATAGCAGTGGTTATGCCTCACTCCGTGAAGGATCCTGCGGCGGTCCTCATTCACCCTGAGCACCTCCGGGTATTTTCTGCTCAGCCATGCAGGTCTTGCCCCCGAAGGGGTCGCAAGCACCGCGGCGATACCGTTTTCAGCCATCAGATCCATTACCTCATCCAGCCATGAAAAGTCGAAACGGCCTTCTTCCGGTTCCAGCGCAGCCCAGGCGAATATGCCGACAGAAAGCGTGTTGATACGGGCAAGGCGGGCGAGGCGCATATCTTCCAGCCAGATCTCTTTTGTTGCGCGCCACTGGTCAGGATTATAGTCTCCGCCGTGGAGTATACAGGGGAATCTTGGGACGATCGGGTCAAACTTCATGAGATAACCTCCTTCATAATAATTGGCATACAATTGTAGCCGACATTTTTGTGAGTATATGTAACCAGGCTGCCATAACACTCCGTTAAGCAGTCCACTGATTAATTCAGGCTGATTCAGACAGTTTCAACTATATCTACCTCGTAAGGGTCCAATGTTATGCAGTTTCCATATATCATACCTGTCAGCAAACTTCTTGCCGTACCTGCCAAATTTAACGTACATACCTGATTGAGTGTGTTTATATAGATTACAGTACCTTTATCAAGGGTCCTGGCAACGACTCCTTTTGGCGTTACCATTCCTCTTTCGATTCCCAGTTTATCACACAGGAACATCAGAAGCGCAGGCATAATTACTTCGTCTGCCGGTATCGCAACATAGATCGCCGTTCCATTCCCATATTTGTTTACCGATATTGCAGGGCAAGTTTCAGCTACACCTGCAAATTCAGCCAAACACATGGCCGTGTTCAGTTCAAGTATTTCATAATAGTCAATATTGACCTGATAGTCGAAACCATTGAAGCAAATACCGGGGCTCTCTCTGCGTATACCCGGATCTGTTTTGTCAAGCCCACCTTCATTCACGTCTCCGACATGTGAACAAGTTCTTTCAAAAGCATTGGCCCTTATTCCAAAAACATCATGCAGCAGACCTGGCATCGGTGTATCGAAAACCTGATTATACTGATTGACCTTTGCCGAATACGCAGTCATTACTACTGTACCGCCGTTTTCTACATACCTTCCGATTGTTTCAGCAGATCTTTCATCCATAAGACAATGCCCGGGTATGAGAATAAGCTTATAATCCTTTTTTACATTCCTCAGGTCGATGATATTACAATCCATATTTGAATGGAACAATGCTTTATACGTGTTCATGTTTTCCGGGGCTGGGCTTATCTCACCTTTATATGAACTGTAGTTTCGTTTTTGCCTGTACAGTACAACAAGCAGCTCCTCTTTCATTATGCTTCGGATTACCTTCTCTGAGACTGTTATTCCTTTGTTTTAATTGTTACATGCACTCGTCGGTATCCATAACGACGTTGGTTCTCATAAAAAATATCTTTAACTTCTGCTCTCAGGCTGCCATATTTATCGGGCTGTTTCTGAGTTTCTTTCTGATAATAATAACTGCTTTTTGATAAACCCGTCATCTCGAGCAGGTCATTCAGTGGATATTTTGTCCTGAGGGCATCGATCAGCATGGTTTTTTCTCTGTTTGTCAGATCCCGCTGGTCGATGCCCAGGCCTTTTTTACGATTTCTGTCGCCTTTTTTAGAATATCCAGTTCCATTTTGTCATCTTTGTCATCGGGAATCTCTCGTTTTCCGGACTTCTTCATAGCTTTCTTGTTCTCCTTACCGAGCTGTTCATTCTTCCATTTATACAGGACACCCCTGCTGGTACCCATCCTGTCAGCGACGGCAGCCGCAGAAACTTCCCTGGTGCACAGTTCAATGACTGCATCTTTTTTCTGCTCTTCAGAAAATTGTACCATTGTGCCGCGCTTAATACGAGCTTTTCTTTCACCAGGTGCAAGTTCGTCGATCCATTCCACAAGTTCATACCGTGATGGATATCCTTATACTCTCACCGTGCGGGAAATATTATGGCCATGCTCCAGATAATAATCAACAGCAGCTTTCATTTGCTCAGTTGTATATTTCGGTCGCTTGATGTATTGCTTGTGCAGATCACCTGTTTCCTTATATTCTTTATACCGTCGAACCAACATTTTGCGATTCGGATACCCGAGTTCCCGCACAGTATCGGCTGCACATAAATCATACTTGACGTATAACTTTACTGCTTTCA
>LFSK01000088.1:3901-12158 GCA_001512555.1 Clostridiaceae bacterium DTU059 | reverse complement strand
GATGTGAAAAGCCTTGGAAAACTGATCGACAGGTATTCCAGATATGTAACCGCTATTGTCTGCAGGGTTGCGGGTACTGGCCTTGCCAATGAGGATATTGAGGAAGTGGCGTCGGATGTCTTCATAAAGATCTGGCAGAACAGGCAGAGCATTGTTCTGGAATCCGATTCTCTAAGGCCTTATCTGGCAAAAACAGCTAAAAACATGACATTGAACAAACTAAGGAGTTCCAGATATCGCGATGACTTACCCCTGGATTTGGAGATAGGTCTTGAAGGATGCAGCCAGGATCTGGAGCAGATTGAAACCATGGAGTCCATCAACTCTGCAATCAACAGGCTGGATGAGCCGGACAGGGAACTCTTTATCAGAAGATACGTCTTCTCGGAACAGGTTAGGTCCCTGGCGGAAAGATTTGGGCTTAATCGAAACACTGTAGCCACTAAACTTGCCAGAACCAGAAAAAAGCTGGCTCAGTTTTTGAAGGAGGGAGATGGTTTACAATGAAAAAGGATTCCATCGAACTTGAACAGATTCCTCAAGGAATATCATTGAAAAGGATTAAAAAACGTGTTCTGTCCTATGCGAGACAGGATGAAACCAATAAGAAGTACTTCAGGAAAACCGCCATAGTCCCCCTTGTAATAGCCATTTTTGTAGTATGCTTTGGCGCTTTTGCCGTAACCCATGATCTTTGGGGATTATTCTTCAAAAACACCGAATTGCTGGAGGAGAACGACGCCGTCAATATGATCGGTGAAAGCCGGTATGCCGGAGATTATAAGGTTACGCTGGAAGAAGCCGCCTTCAGCGACAGTACAGGGATTATCATGCTATCCCTGGAGAGAATTGATGGTGGAGAGCTTCATCCCTATTTCAATCTGAGTGTTGATTTTCCTTTCAGCGGGACAATGACGGGCTCCCAGGCCAGCAGTTTGTCGGAAGATGGCAGGAAGCTGACCTTCTGTCAAAAGATCGATTACCAGAACAGCAATATACCCGATACCCTGACTTTCAATATCAGCGCAATTAGCAGTATGCCGCTTATTGAAAACATGGCGGATTGGCCTGTTGGCAGTATCTATTCTAAAGAGTATGGAGAGATTATTGCAGAAAAAGACATATCCGGGCTTGAGGAACTGCATGCTGCAACATCGGGTTACCCCATAACAGGTGTGGAGCTTCTCGATGTCTTCGCCGCAGGGCATGATGGTGACCGGCTTGTACTGGCTTATAAAACTGAGCCCACAAAAATGGATGAGTTGAAAAGAACTGAATTCCTCTGGATATTGTATGACCCCAGAACTGATACACATTACTGGGAAGATTCCATCACACGCTTGCCTGATGCGAATAATCCGGAATACTTCATATATTCCTACACAGGAATCAGTGAACAGGAACTGGATCACCTGTTCCCGGTGGTTATATCCGTTCTGTTTGAAGAGTCGGTACAGACGAATATCGATTTTAAGGTAAATACCCGTTCAAAACTAAAAGAGGCTGTTTATAAGGCAGGATTCAATCCTATAGACGAAACAAAGGGACTTAACATCGAAAACATAAAAATCAGCCCGCTGGGGTTCACGCTAACGGCCACTTCAGAGGAAAAGCAGGATATCAGCTCCGCTTTTGCCCATAAGGACACTTATTGCCTGATGGAGGACGGCACCAGGATACAAGTACCATTCACATCTACCAGTACTGTGTCCGATAGCACACATCTTTACATTATGGAATTTGCTGTTGACGATAAGCTGCTGGACGCGGAGAAGGTCAAGGCCATCTATATCAATGATCAGCTCTTCTGGAGCAAACAATAGAGTTCAATTAATTATGCAAAAAGGCCTCTGTGCTCACAGGGGCCTTTTCTTTGCATGTTTTAATAATTAATTCGTCGGCTGTACCTTCCCGCAATGACAGTCAAGAAAGCGTCCCTTCGCAATGACGTGTGGGGGAATGTCATTGCGAGTGGAACACCTCTCATCTCTCACCTCTCAAATCTCACATCTATGACGTAAGATACCATTTGGTTCTCTTGACGGTCCGTCAGCAGTTGGATATGATGAATCTGACAACTTCCGGTAGGGAGGATTTACCGTGTCCTGCTATTTTGGAGATACACTCTGTACCCTTACCACTCTTCTGATCATGGGCGTTCTGGGTTTTATGGGTGTTACAATAGCAAATCGCAGAAAGATATCCCTATGGGGGAAGAGGGTGGGAATCCTGTCTGTGTGGGGATTCCTTGCCTGTATATTTGCCTCAGCCAGAGACAGTTATTATCTGTCGGTACAGGCATCCACCAATCCTGATGTTATTCCGGGCTTGTTTGCCATAGACAGCGCCCAATCCATACTTGGAAGCCTTGGAGGGGCGATTATTGTCATTTTTGCCCTGTCAGGCCTTTTCATCAGAAAGCAGAAGTATCGGAAAACGGTTTTTTACGTGATATCGGCGATTATTTTGGTTAAAGTTTTCCTGATAGAAATAGCACGTGCAGGTCTATGAGAAGAATATAAGGTAAGTTAATGATAAAACCGAAGCAGGAAAGGAATCAGTTATGAAGATAAACGACTTAAGAGATAACGGTGTATTGAATAATGCCGGCAAAGAAAATGAAAATGAAATAGCATGCGATGTAGCCATTGTTGGAGGTGGACCGGCAGGCTATGTTGCAGCCATCCGGTGTGCCCGGAACGGCTTGAAAACCATATTGATTGAAAAGGACCGGCTGGGTGGAACCTGTCTGAATGAGGGCTGTATTCCTACAAAGACCCTTGTTTCTGTAACCAGCTTTCTGAACCAACTCAAGCGGTCTGAGGATTTTGGTGTCTCAATACAGGGGTTCCAATATTCTCTGGAGAAGCTAAGGGATAAAAAGCAGCAGATTGTTTCCTCCCTGGTGCAGGGAATTGAATTCCTGATGAAAAAGAATAAGATCAGGGTTATACAGGGCAATGCAGTGGCTTTGGAAAAAGGCGTGCTGGCCGTGGAAGGCAGCCCGCAGAGAGTTTTATATAAGAACCTGATTTTGGCGACCGGATCGGTTTCAAGCACACTTTCCATACCCGGTGCCGATGCACCGGACATTCTGGACAGTAAGAGCTTGCTGGAACTTGAGGAGGTTCCCGAGTCCCTCACCATTATTGGCGGCGGGGTTATAGGAATGGAATTTGCCTTCATCTATGCCGCCCTTGGCTGCAAAGTGTATGTTGTGGAGTTCATGCCTCAAATTCTCAACCTGGTGGATCCCGACGTGGCTTCTATGGTGAAAAGATCGGCTCGGAAAATGGGCATACAGATCCTTGAATCCACCAGAGCATTGAGTATTGAAACAACTCCAGAGGGCATGAAGCTGATCAATATGGAGAAAAGAGGTAAGCTGGATTCCCTGTTAACCCATAAGGTGGCGATTGCGATTGGACGCCGGGCAAACCTAGGGGCTGTTGATCTTAAAAGCCTGGGTGTTGAGCTAAATGATAAAAAGAATGGAATCAGGGTCAATGAGTTTATGCAGACCACAAACCCCACGATCTATGCAGTGGGGGATGTTACCAATCAGGTGATGCTGGCCCATGCCGCATCCCGGCAGGGAATAATCTCCGCAGATCATATTGCCGGAAAGTCAGATGTATTGGATCAACAGCCTGTTCCCAGTGCCATCTTCACCTATCCGGAAATTGGTCATATTGGTTTCACTGAAAGGGAAGCCAAGGAAAAGAATATGGATATCATAACCGGAAAATTCCCATTCCGTGCCAACAGCAAGGCTGTGGCCATGCAGGAAACAGAGGGTTTTGTAAAGATTGTGGCTGACAAGAATACGCGTGAGATCATCGGATCAACCATAATCGGTCATGGTGCTACGGAGCTTCTCAGCCTTGTTGCAAGCTTTACAGCCTCAAGGATTACTATCGACCAGGCCTCTCAGGTCATCTATGCCCATCCCACCCTGTCGGAGGCTATCTCAGAGGCGATACTGGATACCGAAGGGGAAGCGATTCATCTTGCATACTAGCAGTGAGTAACTTAATGTATAAAGATGGGGGATGTATATTATACATTGGTTGCAAACCTGTCCGGCAGGGCTGTCTGACCAGTTATCGCATCAGCCTGAAGAATATTTATTCATTTTCGGCGGGTTTTGTATTGACAAATGTCCGGAGATAGGATAATTTATATTTATACGCGTTATGCAATGATAATGTATAATTATGCATCATTTTATTAAGGAGAGTATATTTATGAAAAAGACGATAGCTTTGATCATGACCATTGCAATGATGACTCTTTTAATGGTTGGTTGCGGTGAAAGTGCTGGAGTTAGAGTTATTGACATACCGCTGACGCAGGAGGAATATGCGTTCGGTGTAGACAAAAATCAACCGGAACTGCTTGAAAAAGTGAATGAGTTTATCGCTAAAATACAGCAGGATGGCACCTTTGACACCATTCTGAACAATCATTTTGGCGATGGCGAGCCGGTAGCAGTAACCTCAGCTGCGCTGGACGAATCCAAGGATCAGCTTGTTGTTGCCACCAATGCAGCATTTGAGCCCTTTGAGTACATGAAGGGTGATAAGTATTACGGTATTGACATGGAAATAGCGGCTCTCCTTGCTGACTATTTGGGAAAAGAGCTTGTTATCAGCAATATGGATTTTGATGCCGTTTGTCTTTCGGTAGGCCAGGGTAAGGCTGACATAGCCATGGCCGGCCTGACCATTAAGGAAGAGAGAAAGGAATATGTTAACTTCTCTGACAAGTACTATGATGCAGCCCAGATGATTATTGTCAAGGCAAGCGATAAAACCTTTGACAACTGCAAGACGGCAGAAGAGGTGGAAGGCGTACTGTCAGGCCTCAAGAGTAGCACCAAGGTTGGTGTGCAGAATGGTACCACTGGTCAATTCTATGTTGAAGGTGATGAGGAATGGGGATTCACAGGCTTCAATGTACAGGTGGTAGGCTACAAATCAGGCTCACTGGCTGTTCAGGATATGCTCAACGGCAATATTGATTTTGTCGTCATAGATGAGGCTCCTGCTCACAGGATTACCACAGCCATGAACGAAATGAAATAATTGTACATAAAAGGAATTCATAATTATACAATACCCCGCCGCTAAGGACTGCGGGGTATTGTAACGATAAAGGGAAATGATATGGGTAATTTCGGTAAAAAGCTGGAACGTTTCTGGGAGATTTTCTACGAATATGATGGATACCAGAGAGTTCTGACCGGGCTTCAGAACACGGTATATATAGCTGTTGTGGGACTTGCCATAGGTATAATTATAGGAACACTCATTGCCATTGTGGAAGTCCTTCCAAAGTATAAGCGCCTGCCGAGGATACTGAACGGGTTTTGCAGGTTTTATGTGGGTCTGTTCAGGGGAACACCAGTGGTTGTTCAGCTATTGGTGGCCTATTATGTGGCGCTACCCCTTCTTGGTGTAAATCTTCCCGCGCTGAATGTATGTGTTCTGGTTTTTGGGCTCAATAGCGGGGCATATGTCTCCGAGATCATGAGAAGCGGAATCATGTCGGTTGATACCGGTCAAATGGAGGCTGCACGGGCAGTGGGCCTTAGCTATCGTGTATCAATGATGAAGGTCGTGGTTCCCCAGGCGGTTAAGAATATCCTTCCCACACTGGGCAACGAGTTTATTGCACTGATCAAGGAAACATCGGTTGTGAGCTTTGTTGGAGCCGCCGATCTGTATGTTGCTTTCAATTATATCGGTACAAACAGCTATGAATTCATGGTTCCCTATCTTGCCATGGCACTAATCTATATAGTTCTGGTCATGGCCATCGCATTTCTTGTCAGAATCATGGAAAGGAGCCTCAGAAAAAGTGATAGACGTAATTGACCTTAAAAAAAGTTTTGGTAAGCTGGAAGTCTTAAAAGGCATTACCACCACCATAAAAGAGGGTGAAAAGGTTGCTATCATAGGCCCTTCCGGAAGCGGGAAAAGCACATTTTTGCGCTGCCTCAACTGTTTGGAGGATCCCACCAGCGGCTCCATAATATTTGAGGGCGTAGACATTGCAGATATGAGGGTTGACATCAATATCTACCGGCGCCATATGGGAATGGTGTTTCAACAGTTCAACCTGTTTAATAACAAAACGGTAATCGGAAACATCATGCTTGCACCAGTATACTTGGGAATACACGATCTTCATGTTAAGAAGCTTAAAAACTTTTTTATAAAGATAAAAAATGTTTTCGCAAAGAAGAAAACTCCTCTCCATGAGATTAACACCACCCCTCAGAGAATTAAGGAGGAGGCAAGGGAAAACGCCATGCGCCTGCTGAAGAGGATTGGCCTGGAGGACAAGGCTGATGCCTATCCATCTACTCTTTCGGGTGGTCAGAAACAGCGTATAGCCATTATCCGCGCACTGGCTATGAATCCTAAGGTAATGCTGTTTGACGAGCCCACCTCGGCTCTTGACCCGGAAATGGTGGGTGAGGTGCTGGATCTTATCAGGCAGTTGGCCGATGAAGGTATGACAATGGTCATAGTAACCCATGAAATGGGTTTTGCCAGAGAGGTTGCCACCAGGGTTCTGTTTATGGACGAGGGAAGGATCATTGAGGAGAATACTCCCAAGGAACTGTTTTCCAATCCTCAGCATCCCAGAACGAAGGAATTTCTTTCAAAGGTGCTATAAAAGTCAGATATGGCTACGACATTTGCAGGATATCATATAGTTAAAAAGGCAGGGGGCTCGCTATGGAATGGTGTCAGCCCCCTGTTTCTCTGACAACACCGTTTATAGCTGCCAGTTCCCTTCGCCAGACTACCAGCATCATGGTTATGAAACAGGCTGTTCCCCCTATGAGCTCGGATATGGGCTCGGACAGGAATACACCGGTGGTTCCCAGCGCACCGATTCTGGGCAGCAGTATAACAAGAGGAAGGACCAGAACAACCTTCCTGAAGATGGAGAAGAATACTGCCCACCTCGATTTGGCAAGTGCCAGGAAGATGGTCTGGCCTGTATACTGCAGTGCCATGAAGAAAAAGCCAATAAAGAAAAGCTTTATAGCAGGTATTCCGGCCTGGAGTACTGCCGGGTCATCATCAAAAATCCTGATGAAGAAAGCTGGAAAGCCCTGAATCAGAAGACAAACAATTGCATTGTACACCACAGAAACGAGAATAATGAATTTGATGCTGCTCTTTACCCTTTTAAGTTTTTTTGCGCCGTAGTTAAAGCCAATGACGGGCTGTGCTCCGCTGCTAAGCCCCATAACCGGCATGGATACCACTTCCCGTACCGAGTTGATAACCGTCATGATTCCAACGTACAGATCGCCGCCAAAGATCTGGAGGGTTGAATTGGAGAGGATCAGGATCAGGGAATTGGTAACCTGCATGACAAAGCCGGAGATACCAAGACCAATAATGCGCCGGATCCTTCTGAGATCCAGTATGAAGCTTCTTTTGTTCAGGGTGTATATAGCTTTTTTCCCAGTGAGAAACTTAAGAACCCATATAGCTGATACGCACTGGGAGATGATGGTGGCAAGAGCCGCTCCCTGAACACCCATTCCCAGCGCAAAAATGAAAACAGGGTCAAGGATGATGTTCAGAACAGCCCCAATGACAATGGTCAGCATTCCCATGCGGCCAAAGCCCTGGGAGTTGATAAAGTTGTTCATCCCTAGACTGATCATGACAAAAACATTGCCGAGAAGGTATATGGTAAGGTAGCTATCCGCATAGGGATAGGTGGTCTCACTGGCACCGAACAGGTACAGCATGGGTTTTTTGACCATAAGGCCAACTACAGTAAGAAGGATTCCGCTGGCTGCCAGCATGATAAAAGAGTTGCCCATAATCCTTTCGGCTTCTTTATGATTTGAACGGCCGCGCTCTATGGAGCACAGGGGAGCACCGCCCATGCCAAACAGATTTGCAAAGGCCGCCACAATGGAAATGGCCGGAAGGCACACGCCCAGACCTGTCAAGGCTGAAAAACCGATATCGGGGATCATAGAGATATAAATACGATCAACTATGTTATACAGAACATTGACCAACTGCGCCATTGTCATGGGAATGGCCATATTTATTATGTTTTTTACTATGCTGCCCCTTGAAAAGTCGTTCCTTACTTCACTAACTCCCATATTCCACTTCCGTACAGGATTTGAAGCAGATTGGTCTGTATAGTCAGACCCTATGCCACTAGTCCATTATAGCACGGATAATTCAGACCAGAAATGGAAAGCCGG
>LFSK01000088.1:0-3858 GCA_001512555.1 Clostridiaceae bacterium DTU059 | reverse complement strand
GCCAGTATGGCTATGAGAAGCGAAAGGACGCCTATAACCATGTTTCCTGTCTTGAAATTCTGCAGCATCAGAATGATAACTGCTGACAATGCTACACAGATCATGAATACGGCAGGAATTGCTGTATATATGCTCTTTTTCTTTCGCTTAAGCAGCCATACACTGACAGCGGTGAGAGCGAGGGCTCCAAGAAGCTGGTTTACAGACCCGAATATCGGCCATATCTTTGTATAACCGTATTGCAGAAGCCCCCAGGCTGCCAGTATGCTGATGATGGTGGCGGAATACTTGTTGCCGAGTACTTTTTTAAGACTGGGCACCGAATCGGCCAGCTCCTGCAGCATGTATCTTCCTATACGTGTAGCAGTATCCAGTGATGTGAGGGCAAAGGAAGCGAAAGCCAAAACCACAAAGACCATGCCGAATTCGAAGGGAATCCCGAAGCTGTTCATCATGGATGCAATGCCATTGGCAAAGGTTTGAACAGGAGTGGCTCCATCCGACGGCTTTCCATAGCATGCTATAGCCAGCAGAGCCAGAACGGCCACCAGTCCTTCAATAAGCATGGCGCCATATCCGATGGGCTTTATGTCTTTTTCACTGTCGATCTGTTTCGATGTGGTTCCCGAGGATACCAGTGAATGGAAGCCTGAAATTGCTCCACATGCAACTGTTACAAAAAGTATGGGGAACAGATAGGAGCCTTCTGCAGGCATGAAGCTTGTGAAAGCAGCCATCTTAACACTTGGATTGGTTACGAACAACCCAACAACTCCGCCCGCAAGCATTGCGTACAGCAGGAATGAGCAAAGATAATCGCGGGGCTGCAGCAGGAACCATACGGGTAAGACTGAAGCTGCAAATATATAAACCAGCAAGATATATGTCCAAGCTGTCTGACTTAATTTCAGAACCGGGAACAAGTAGCCAAGGGCTATGAATAATGCAAGACCGGCAATACCCAGGGGTACGGACACCTTACTTGAGAGGTTAAACTTCCTGGTTGTTACCCCGAACAGGATGGCAAGGACGATGAATAGTACTGAAATTGTACCTGAGCGGGCTCCGTTCAATGCTTCCGGGGTGGCAGGGTTATGCGCAAAGGTTGAAGCACAGATATCGGTGAAAGCAGCCACCACGAGAATGAGTGTTAACCAGGCAAAAACATTGAACAGAATTCTGGCACGCTTTCCAATATTGACTGAGATAATCTCACCGATGGATTTGGATTTATGCCGCACAGAAGCAAACAAAGCGCTGTAGTCATGAACGCCGCCAACAAAGATGCTGCCAAGGACGATCCACAGATACACCGGAAGCCAGCCAAACACCGCTGCCAGAATCGGGCCTGTTATCGGGCCTGCACCAGCGATTGACGAGAAGTGATGTCCCAGAAGTACCTTTGAGTTGGTAGGATCATAGTCCACACCGTCCTTCATGGTGTGGGCAGGAGTAGGTTTCTTGGGATCGATTCCCCATTTTTTAGCCAGCCAAGAGCCGTAGGTAGCGTACGCGGCTATAAATAGGATGATACCAATAATTAGGAGTAAGATTGCCATTGTACTGCCTCCTCCTTCAATGAAGTTTATTCACAACCGAATTCTCGGTTTGTGTCGGCTTTGGATTGGGTGTCGAAGGATTATGATGCTGTACGGGATCAAAAAGTTGCTTCATTTCAACTACTCTTTTGCCACAAAAAACTTCTCCGTTAAGCAGGCAAACACCGGTAATTCCGACTTGGGCCCACCCATGGAGAGACAGAAGAAAACTCTTGGTCAGAGTATAGTTTTCAATAAATTTTCTGACATCAATGGTTACCGGATTACTAAAAATGACAACTAGATTGATAAGAGTGAGATAGTTTTCGCTGTTGGGTTTTGCAATTTTCCCGATATGTTTTTTCAGCCATCGTGATAATTCAAGAACCTGCTGCATGTTTTGGGCGGTGGTGATAAGAACGCTTTTCTGGATATCATATTTATCGATTACGTCCTTTTGGGTAATCAGTGTTCGGGCCATGGTATGCGAATGATGAGCAGAAAGAAGGAAGGAGCGATCCGCCACAACAGGATGTTTGGTGACTTTGAAATATCTTGAAAGTATTTGTTCCAGATCGTCTATGTACCGTTCAAGTTCAATCACTTTATGTCTACCATCCTACACAAAAATCAGTAATTATAAGAACTGATAGTTGTAAATGCTCTTTGACAATAAAGGCTTATTAATAGCATTTATAAAAAATATATAACAGGTAGCATCTTATGTCAACGCATACATATTGTATATTTATCGGCTTTGTAGTTTAGAACCCAAACGGACATGCAGTTTTCAGGTGTTTTATAATCACTAAAAATTTTTATAATTACCCTTTGTATGTATATTGCGAATGAATATTACAGGTTTGAAATGTTATAAATTTATTTCTGTATGATTGTGCTCGAAATTTTTGAAAAGAAGAGCCCAAAACCTTGTATTTCAATGGTTTTGGGCCCGTGTGATAATCGGCTTTATGTTCAGGAATCAGGTAAAAGCTTTACCAATACGGGTCATCTAGGCTATATAAAGCTTAATTCCCAATGCCTCAATCTGATCCTGCCATTCGGAAGACAGTTGACTATCTGTTACAATCGCATCAAAATCCTTTAATCTTGCAAAAAAGGCTGGTTTAACCACATCGAACTTTGACGAATCCAAAACGAGAATTTTTTCCAATGCTCCCTGCATGGCTGCCTGCTTTGTATATACCTCATAATTGTTGATACAGGTAACACCTAGCTTCCCATCAACCCCTGCTGCAGAGATAAAGGCTTTTGAAATGCGGGTGCGGTTAAGCAGTTCAATCCCCTCTTTACTTTCAAACATCTGGACATCTGAATGATATGTACCGCCGATGAAGATGATATTTTCCATCTTTCTCTTACGCACTTCGAACAAAGCATTCATTGTACAGCAAACTGCAACAATAGGCAGGGAGGATGGAACGTGCTGAATTATTTGCGATGCTGTAGTTCCAATATCAAAGTAAACCACGTCGTCAGCCTCAATCAGCGAGGCAGCAACCTTGCCTATTCTGTATTTCTCTGTTGTACGCCTGCGCCTCTGCGTGGATAAATCATAATAATCCGGGTTGTCGGCAGCTGTTGTTTCTCCATCGTATACCACAGCTCCCGATACCACTTTTACAAGCCTTGAAGCCTTCAGATGTACAAGATCGCGGCGTATCGTCATCTCAGTAACACCTAGCTGCTCCGACAATGCTTTAATTGATTCACCATTTTTTGCTTTGACAATTTCAACAATCCTCTTGATACGATCTTGTTTATCGATGTGAACCACCCTGTTTCATCCTAAAGTAATTAATTCATAAAAGATTATATCATGTTTTAATCAGTATCCTGTTGCCTCATTGTTTTTCAAAAGCCCTATGATTGAGCTGCTGCCTAGACGGCTTGCACCTGAATCCATCAGCTTTCGGGCATCTTCCAGAGAGCGGATTCCGCCTGCCGCCTTAATCTTCACATCGGGTCCGATGTGTTTTGCGAACAAGGCTACATCCTCGGTTGTTGCATTGCCTGTGGAAAAGCCGGTTGAAGTTTTTATGTAATCTGCACCAGCTTCGGTGATGATCTGACACATTCTGATTTTTTCCTCTTCAGTCAACAGGCATGCCTCAACGATGACTTTTAATATTTTATTACCGCACGCTTCCTTTATTGCTTTGATCTCATCAGCGACGGCATCATATCGGCCTGATTTCAAAAAGCCGATGTTGATAACCATATCCACTTCCGAGACTCCATTAGCTATGGCTTCTCTGGTTTCAGCTACCTTAGCAGCAGTTGTGGAGTAGCCGTTTGG
>LFSK01000202.1 GCA_001512555.1 Clostridiaceae bacterium DTU059 | reverse complement strand
ATACCCATTTTTTATTATTTTTATGCCGTGCCGCCGCCCATTGCTATGCTGTCGAAATAGCTGGTCAGATCCTGCGCCAGCTTCCTTATAAAGGTATGGCCTGCTTCCGATGTGGTCCCCTGTGTAAATGCAACCAGAATGAAGGGACGTTTCCCATACACGATTCCCGCATCGTTATACACCCCAAGGGAACTGTTGGTGCCGGTCTTGTGGGCAATCTCATATCCTTTGTCAACCTTTTTCACCCCGACGGGGATCCGGGTATTATAGATATTATCAAGGAGTGCCCTGTTCATTGAAGCCATGTAGGGATCACTGTCTTTATTTATATATACATTATAGAGGATGAGCCCTGCATCCCTTGGAGTGATCCTGGCACATCTTTTGGTGGTACCATAGTTTTCAAGGTTATTCCTTAGGCTGTAACCAATAGCACCCGACATCTCGCCATAGATAACCGAATCGGTTATTCCCAGCCTTGCCAAAACCTCGTTGGATTTGGTGTTGCCCACGAGTCTCAGACAGGCATTGGAATAGTTGTTATCGCTTCTGGAAATCATGGTATGGATCATATCCACCAGTTTGAAGGACCATCCGGTTACCCGGTCGGTATAGATCATGTCCTCATCAAGTTCCCCATGACGGAGCATATCATACAGGATATACCCCTGAAACAGTTTGATCACCGAGGCACTGTTGAAATAGCCTTCCCGCGCCCCGTCTTCGGGATCAATTCTGGTACGGGTATCATTGACGCCGGTATAATAATTTGAGGTCAGATCCATTACGAAAACACCAACTGGCGTCTTGATTCCTGAAAACTTCCTGGCTCCATCGATGATGGCATGGACTTCCTTTTTAAAAGAAATATAACTAAGGTCGAGTAGATCGATCTCAGGAAGGGATGTCCTGATGGGGCCGCTCAGATCCGTTACTTCCTCCTCAGTCTGGGTTTGAGGTAAGTCCTCGGACTCTAAAGGGTATTCCTGTCCATTGTCCAAAGTCACATGTTCTTCCGTTAAACCCGAGGTTTCCGGCTGTCTTTCAGGATCCCTTGCAGGATCCAGTACCGGGTCTGTAATACAACCCGATGGAAGAATCTCATATTCCGGATTATTGTATGGATAAACCCCATAAAAAGTAGTTATGTTATGAACAGATATCAAAGCTGCCGTATGTAGGTTTAAGGTAAGCAGTAAAACGCTGATAGCCGTGCCTATGATTCTCATGACCATTTTCAACTCTCACTCCCGTTGCCATTCCATTCTTATGTGGGACAACTGGGCAACATGACAGAGTTATGCATCAAAAGGCAGGGGATCATTGAGCAGACCAAGCACTTTCAGCGTATTCAACACGGGTTTACAAGCTTAGTATGCCCGTCATTATGCTTGTAAATCGATATTTTGAAATGATATAATTGGCTTATTGTTTGTCTGCGGAATTGTCCGTAAAATTTTCGCCATTAAATCATATTATGAAGCTTGTCAGCATCAATATTAGTGACCGAAATGGGCATTAAGCAGGCAACACGTTATTGGAAAGGAAAAAACCGCGATGAACTTTGATATTGGTGTTATGATAACCACCTTTGGCATGGTACTTCTCATGGAAATGGGAGACAAAACACAATTACTGGTGATGGCCTGCGCTTCAAAATACAAAACCCGGCATGTTTTTGCCGGTATATTGATCTCCATCATCGTATTGAACCTCCTTGCCGTATCACTGGGCTCGGCTCTTGGCGGCATTAAGGTCATACAGGATATTGTGAAGGCGGCCGCTTCCCTTCTTTTTATCGTCTTTGGCCTTTTGTCCCTAAGAAAGGAAGAGGAAGAGGCTACCTGCGCAACAGGAACATCAACGGGCGCAATCTTTACTGTGGCACTGGCCTTCTTTCTGGCTGAGATAGGCGACAAAACCCAGCTCTCCACCTTCTCCTTCTCAGCCCTCTATCCCGACAGTCCTGCAAGCGTTTTCATAGGGTCTACAGTAGCTCTGCTCATTGCCGACTGCATCGGTCTTGCTGCCGGTGCCGTAGCGCTTAAATACATCCCTGCACGGATCATGACGCTGATCTCCTCGTTCCTGTTCATCATTTTCGGGCTGGTCAGTGAATGGTCGGCACTTCGTAACAACTTCGGCATGGATGAATCCCGGGCTATGATCATTGTGGGTATAACAGCCACCGTTGCCTTGCTTATTGCGGCGCTGATGCTCATTCTTCAAAAAAAGCAGG
>LFSK01000077.1 GCA_001512555.1 Clostridiaceae bacterium DTU059 | reverse complement strand
GATTGGTTGATCAGGTGATGGAACCGCGGGTAACGGGGTGATTCTATGGCGCGATATGATGATAAGAAACAGGTAAAATGTTCTTTTTGCGGCAAAAGTCAGGATCAGGTTAACCGTATAGTTGCCGGCCCCGGGGTTTATATTTGCAATGAGTGTATTGAGTTATGCTCCGAGATCATCGAAGAGGAATTTGAAGATGCCCGTGTAGAGCAACAGCTTGAGGAGATACTGAAGCCTCAGGAGATCAAGCGAATCCTGGATGAATATGTTATCGGTCAGGAAAAGCCCAAAAGGACCCTGGCAGTTGCGGTGTATAACCACTACAAGAGAATACGGGCGGAATTCAACCGCAGCGACATTGAAATTCAGAAAAGCAATATATTGTTGATTGGTCCAACGGGCTGCGGCAAGACCTACCTGGCTCAGACTCTGGCCAAGATACTGAATGTGCCCTTTGCCATTGCGGACGCCACCTCCCTTACCGAGGCCGGCTATGTTGGAGAGGATGTTGAGAACATTCTTTTAAAACTGATTCAGGCAGCCGACTATGACATCGAGCGAGCTGAAAAGGGCATCATCTACATCGATGAAGTCGACAAGATAGCCAGAAAATCCGACAACCCCTCCATAACAAGGGATGTCAGCGGTGAGGGCGTTCAGCAGGCTTTATTAAAAATCCTGGAAGGTACCGTGGCATCGGTTCCGCCTCAGGGCGGCCGCAAGCACCCCCATCAGGAGTTTATTCAGATAGATACCACCAATATACTTTTCATCTGCGGCGGTGCCTTTGATGGATTGGATAAGATAATCCAGAACAGGATCGGCGAAAAAACACTGGGTTTTGGTGCCGAGATAGAAAACAGAGCCGCCAAGGATATTGGGGAACTGCTGGAGAAAGTAAATCCTCAGGATTTGTTGAAATACGGATTGATACCCGAATTTGTGGGAAGACTTCCTGTAACCGTTGCCTTAAGCCCGCTGGATAAGGCAGCTCTTGTGGAGATCCTCACAAAACCTAAAAATGCGCTGGTTAAGCAGTATCAGAGGCTGTTCGAAATGGACGGCGTACAGCTTGAGGTGGAAGAAGGAGCTCTGGAGGCCATTGCGGACAAGGCGCTTGAACGTAAGATCGGTGCCAGAGGCTTGAGGGCAATCATTGAAGAGATCATGCTGGATGTCATGTATGACATACCCTCAAAGGATAATGTGGAGAAGTGCATTATTCACAAGGAAACCGTTATCAATAATGAGAGTCCGGTATTGATATACGGGGAGCAGAAAAAAGCACTGCCCGCTGTGAAAAAGAAAAAGCGGAGCGAAATCGATTCCGCATCCTAAATTGACGCAATGCCGGGATTGATTAAAGCAAAATCAAGCAGCTTATGTATTATTGGCAGATGATCAAATATGGTCATCTGCCATTATTAATGGTACAGATTTTAAGACAGGGACGGCAGAGAATGTGATGACAAAGTGCACAGATCAAGGGATCCCGTAAAACAAGGTCGCATTGCGATAAGGCGCCGAAACATCCTGCGAGAATGAGATAAGGGCGGCTGCTGTTTGAGCGGAGCAAGTTCAGCCGACCCTCGTTCGAGCAGTTGATGTTTCGCAGACGTGCAGCACAGCGACCGGGCTTTACGGGATACCTTACCTTATGTTGTCTGGTTTTCTTATACATATCAAGTTTTGCACATCGTCCGCCGTCCCTGTCTTGCTTTGCGTGCCTTTACATCACAAACAGATGTTTGGTAAAATGATGTCAGACAGGCTAAAACACTAACGAGGAGCGGAATAATGTCAAAGAAACCAAAGCAAACTTATGGAAATGAAAGCATCACTTCCCTTAAGGGCGCGGATCGTGTCCGGCTGCGGCCCTCGGTTATCTTCGGCTCAGATGGGCTGGAAGGTTGCGTACACTCATTCTTTGAAATACTGGCCAACTCCATTGATGAAGCCAGGGAGGGCTATGGAAGCCTTATAAGGGTTATAAGGCACAAGGATTACTCCATTACAGTGGAGGATCAGGGCCGGGGAATACCTTTGGATTTCAACCAGAAGGAACAGCGTTATAACTGGGAACTGGTATACTGTGAGCTCTACGCCGGAGGAAAGTACAGAAACTACACCGGCGAAAACTACGAGTTTGCCCTGGGACTTAACGGCCTCGGAGCCTGCGCTACCCAATACAGCTCAGAATACATGGATGTAACTGTATTCCGCGATGGTTATAAGTATGAACTCCATTTTGAAAAGGGTAACAATATCGGCGGACTTAAAAAGGAAAAGTACAACTATGAGCATACCGGCACCCTGCAGAAATGGAAGCCGGATCGTGAGGTCTTCACCGATATCAGGATACCCCTTGAGGTTTTCAGGGATGTTCTGAAAAGGCAGGCGGTGGTCAACGCCGGACTGGTCTTTGAACTCATTGACGAAGAGAGCGGAACCACCGAAAGGTTTTGTTATGAGAATGGTATAGTTGACTATATCAATGAATTGGGCCAGGGCAAGAACCTGACCTCTGTTCAATTCTTTGAAGGTTTTGCGCGGGGCCGTGACAGGGAGGACAAGCCCGAATATAAGGTCAAGATGCAGGTGGCCTTTTGCTTTAACAATGAGATCAACCGCATTGAGTATTATCACAATTCCAGCTGGCTGGAGTACGGCGGCGCGCCTGACAAAGCCGTTAAGGCCGCTTTTGTAAATGAACTGGACAAATACCTTAAGAACAATAA
>LFSK01000102.1 GCA_001512555.1 Clostridiaceae bacterium DTU059 | reverse complement strand
TCATCATATCGCGCCATAGAATCACCCCGTTACCCGCGGTTCCATCACCTGATCAACCAATCCATAGTCCTTTGCCTCCTGGGCACTCATGAAATAGTCCCTTTCCACGTCAATCTCGATCTTTGCAAGAGGCTGACCTGTTCTTTCGCTTAGGATCTTGTTCAAATGGTTCTTCATTCTGATGATCCATTCAGCGTGGATCTTGATATCGGTAGCCTGACCTCTGGCTCCACCAATGGGCTGGTGGATCATGATGGTGCTGTTGGGGAGCGCATAGCGCTTGCCCTTGGCTCCTGAAGCCAGCAGAAATGCTCCCATGCTGGCGGCCATTCCCACACAGATGGTGGAAACATCTGGTCTTACATGCTGCATGGTGTCGTAAATTGCCATGCCGGCAGTGATGGATCCGCCCGGGCTGTTGATATAGAGCTGAATGTCCTTATCCGGATCTTCAGCTGCCAGAAACAGCATCTGCGCCACAACAAGGCTTGCCGTTACATCATTAATCTCATCGCTTAAAAGGATGATTCTATCCTTTAACAATCTTGAATATATGTCGTAGGATCTTTCGCCTCTGCTGCTTTGCTCAACCACTATGGGTACCAGTGACATATAAATGCCTCCTTTGTCTGCACTTGATAATATAATTCCACCATAAAGCTTCTTTAAACCGATTTCCCGTGTTTACGCCTTTACGCTTTCAACCAGCATGGCAACGGTCTTCCTGCTGATAATGGAATTCTTAATATATTCTATATCGTCATTATGCAAATGTTTCTTCATTTCCTCTACCGGCTGATGGTACTGTTCGGCCATCTTTTCAAGCTCCTGGTCATACTCTTCAGGGGTTGCGTCAATCCCTTCGGTTTCTGCAATCTTTTCAATTACAAGCTGGGTCTTTACGTCCCTGAGAGCCGACTCACGGTATTCATTGCGGAATTTTGCCTCATCCATGCCCATTATCTGCATATAGGTGGAAAGATTGAGTCCCTGATAGCGAAGGGTCATGTCAAACTGCCGCATCATCTCATCAAGACGCCTTTCAATCATCACATCCGGGATATCGCAGGTGGCATTATCAGTAGCCTTCTTGACAACTTCATCCTCGAATTTTCTGTCGGCAGCTTCCTGAGCTTTTTCTGTCAGATTTTTCAGGATGTCCTGCTTGTATTCCTCAAGGGTATCGAATTCACTGACATCGCCGGCAAACTCGTCGTTTATCTCCGGCAGCTGCTTAACCTTGATCTCGTTGATCTTCACCTTGAAGGTGGCATCCTTCCCAGCCAGATCCTTGCTGTGATATTCATCGGGGAACTTAACCTGAATATCCTTCTCCTCATTCAGTTCAAATCCTATCAATTGCTCTTCAAAGCCAGGAATGAAGGTGTTGGAACCTATCACCAGGTTTTGCCCCTTCGCGGCACCACCCTCAAAGGGTACACCGTCAACGCTTCCCTCATAGTCAATGTTTACGGTATCGCCATTCTGAACAGGTCTGTCCTCAACCGTAATCAGCTTCGCATTCCGCTCAGCAATCCTGTTGAGTTCGGCGGTAACATCCTCTTCGGTAACCTCTACCGTTTCTTTCTCCACTTCAAGCCCCTTATACTGACCCAGTTCTACCTCGGGCTTGACGGTAACCGTTGCAGTGAAAATAAGATCCTTGCCGCTGCCAATCTGAACAATATCGATCTCCGGCCTGTCAACAGGCTCCAGATCATGCTCGTCTATGGCCTTGTTGTAGGCATCGCCACAGGCAAAATTGATAGCATCTTCATAGAGCACCTGCTCTCCGTAATAGCGTTCCACCAGGTTGCGGGGCGCCTTGCCTTTGCGGAAACCGGGTATGCTGAACTTGAATTTATTCCTAACAAATGCTCTGTCCATGCATTCATCAAAGACCTGGCTCTCAACTGTAATCTCCAATTTGACAACATTCTTTTCGGGTTTTTCAATCTTTACGTTCATTATATTTCATATCCTCCTGTATTGTTTTTCCTGGATATTTTGAAGAATAAACCACTATATTATAGCACAGGTCCAGCCCATGGGGAACCTTTTCTTAAGATTCGGTACTGAATACGCCAATTCCCTTTCCTTCTCATGCAATCCGTATGGGTCTGAAGGATAAAAAATCGGCTGAAACCAGCGAAAACCGTATTCTCTCCATCGTCTCGTCCCGCCAGTTCTCATCCCATCGCCCATGGATGTGTCCGTAGATACATATTCTCACATCATACTCTTTCAATAAAACAGCAAAATCATTCGTTCTATGACTGAAATCAAAGGGCGGGTAATGAAGCATGGCTATGATCTCACCACCCAGCCGCTTTCCTTGCTCGAGGGATAAACGGAGCCGCTCCATCTCCCTGGAAAAAATCTTTCTGTCCTCTTCCGTGAAATCAGGATCTCCCGGGTCAATCCAGCCCCTTGATCCGCATATTACATAGTCATCGACCCGGTAGGCGTTATTATGAAGCATGCGTACGGTTTCCAGCCGGTTGGAATCAAGGAAAGCCCGGAACTTGCGATGGGTACTCCACCAGTAATCATGGTTGCCCTTTGAAATGATCTTCATCCCTGGTAGTGAATCGATAAAGCTGAAATCGGGCAGGGCTTCATCCAGGTTGATGCCCCAGGATATGTCCCCCGGTATCAGAACAACATCGTCCTTTCCCACAACCTGGTTCCAGTTTTGTTCAAGCCTTTGCACATGGTTTTTCCATCTGTCCCCGAATACATCCATGGGTTTGTCAGTTCCAAAGGACAGATGGAGGTCGGATATCGCATAGATCGCCATATGATTTCCATTCCGGCACCGGCAAAACTGCCCGGCCTTTACTCTGGTGATACAATAGCAAATTTAATGGTTCCCTCGGCAGCAACCTGCCCATCCACAGTTGCCCTTGCATTGGCTTTTCCCATGCCACGTCTGAAGGCGGTAAACTCAATGGCAAGCTCCAGCACGTCACCAGGGGTTACCTGTTTTCTGAACTTCATATCATCAATACCCGTGAAAAGCCCCAGCTTGCCCTGATTGTCCTTCAGGATGAGACCGCCGCAACAGGCGCACTGCGCCAGGGCTTCCACAATGAGTACTCCGGGCATGATGGGATTTCCGGGAAAATGCCCCTGGAAAAAAGGTTCATCATAGGTCACGTTCTTTACGCCCAAAACCTTCATACCCGGCTCAATCTGTGTGGCGTCCTCTCTGGGAAGGCGGATATCAATTATCCTGTCCAGGAGTAAAAACGGGTAACGGTGGGGCAATATCGTCCGTATCTCATTAGCCTCAAGACGCAAACCGCTTTTTGCTTCAATCATACCTCTCTCTCCTCAATCCTGTTCCCAGTTATGCCATATATTCTGAACATCATCATGATCTTCAAGTTTCTCAAGGAGCTTCTCCATTTTCTCCACATCTTCCGGATTGGTCAGCTTGCTGTAATTCTGCGGAATCATAGCAAGCTCCGCTGATTCAAACTCAAAACCGGCGGCTTCCAGCTTTTCCCGCACATCGGTATAATCATTGGGTTCGGTAAGTATCTCAAAGTATTCCTCATCCGCCTCAAAATCCGAAGCCCCCGCCTCCAGTGCCAGCATCATCATTTCATCTTCATCCCTGTCTTTTTTCTCGATGACTATCTGACCCTTCTGATCGAACATATAACTTACACAGCCGGTAGCTCCCAGGTTGCCACCAAACTTATCGAACAGATGGCGGATATCGCCCGCAGTACGGTTCCTGTTATCTGTCAGGGTCTCCACGATAACGGCGATTCCGGCAGGACCATAACCCTCATATCTGATAGCCTCGTAGTTTGCTCCATCCCCTTCTCCGGAAGCCTTCTTGATGCTTCTCATAATAGAGTCGTTGGGCATGTTGCAAGATTTTGCCTTGGCAATGGCATCCCTCAATTTGGAATTCGTGGCCGGATCGGGGCCGCCGCTCTTGACAGCAATAGCTATCTCCCTGCCTATTTTCGTGAACATCTTGCCCTTCAGGGCATCACTCCTGCTTTTCTTATGCTTGATGTTGGACCATTTTGAATGTCCCGCCATAATTTCACTCCTCATCCTGATTATGTGACCGGACAGATCTCCAGTATATTATCCGACTCATCGGTCTTGATCATCTTTTTCCCGCCATATGCAATATAAGCCTTACCGCCTGTGGTGTCGTTAACCGTCTCCTCCAATTTGTTTTTTTGTTCTTCGGGGATCAATACCGTGAAGGAGACATGATGGGAATAATCGGTGCCTGCTATTATAAACCCTTCGCTCAGCAGCATATTCTGAAGCTTCCCGGACAAATGATATTCTACGTTAATTATGGCCTCGGTACAAGTCCTCACCATGATCACACGGGCATTCAGGACTCCCCCGGCAGCAGCCTTGCCATAAGCTCTGACAAGCCCCCCGGCTCCCAGAAGTATACCGCCAAAATAACGGATGACAACAATGACTATGTTGACCAGCTGTCTTTTCTTAATGACCTCAAGTATGGGTATTCCCGCTGTGCCGGCTGGTTCTCCGTCATCGCTGTAGCGCTGGTATGCAGCATCCCCTTCTATATAATAGGCATAGCAATGATGACGGGCGTCCCTGCTCTCGGATTTGACACGGTTGATATATTCGATGGCGTCTTCCTCGCTTTGAACCGGGAGCACCCTGGCAATAAAGCGCGACCGCTTTTCCTCGTAGGTATATTGCCCCTCCTGGAATACTGTTCTATACTCTTTTAGCATATTACTCCCTTAAACTGGTGTTTCCCGTTTTGAATCCGGTTAAACTCCTGATCAATGTCCTGTTATCTTCATAACCGGATATCACACAAAAAAAGATGACTCAACGTCATCCTTGATTGTATCAGATTTTACAGACATCTTACAAGTTTGGGGCTGCAAGCGCCTTCAATACTGGGGTTCCCTTCCAGTCTTCCGGCAATACTTCCTGTAGGAATTGATGAGCAGGGATTTATCCTGACTGTATGTAACCCGGTCAATAGCGTCAAGAATCGGGAAAAA
>LFSK01000179.1:25373-26204 GCA_001512555.1 Clostridiaceae bacterium DTU059 | reverse complement strand
CCACCCCGGCCGCGTTTCTTACGGCATGGGTACATGCCAAAAGAGTTTCAGCGGCATCGGACATGTTCTTTCCTGCCACGGGCACCAGTGTCCCGATAGCGAATTTGGCAGTCTTCACAGCAGCCGCATCCACCGTGCTTCCCGACACCTTCTGGAGGCTTACGGCAATGGAAAACACCAGGGTAATGACTCCTGTTACCCATATAGCTATTGTCTTAAGCAGCTTTGCAATGTTCTTCAGCCTGAATCGGTCCGAGATGCTGTCTACCAGGAACAAAACCCCCGCCATGACGGACAATGGAAGCAGGATGGTTTTAAACAGATGACAGGCAACGTTGACCCCGGCCAATACAAGCGGTTGAAGAGCGGTGGCCGATACAATCTGTCCGGATGCTGCCAGCAAAGCGTATAATGCCGGCATCGCGATGGATGCAAGTATCTGCATGGACTCTATGGTTCCCTGGGCCATACGCACTATGCTTCCGAAGCTGGCAGCCGCTATAACAGCCATTGCGCCGTTTATGGCAAGTTTCACCGATTCGTTTGATATCCCTTTCTCCCTTGGCTGGAGCCCTTTAAACAGAGCTGCCAGGAGCATTACGGCAAAAAGCTCCAGCATTAAAATAACATTTCCCTTAAATTCCTTCCCCAATAGGCTCAATAGTGCAGATGGAAGTCCTCCCAGTCGATCCATGGGTCTCCCCCTCGCCGCATTTTCCAGGATTTCATCCACACTGAGATCATAGTCAAGGTCGCCGGCATCATCCAGGGCTCGATCCACCGCTTTTCTGATGGTATTGACCTCGTCATTGTTCAGCTGTCCATTCAATA
>LFSK01000179.1:0-25248 GCA_001512555.1 Clostridiaceae bacterium DTU059 | reverse complement strand
CTCACCCGTATACTCATATAATGGTTGTAACCATTCTGATCAGCGCTGTGGCAATAGGTGCAGCCACTGCCAGCATCATGATTTTTCCTGCTATTTCTATCTTGGATGCAATGCTGTTCTGTCCTGCATCCCTGCAGGCGTCTACAGCAAATTGCGTAATATAGGCCATACCCGTGACCTTCAGGATTGGAACCATCAGATCAGCATCTATTCCAGATTTTTTAACACTATCATTGATGAGTTGTATAACCCCACCGGCTTTACCGGCAACCATAACCAGTGCCAGCGCACCAAATGCCAGCCCGATGAGCATACCAATTTCAGGCTTTCTTTCCGAGACCACAACCGCAAGGACAGCACCCACAATACCCATTCCCGCAATTCTTATCAATTCGGTTTCCATGGCGGCAACATCACCTTTTGAATTCCGGATAAGGCACTGCCCTCATTAAAATCCGAACAGTGCCTTCACGGTGTCAAACAGATTGGCAATCTCCTTGACAACCAGCATCAAAACAACAACAAGCCCGGCCAATGTTGTCATCATGGCCTGTTCTTCCCTGCCGGACTTATTCAGTACAATATTCAATATGGATACCAGAATACCTATTGCTGCAATTTTGAAGATCAGATCCACGTCCATCGCCTTACTCCTATATCAGAAGAATGACCGCAGCGGCCCCCAGAAGTGCCCCCAGATTTCGGTACAATCTACCGGTTGTCTCCGCTGTCTCTTTCGCCTTTAATTCCATGGCCGACACCTTTTCCTTCTCCATACTCAAAACCGCGTGCTGCATCTCACGATCCGACTTTCCCAGCAATTCTCCAAAATCCCTGAGTAGGTCTATATCATCCTGGACTAGGGGCAGGGTGGCCGAGGCC
The DNA here is from genome assembly GCA_001512555.1 of Clostridiaceae bacterium DTU059. Classification (GTDB taxonomy): domain Bacteria; phylum Bacillota; class Clostridia; order DSM-8532; family DSM-8532; genus Thermoclostridium_A. Next base: position 24,366 of record LFSK01000179.1, on the reverse strand, counting down.
TCCTCCAAAGCCGTTCTCCATGCACTTCCAGCATCCAGGCTCTGTTCTTTCAATATGCTTCCCGACCGGTCAAACACCGGTGTCCAAACCCCTCCGTAGTTCCCTTTTACCAGATCCTCAAATGCCTTGTTTAAAGGTTTTCCCATAGCGCACATTTCATTTTCCAGAAACAGAAGAATATCCTTAAGCTTCTGAAGAGCAAGCTGCCTGGCTTTGAGCTTCGCCGAGAACTTCATGCCCATGGCAGTGCATCCGAAAAACACCATCATACATCCCAAAAGTTTGATCATTACGGTATAGCTGGTTTCCATATGTATCTGTCACCCTTATCCACCTTCTTCCATTTTGTATCCCCAAAACGATGTAACGCTCAAAACCGCCTTTGTCGATCAAAAAGCCAAAACCCGGACGTTCCCTGAGATCCCCTATATCATAGGCATGGGCTGTAGCGACTATTCTCGCGCCGGCATTCCATGCCATTCTTATGCTTTCAGCATCCTGTCTTGTCCCCAGCTCATCCACCACTATGACAGCTGGTGACATACCCCTTAAAACCATTTCTATTCCTTCAGACTTTCTGCAACCGTCCAAAACGTCGGTCCTCGGCCCGCAATCGTTTTGAGCAACACCTCTGTAACAGGCGGCAATCTCCGACCGTTCATCCACTATGACTGTACGAAGCCCGGCAAAATCCGCCTTTTCCGATCCGGTACTGATGATTCTACAGATGTCTCTTAATATGGTGGTTTTCCCGCACCTTGGCGGCGATATGACCATAGTATTGTAGATATCATTCATTCCAGCCCTGATGAATGGAAAGACCTCTTCCGCGCAGCCCTTCAGTTCCCTTGAAATCCGGATGCAGACCGATGAGATATCCTTCAGGCCTTTAATGCTTTGGCCCTGATATACAACCTTACCGCAGATACCTGCCCGGTATCCGCCTTTCAGTGTAAGAAATCCCCTGGCTATATCGTCCTGGTAAGCATATACCGAATGCTCACAAAGCCTGTAGAATAGTTCTTCAACCTCTTCACGATCCACATATAAGGCGGTTTCGGGCTGGCTTGTGAAGGATCCGTCCTCAGCAATAAAACGGTCAAAACCGCTGAAAACCCCCATGAGAGGCATACCGGAATTAATCCTGAGTTCCTCGAGGCATGGTGCAATTTCAGGACTGATCCTATCCACAACCCTCTTTATACGATCCGGTAAATAATTTCTGATCCGACTCAGATCATCGTTCTGATGCACCTTGTCCATACCCATCAACCTTCTTTTGTAGACATGAGGACATGCTTAAATCTATGCTGGTAGCCGGGCCGATATGTATAAAAAAACCGCTGTTCCTGCAAACAGCGGCTTCTCACCCTTTACACGGGCCGTATATTTCTATTGGTAAGGAAAATTATTTCTTCAGAAAGGTCTGATAGGTGATGGAGTCATAGACGGCATCATTCTTAATAATGTTGTACCTGGTATCGCTGTTCCACTTTTCCAGCTCGCTATTGTACCATTCAGCCTCTCTGGTGGTCTCCAGGTAGGACTTTACCGTGTCCCTGACATCATCCAACTCTGTGCGGCTGTCTATTTTCACAACAAAAATGACCATATCTGTGTCCACTATTTCCGAATCCCCTGCTTTTCCTTCAAGGGCAAAATCAAAAAGATCCTTAAAATAAGGGAATTGCAGATAGGCGCTGCTGTTTACAGTCAGCTTCCCAGGCGGCAGATCCGAGCCCTCGGTGCCCTCTTCAGAGTAGTTGGCTATAAGCTGATCCATGTTTTCCCCCTGACGGATCTTCTCTAGAATTCTTTTCGCCGTGTCCATCTTAACATCGATCTCTTCCTGGGTCAGGGTGGTTCCGGTTGTGTCAAACTTGCTGAGCCAGATATAGCTTATTTCAGAGCTGTCATACTGTTTCGGGTTGCTTTCGTACTCAGCTCTTATCTCTTCCTCAGTAATCACAGCGGGCTTATAGTATTGCTTCAGGTATTCACTCCTGAACTTGTCGTTTACTTTGGTGTTCTCAAGTATTCTTCTGTACTGATCCAGCGTCAGGCCGGTGGACTGCTGAACCCACCTGGAAAAATCATTGTCTGATACATTAAGTTGCTGCTGATATGTCAAAAGGGTATTGTTAACCTCGCTTCTCACGCTGTTGTCAACTGTTATACCCATCTCTCTTGCCTTGATAAGCTGTATCATATATTTCTTTGAGGTGATCAGTGTTTCGTTCTTGGCAGATTCCCAGGGGTTCTGCCCTCCCTCTGTTTTCAGCCAGTACTGCTCCTTCTCCACATCGGATTTGCCAGATATACCCCAATCCTGCTCGGATTTTATTATCTGCTGGCGCAACAGAAATTCATATTCGTATTTCTTGATCCGGTGCCCGGCAACACTGGCAACATAGCTGCGGGAATCGATAAGATACCAGATCAGAAAAGCTGCTGCGAGAATAACCAGAACAGTTACCACTCTGATAATTATGGTCTCGCGTTTTGTACGGATCAGCTTTTTCTTTTTGCTGCCCCGATCAGTTTTATTCTTTTTATCCATAAATTTCACCCTTTTATACGAGCCGGCCAGTTTATTTTGCCCCGCTGTACAAACAATATTATAATCAATCAGCCAGTTGACTTCAATTTCACCAGGTCATGTAATAGAATCTTAATATTCTTGAGCATCTCGCCTCTTTCCTGGTTCTTTATCCGATAGGTCAGGTAGGGCTGCTTTCCTGCGCTGAAAAGCAGGCGTCCCCGCCATTTTCCTGTTATCTCCATAATAATTCTGGGGTCTATGGATGCCTCGCCGGAATAGTTGATAGTCACAATATCGTCCTTTTCCTTTATAGAACTGATGCCCAGGGAGATAGCCATGTTTTTAATCAAAGCTATATCTACCAGGTTCCGGGTCTCCTCAGGTATGTCGCCATACCTGTCAATGAGTTCATCCAGTATATCCATGGCCTCCTCTTCACTTTCCACCGACGCTATGGATTTATACATATCGATTCTTTGATCCTCATCGGGAATATACCGGGCATCGATATGGGCAGAAACCCGGAATTCGACACTGGTCTCAAGGCTTGCCCGTTTTGGAAGCTCGCCCTTCATCTCGGTGACGGCCTCGTCAAGAAGCTTCAGATACATGTCATAGCCCACAGTCTCCATATGGCCGTGCTGTTCCGGACCCAAAAGATTCCCGGCTCCGCGGATCTGCATATCCCTCATGGCTATCTTGAACCCCGAGCCAAATTCGGTGAATTCCCGTATGGCCTTCAGGCGTTTCTCGGCAGTTTCGTTGAGTACCTTGTCTTTCTTATAGGTCAGGTAGGCATATGCCAGGCGATTGGATCGGCCAACACGCCCCCTGAGCTGGTATAGCTGGGACAGACCAAGCCTGTCGGAATCCTCTACAATTATGGTATTTACATTGGGCATATCAACACCCGATTCAATGATGGTGGTACAGACCAGCACATTGAACTCCTTTTCAAGAAAGGATTGTATCACCTGTTCCAGCTCACGCTCACTCATCTGACCATGGGCAAAGCCAACCTGTGCTTCCGGAACAAGCTTTTGTATCTGGGCAGCCTTGGACTGAATACTGCGAACCCTGTTAAAGAGATAGAATACCTGACCTCCACGAGCCAGTTCCCTGTGGATGGCATCCCTTACAATATCCTCGCGGTACTCCACAACATAGGTCTGCACAGGATAGCGGTGTTCGGGAGGATCCTCGATGGTGCTGATATCACGTATACCCGTCAAGGACATGTTCAGTGTTCTGGGTATGGGTGTGGCAGAAAGAGTAAGCGTATCCACATAGGGATACCTGTTCTTTATGGTTTCTTTATGGCCTACCCCAAAGCGCTGTTCCTCATCCACCACAAGAAGCCCCAGATCCCTGAACCTGACCTCCTCAGAAAAGAGCATGTGGGTCCCAACAATGATATCAATCCGGCCGGCTTTAAGATCGCGTATTATGGCACGTTGCTCGGCACCAGTCTTAAAACGGCTCAGCATTTCAACCCTCACGGGGAATCCGGAAAATCGCTTTTTAAAGTTTTCATAATGCTGGGAACATAGGACGGTGGTGGGCACCAGAAAGGCCACCTGCTTGCCGTCCATCACCGCCTTGAATGCAGCCCTTAAGGCTACTTCGGTTTTGCCGTAACCCACATCCCCGCATAGCAGCCGATCCATTATCACTTCAGATTCCATATCCTGCTTGATCTCTTCAACGCATCTGAGCTGATCCGGCGTTTCCTCATAGTCGAAGGCTTCTTCAAACTGCCTCTGCCAGACCGTATCGGGAGAAAAGGCATGACCCTTCATGCTTTTTCTTTCAGCCTGAAGCTTTATCAGTGAGGCAGCAAGTTCCCTTAATGATTCCTTTACCCGTTTTTTTGTTCTGACCCACTCTGTGCCGCCCAGCTTGTTCAGCCTGGGCTCACGGCCTTCTGAACCCACATATTTCTGGATCAGATCCATATGGGTCGTAGGAATGAAAAGAGAACCACCATCCCTGTAGGATATCTTCAGGTAGTCCCGCCTCAGCCCCTCCACTGTCAGCTGTTCCATGCCCTGGTAGATGCCTATGCCATGGGTCTGATGTACCACGTAATCCCCAGGCTTGAGATCGGTATAGGTTTCAATCCGCCTTCCCCGGGCAGGTGCTTTCCTTGGAGCTTTTCTCATGCTCCTGGCCGAAATATCGCTCTCGGTCACCACAACAAGCTTCTCATCTCGATAGATAAACCCGCTTTGCAGGGTACCAGAGCCCACCACGACAGAAGATCCCTCGGGCCAGGATGCAAAATTTCTAGCGTCTTCCGCCGGTATGCCTCTGTCCCGGAGCTCAGCCATAAACCGGCTGATCCTGTCCACCCGGGAAACAAGTATGAGTATTCTGTACCCCTGCTCTGCCCATTTTTTGATGTCATCGAAGAGTAAATCCATCCTCCCGATGTAAGGACTTATACTGGCACCATTGACATGAAAACAGGCTGCAGGATATGACGTGAGAGATTCGGAACCCCCAAGGGATGCAAGGGTTATGATGGGATGCCTGCCTGCGGAATCAAGAATGGTATTGGTATCAAAGAGAAGCTCATAGGTCTCACCCAACACCATACCTTTTTCGGTGAGGACATCACACAGGTCTTGGATCTCCTCCTGCTGGTTTTCCATCCTCTCACGGGTTCGTGCAGGCTCCTCAAAAAACAGGAGGTGGCCTTCTCCGGTGTACTCAAAAAGATCGGCCTTACCTTCCAGAATAAATGGGATAAACTTGTCAACCCCTGTAAAGTAATGGCTGTCCTGCAATTTTTCCATATAGCCGCTGATATTTTTTGAAAGGAGTGGCCTTATATCTTTGGAAACCCTTTCAAGGGTTCTGTCCAGGGCTTCCTGCATACGCCGTGTTATGGCGGGAATCTGGCTGCGGGTATATATGATCTCCCTGGCCGGATAGACTGTGAGCTGCTCAATTGTGTGAATGGAGCGCTGGGTTTCGGGGGAGAAGACACGAATGGAATCCACTTCTATATCAAAGAATTCGATACGGCAGGGCAGTTCAGTGTTGATGGGGTATATATCCATAATGCCGCCTCTTACGGCATACTGGGCCTTCCCCTCAACCTTATCCACCCGTTCATATCCCATTTCCAGGAGCTTTTCTTCCAGGTTCTCAATCCTTGATTCTCCGCCAATTTTTAGCTCCAGCAAGTACCTGGACAACTCAAGGGGCGGCATGAGTTGATGAAGAATGGCTTCCGCCGAGGTTACCACAAAGTCGTAGTCACCCTCCAGGATCTTAATCAGAGCTGTTATCCTGTCATAGGTCTGCTCAAAGCTTCTTGCTTCTACATCATAGAGCATGATCTCGCGGCTGGGAAGGTATATGGCTCTGTCCCCGGTAAGCCAGGACAAATCGGTCAGAGCCTGCCTTGCCTGCATCTCATTCCAGGCCACATAAATCCCCTTCATGCCCGATTCACGGGCTGCCCACCAGGCCAGATGCCGCTTTTGGGATTCGGATACCCCGGATACTATCAGTTCGTTACCGGGGTGAATCTTACCGGTTAATGTTTTTAGACGGGTTGATGCTGATAAAAAGGTGTTTAATAGTTTCATCTGTTTCATCCGTTATATTTACCCATAGCCACCTCAACTGATGCACAAACCATGGTAGCTACTGCAAGAACCGCCTTCTCAATGGCTTCATTGACCAGGCGCCTCTCCTCATCCGTAAACTTGCTCAGCACAAAATTGGACAGATCCATTTGAGGAGCTGGCTTTCCTATCCCTATTCTGACTCTGGGAAAATCTTCAGTCTTAAGAAGGCTGACGATGGACCGCATTCCGTTATGGGTTCCCGGGCCTCCTTTTTGTCTGATGCGAAGCTTTCCCGGATCCAGATCAATATCATCATAGATAACAATGAGCTTTCCCGGATCGGCCCGATAATAGCTGAGAATCTCAGCTAATGACTCACCGCTGTTATTCATATAGGTCTGGGGTTTTACCAGCATGACCTTTTTACCCTGTATCATCCCCTCGGATATAAGGGCTTTGTGCCTGGATCTGAAATTGGTCAGGCGGTACTGGGCAGCCAAAAAATCAATGGTTTCAAACCCCACATTATGCCTGGTCATATGGTATCTGGTTCCTGGGTTTCCTAGACCTGCTATGATATGCATGACTTACTCTCCTACTGCTGTGTGAAAAGTGTGGAGATGGATATGTCGCCATATATCCTTTCAATGGCTTCAGCAAAGATATCAGCCACTGAAAGAATGGTGATCTTACTGATCCTCTTCTCTTTCGGAAGTTGAATGGTATTTAAGGCAACCATCTCTTTGATGACAGAAGTCCTGATCCTGTCGATTGCCGGCCCTGAGAGAACCGGGTGGGTACAGCAGGCATATACTTCGGAGGCACCCATATCGGACAGGGCATTTGCTGCAGTGACAATAGTACCGCCGGTATCTATGAGATCATCCACCAGAATGACACGTTTTCCCCTGACATCGCCGATGATGTTCATAATCTCACAGACATTGGCCTTTGGACGCCTTTTGTCGATTATGGCCAGAGGAACCTCCAGCTTTTCTGCGAATTTTCTTGATCTTCCCACACTGCCTACATCCGGGGAAACCACCACAACATCATCGACCTTCCCCTCAAACTTCTCCATAAAATACCTGGCCAGTATGGGAGAACCCATCAGATGATCCACAGGTATATCAAAAAATCCTTGCAGTTGCGGAACATGAAGATCCATGGTAAGTACCCTGTCGGCTCCTGCTGTGGTGAGGAGATTAGCCACAAGTTTCGCAGATATGGGATCCCTCGCCTTGGCTTTACGATCCTGCCGCGCATATCCGAAGTAGGGCATAACCGCCGTGATTCGACCGGCTGAGGCACGTTTCAGTGCATCAATCAGAATCAGCAGTTCCACAAGGTTATCGTTTACCGGCGTACTGGTGGACTGAATGATGAAAACATCGGAACCCCTTACCGGTTCGTTGATACTGATAGCCGTTTCACCATCGCTGAAACGTCCCACCACCGATTCACCCAGAGGCAAGCCGATCTTCTGGGCAATCTCTTCGGCCAGTTCCAGGTTGGAATTCCCTGCAAAGATTTTTATGTCCTTTCCGTGAAGATTCATGTCAAGCGAAACCTCCAAAATCATTCATCTTTTATCAAGACCTTTCTTTTTAACCCAATCGCTTATTATGGTCTGCCGGTTACGGGCGATAGCAAGGGCATACTCAGGAACCTCATCTGTAATGGTGGATCCTGCGGCGATATATGCAAAGGGCTTAACCTCAACAGGCGAAACCAGGTTGACATTGCATCCTACAAAGGCGTGGTCACCCACCACCGTCTGATGTTTATTGGTGCCGTCGTAATTAACCACCACAACCCCGCACCCCATATTGACATTTTTTCCGACCCGTGCATCCCCGATATAGGTAAGGTGGGATACCTTTGTATTGTCTCCGATCTCAGATTTCTTTACCTCAACAAAATCGCCGATTTTTACATTATTCCCGATTTTGCTGCCAGGCCGCAAATAAGCAAAAGGACCCACTTTGGTCATATATCCAATTTGTGAATCGAGGACTACTGAATTCATGATATGAACATCATTCCCAACAGCACTGTTTGAAATGCGTGTATATGGACCAATGTGACATTGTTCGCCTATGCGGGTATTACCTTCCAGCAGAGTCCCCGGATATATGACAGTATCCCTTCCAATTTCCACCTTGGGCCCAATCACCGATGTTTCGGGGAGAATAAAGCTGACGCCGTTTTTCATGTGTTCATGGATGATTCTGTCCCGCATGATCTTTTCGGCCTCAGAAAGTTGTAAACGATCGTTGATCCCCAGAATCTCAGTACAGTCGTCTATAAGAAAAGCACCAGCCGAGCCATTATCCGACAGTATCATTTCAATGGTATCTGTGAGGTAGTACTCACCCTGGCTGTTGGCATTATCCAGTCTGTCCAATGCTTTAAGCAGCGCGGGCACCTCAAAAAAGTACATTCCCGAGTTGATCTCATCAATGGCCCTTTGTTCCTCTGTGGCATCCTTATGTTCCACTATGGAGCTGATCATTCCATCCTGATCCCTGACAATTCTTCCATAGCCGGTGGGATCGTGGACACGGGCAGTGATGACAGTAACCTGATTCTTATTGTCCAGGTGCGCCTCATAAGCCTTCTTAAGAGTCTGGGCGGTAATGAGGGGCGTGTCGCCATAAAGAACCAGCACAGTTCCGGCCTTTCCTTCCAGCAGGGGCCTTGCCTGCATCACTGCATGACCGGTACCCAGTTGCTCCTTTTGCAGTACAAAGGCAATGTCCTTTACCGATTCCCTCATCTGGTCGGCCTGATGCCCAATTACCGCAATGATTTCATCGGAACCGGCCTTTTTGGCAGCATCAATAACATAATCCAGCAAGGTCTGTCCGCAGATTTTATGCATTACCTTGGCGGTGTTGGATCTCATCCTTGTTCCCGCTCCGGCTGCAAGAATAACGGTAATCAAATCTCGCATAGAAATGCTCCTTTCAATGGCACTCCGGTAATAATTGTTTCATATTCGGCCATTGTTTTCAATTGTCCAGACTTAGAATTCAGGAGAAAATAAATAAGGCACTTAATATATAAGTGCCAAAAAAATAAACTGAGTTGGTGTTATTCTATGCCAGCAAGCGCTCCGGCCGCTTCCTCCTCCGCAAGCATCGACTGATACTTCTCCAATATTGCATTTTGAACCTTGTTTCTGGCATCAGCATTGATTGGATGCGCTATGTCTCTGAACTCCCCTGCAGGAGTCTTGCGGCTCGGCATGGCGATAAATAGACCGTTCTGACTTTCAATAATCTTGATGTCGTGAACGACAAACTCGTTATCGAAAGTTATTGACACTACAGCCTTCATCTTTCCCTCGGCCTCTACCTTCCGAATTCTGATATCTGTTATCTCCATTTTTAGCAGCCCACCTTCCGTTAATTACATGTAGATTTGGTATAATACATAATACAATATTTCGGCATAAATTTCAAATATCCTTCTTATTTATAAATTTTAATAAAAATTTATTGCATATATTTTCCTGTATACTGGAATACTTCATCTGGGAGCCTTGTGTCCATCCTGTCCACTGATATATAATCTATCTGGCATAATTATACTGGAGCGTGTATCAATGAACAATCGCTTTACATTTGCGCCGGGAAATATTACCGTCCATATGGTGGGAATCGGCGGCATCAGCATGAGCGGCCTGGCCGAAATATTAATGCATAGAGGAATAAAAATCACCGGATCTGATCTCCATGAATCCGATATAACCAACAAATTGAAAAGCATGGGTGCGATTATCTTCCCCTCCCATGATGCCTCAAACATATCGGGACAAAATCTGGTGGTCTATTCGGCTGCCGTTCCACAGAACAACCCCGAGCTTGTTGAAGCCCGAAACAAGGGAATTCCTGTAATGGAGAGGGCGGAGCTTTTGGGTGTGATCATGGATCATTTTCAGCAGTGCATAGCCGTTTCCGGAACCCATGGAAAGACCACCACCACCTCCATGATATCCCAGGTTATGCTGGAGGGCGGGCTTGACCCCACCATTCATGTAGGCGGGATGCTGGATACCATCGGGGGCAATACAAGAATAGGCAGCAGCTCATGGTTTATAGCAGAAGCCTGTGAATATAAGGATAGTTTCTTAAAATTCAGACCGTCTCTGGCGGTGGTTCTGAATATTGATGCCGATCATTTGGATTATTTCAGAGATATTGATCATATTCGATCCTCATTCGAGTCCTTCCTTTCCAATGTGAGAAATCCAGGAACCATTATTCTGAATTTTGATGATCCCCAGACCCGATTGCTCTCCAAATCACTGACCAGATCCTTCGTGAGCTATGGTCTGAATGCTTCGGATGCAGACTGGACCTCAGAGGATATCTCCTTTGAGAACGGCTGCGCCAGTTTAACGGTCTGCCATAAAAAGACATCCTGGGGCAGGATAAAACTATCAGTGCCCGGCACGCATAACATCTCCAATGCGCTGGCCTGTATAGCCGCCTGCCATTCCATGGGCATTGCACGGACTTCAATTATCAAAGGTCTGGAAGGATACAAGGGTACCCACAGAAGGCTGGAAGACAAGGGAATGAAAAATGGTATCCGGGTTATGGACGACTATGCCCATCATCCAACAGAAATACAAGCCTCATTAAGCGCCGCCCGGGCTCTGGCTGCAGGCCACCTGATCTGTGTTTTTCAGCCCCATACCTATACCAGAACCTATGAGCTTCTTGACGATTTTTCACGTGCCTTCGCACTTGCTGATACAGTAGTGGTAACCGATATCTATGCGGCCAGGGAAAAGGACAACGGGCTTATCAATGCCCGTGCCATAACCGAAGGCATCAACAAGAATACTGGCAATGCAGTATATGTTTCGAATTTTAATGAAATTGTCCGTTTTCTCGATGAAAACGCTCAGACCGGGGATCTGGTGATTACCATGGGAGCCGGGGATGTTTACAGAGTAGGCGAGTTGTATCTTTCCTTTGCCGGCTCACCATAGACGCGTCACCAGCACCGTCATGTCATCCCTGGCACCCTTGCCTCGCAGGGTGGATTCAGTGAGTATCATGTCGGCCATCTGCTGAGGGTTGACCGTGTCGATGGAGGCTATGAACTTCTGCAAAGCCGGTTGTCCATTATTACAGAATGCATGGTAGACGCCATCGGATACCATGATCACAAAATCTCCCTCGGTAATTTTTTGTAGGGCAGTTTCCCCGTCCACACCATCCAACTCTCCATCGGGGCCTGTCCCGGTAATCTCACTTACCCCCGAACCATTCCTGATGTAGGATGGCACTGCTCCCAGCTTGTAGAATCTCAGGCTGCCATCTAAAAGGTTGATAGCGCAGGTGTCCAAAGTGGCAAGGGGCTCCCTGTCTCCTTTAATCCCTAAATACATCCTTATCAGCTTTATGGCAAAAGCAAGATTCACTCCTTCGTCCATCAGGTACTCAAGCATTTGAATGGTGCTTTTGCTGTATCTCTCGGCCCTGTTGCCGCTGCCTGCACCATCGCTGATGGCGCTGATGTGAAAGCCGGATCCATTGATAAAGAAGGTGAAGCTGTCTCCTGATACGGGGGATTTTTCCATTGAGAGCCGTGCTACGCCCGTTATGGTTCGGAACCTGGGCTTATTCATGTATCTGAGAACTGAATATCCCAGCATATCCCGTCTCATCTCCCCCACCCTTACCATCTGGTTACCCAGAAAGGATTTTACCGTGTTGTCCAAAAGATCCATGTTAACCCGGTGAATCCCTTCGCAGACCAGATCCGCCGAGATTCTGGAAGCGCTTTCCGAACCAATCCTTATGTCCGCAACAGGTATACCCAGACCTGCAGCGGTTTCAAGAAAGCTTTCCTCTATTTCATAATCCCGGCTCCTGTGTTCCACAATGGATCTGGCAATACTCATAATACTTCCCGAAATGATGCCGGCCTGCTCAGCAATACGCTCCCTGGCATCGTTGAGTCTGGCGCGCCAGAGCTTTTCAGTCTTATAGATGGTAAAGGCCATACCCAGACTTTCTACAAACTTTTCATTCCTTGTACAGGATGCGCGAAACCAACCAGGTATCTCCAGCATCCCTGTCTCATCGGTTTTGAGATCGGACAGAGCCTTTTCCACTAGCTTATAGGTTTTAATGAAGTTGGTTCCCCAGCATCTCTCACACAGGGGACAGCGCCTGCAGACCCTGTCGGCCACGATTTCAATCACCGATTCGGCCATGGTTCTCTCATCCTCGGTTTCCTCGCTTAAAAACTCCTGAAGATCTCTGGAAACCCTTGAAAGAGCCTTACCCAGTATATAGAGCCTGTCGGAGGCTTCCAGGGATGCCCGTTTGCCCGCCTCGTCTTCCAGAGCCTTTTGGGACAAGGGGCCCGCCAGATATTCAGACATATATTTCAGGGCTTTCGGTGGAATAAAAAGAAACAGAACACCCGAGACCATAACACTGTAATATCCATAAATCATATCGCCATTCAATATGGACAACCCGGTGAAGAAGAGGATAACTGTCGTCCAAAGGCTAACCGTGAAGATTCTCCTCTTTATCGGTATCCCGGCTGCTGCTCCAGCCAGTGCATACAATCCCGGAAGTTCCAGAGAGCCGGGAATCCGGTACATGGTCAGCACAAACCCCACACAGGCACCCATGCAAGCACCGTAGGTGCTCCCCTTGCTGCGCGCAAAGAGAAGAACCATAAGACCCGCCATTATACTGCTCAAATCAAGCTCGCTTATGGACAGATCTTTCAGGCTTATGACAACCAGGCACAGCAATATGGCCTTCGCTGCTGTGAGCCTGCCGCTTCGGCTTAACTGCCCCGCCTTTATATCCACTCTTTGTATCAAAGCCGGCTGTATCAGCACTGAAACCGAGAACGCAAAGGTTGAGCCTAACAGGGAAGCAACAAGATCGTATACATGGAATCCCTGTATAATACCTTTAACAAGCCCGGTTACAAGAACAATCAGCCCCAGGGTCACCGAACGGTTGAGCGGTGTAGGCTTTGCATGACCGTTGAGCCTCTGAAAATGGATTACCAGTTCAAATATTAAAAGAGCTGCTAACTGGCGAATCGCCTCGTATGAGCCTGAATAAATGAGGTTTCCCATCATCAGTGATACAGCAGCCAGGATCTTTGCAGGTCCCGTAAACTGGGCAGCACAGTACAGTGCCAGCCCGAAAGGTCTCAGAACTTCAAAAAGACTGGCTCTTGTAAACAAAAAACATAGAACGATTTCGGTGAGTTGAAAAAGAGTGATCCTGCTTAACCAGGTCAGAATAGTTTTAAAACCGTGACCTCCCACCCTTATTTCCGATGTGTTATCCATCCGTATCCTCCATTTCTCCTCATTTGTAAAAGGGGGCAGACGGAATTCTCAACCAGTCCGCACAGGGTTATTCCCTGTGCTCATGGCAACAGGAAGGTTCAAGCCGCGCCCGATAAATTATATGTTGCTTGTCCCGGTTTTAGTATTATTGACGGATTGAAGGGAAATACCATGTTGGAGGTGAGAGGTGGGAGGTTAGAAGTTGGATGTGGGAGTGCAAGAAGGGCTTTGAAGTCGGAGATTGCCGCGCTTCGATATCGCTCCGCTCGCAATGACAATTCGGTTATGTCATTGCGAGGAGCAACGCGACAAAGCAATCTCGTAGATCGCCACGCTCAGCTTCGCTTCACTTGCGATGACATACTTATGTTTCGCAGACGTGCAGCACAGCGACCGGTCTTTACGGGATCCCTGGATACACTTTCCACGTTCGCAAAGACAGAACAACATCACCGCATCATTTCATCCAGGTCTATATTATCCACATCCTCGGCAATAATGGTTGCGAGCTCTTCATCGGATACGCTTTCCTTACAGGCAAGCCGGTCTGCATGAATAGTCAGAAGCTTTTCAAAAAGATTACGAACCGTTCTGGCGTTGGCAAAACTGTCGGTACGGGCTTCGTGGAGAGTCTCAAGCATCTTACCGACTTTTTCTTTTGCTTCGTCAGTGGCTTTATATCCGTTCTTTTCACACATCCTGTCGAAAATCGCCATGAGTTCCTCAGGGGAGTAATCATCAAAATTGATATACTTGTTAAAACGTGACTGGAGACCCGGGTTGGAGTCCAGAAATTCTTCCATTTTATCGGGATACCCTGCGACGATGACAATAAGGTCATCCCGGTGATCCTCCATGGCCTTCAGAAGGGTATCCACCGCCTCATAACCGAAATCATTCTCGCCCCGGCGGGATACCAGAGAATAGGCCTCGTCGATAAAGAGCACTCCGCCCATGGCCTCATTGACAACCTCCATCACCTGGGGGGCTGTCTGACCAACATACTTGGCTACCAGACGTGAACGATCCACCTCTACAAGATGTCCCTTTGACAGTACACCAATCTCCCGGTATATACCCGCAAGAAGCCGGGCAACCGTTGTCTTGCCGGTTCCGGGGTTCCCTGTGAACACCAGGTGCAGGGACATATCTACCTCGGGCAGGCCTCTCTCCTTACGAATCTTCATTATCTTGACCATATTGGTCAGGGACTTCACATCATCCTTGACCTTTTTAAGACCTACCAACCCATTCAATTCATCCATGAGTTCCTCAAGGCTTTTACGGGGGGCGGTATCCTCAATCTCCTCGTCCTTAGGAAATCCGTCGCCGGTACCGTATTGAACCGGGGGCTCCTGATCCTGGCCGGGAAGATCCCTATCTTCCACTATGGACATTCTGTTCCTGGTATAAAGATCATCATAAACACTGCCAAGGGCATCAAGGGGATTGCGCCTTAAAACGCTGTCCATTTCATCAAGAAGTTTGTTCAGGTCATTATAATCCATCTTTGTTTTTTTTGGATCGTCCATGGTTCGCCATACCTCTCCATCACTCAGCTTAAGGTGCATCCTTGCCGTGATAACACCTCAGATATCACCGCTGGGGTGACCCGTCAAGTGTCCAGCTTGTCCAGATCGATGTCCCGTATTGATGATACCACAAAATCCGCTTTGCTAGTATCCTGCTTTCCTGAATTTGGGTTGAGAAAAGCAATCACCCGCATACCGGCACTTTTTGCGGACTGCATGCCCAACTCTGCATCTTCAATGGCGACACAGGATCCAGGGTCAACCCCTAAAAGCTGTGCAGCTTTCAGGTATATCTCAGGGTCGGGTTTGCTCCGGGTGATGTCGTCGGCTGTGACCAGAACATCAAACCATGGCAGCATCCCGGTACTCTTCAGTATATGCTCTGCGAGGAATTTTGGGGATGATGTGGCCAGGGCTATTTTCAAGCCACTGTCTACAGCTTTTTTAATCAAATCCCTGATACCGTCAATTGGCTCGATTCGCTCTTGGGAAAAGCGTCTTTTTTTGTATTCCTGATGCCTTTCCAGCATCTCTTCAACTGTGGCATCCAGCTTATGTCTTTCCTTGAGTATGGGCCACATTGCCTGGTTTGTAACCCCGACAAACTCATGGATCTCGTGTTCTCTCGGTTCCCCACCGAAGCTTCTCAAAACCTCAACGGCAATCTCGCACTGGATGGGTTCACTGTCGATAATCACACCGTCCATGTCAAAAACCAAAGCCTTAATCATAGAATCTCCTTTCTTAACCATAGTCATATCTTTTTAAGCCTGGCGAAGCTTTCCATAAGCCTTTTCATTCCATAATCATCAAATTCAATATCCAGCCGGTAATCACCGCTTTCCAGAACCTTTTTTTTCACTGTACCGGTTCCAAACTTCTTATGCATCACCCGGTCACCCACGTTTACGCTTTCGGCGTCCTCCTGGGAAGCCCTGTTGAATGCCTTTATCCTGCTTTTCAGGTCACTCAGATCCACTGTTTTGCCCGTATTTTCAGTCCAGCTGCTCATAGAGGTCTTCTGCCGCCCGGTATGATTGGTTCTTCCCTTTGTAAGGGAGGCTGGTATTTCTTCTACAAATCTGGATACACGGTTATATGAAGTGCTTCCAAAAAGCATGCGGCATCTGGCGTTTGTCAGGTAAATCTCTTCCCGGGCACGGGTGATACCCACATAGCAAAGCCGTCTCTCCTCTTCCAGCCGATCCTCCTCCATGAGGGATCGATAGCTGGGGAAAACGCCTTCTTCCATACCTGCGATGAACACAACAGGGAATTCCAGACCCTTGGCACTATGGAGTGTCATGAGAACCACCCGGTCCCCTACCTCCTCGGTGTCATCAATATCCGCTACCAGCGAGATATGGGCCAAAAAATCCTCCAAGGTGGGCTTCTCATCAGTATAGAGAGCAAATTCCCGGGCTACCGATATGAATTCCTTGATGTTCTCAATGCGGGTCCTCGATTCATTGGTAAGCTCCTTTTCCAGTTCCCTGACAAGACCGCTCCTGTCCAGAAGAATCTCGATGAACTCAACCAATTCCTCCTCCCGGGAGAGAATCCTCATCTTTTCAATAAATCCGCAAAAATCCAACAGGTTCTGTGATGCTCTTGAAAGCTCAGGATATTCCTCTGCATGTGATGCTATCTGATACATACTGACCCCCTGTTGGGAAGCCAGAAGTTCAATCCTGTCCAGCGTGGTTTTCCCGATTCCCCGCTTGGGAACATTGACGGCTCTGGAAAAGCTGATATCATCATCGGAGTTCTGGATCATGCGAAGCCATGCTATAACGTCCTTGATTTCTTTTCGGGCATAGAACTTCAATCCCCCGTAAATCTTATAGGGTATTCCCAGCTTCATGAACGCTTCCTCAAAAACACGGGATTGTGCATTTATCCTGTAAAGGAGAGCCATATCACTATAGCTCCTCCCCGAGGCCCGCAAAGTGCGCATCACATCGGCTATGTAATAGGCCTCATCACGCTCATCGGCGGCTTCGTACCGGTTCACCAAACTCCCCTGTGTATTTTCGGTCCAGAGCTTCTTCTGTTTCCTTCCGGAATTGTTTTGAATGACATTATTGGCGGCTTCCAGTATGGTTCTGGTGGAACGGTAGTTTTGCTCCAGCTTAATTACACGGCAAGGTTTGAAATCCTTCTCAAAGTCGAGGATGTTTCGCAAATTGGCTCCTCTCCAGCCGTAGATCATCTGATCATCATCACCAACCACGCAGATATTGCCATGTGTGGAGGCAAGCATTTTTACAAGGATATACTGTGCAGTATTTGTATCCTGATATTCGTCCACATGGATATAACGGAATTTCGACGAATAGTAGTCACGTATCTCGGGATGATCGCTTAAAAGCCGTATAGTAAAAAGGATTATATCATCAAAATCCAGTGCGTTATTGGACTTGAGCTTTTGCTGGTAAAGTTCATAAATCCGGGCTACCTTACCAAGACGATAATCCGATGCATACACCTTTTGAAATTGCGCCGGATCAATGAGCTCGTCCTTGGCACGACCAATTTCGTGGAGTACCGAGTTGGGTGGAAAATTCTTATCGTTGATACCAAGCTGCTCCAGGCAGCTTTTTATCAAGGTCTGCTGATCATCGGCATCATAGATGACAAAGTTTCTGTCAAAGCCCAATTTCTCTATATCCCGCCTGAGGATCCTGACACAACAGGCATGGAAGGTCCCCACCCAGAGGTCATTGGCATCGGATCCTATCAGCTTTTCCAGTCTCTCCTTCATTTCACGGGCGGCCTTATTTGTAAAGGTGATGGCCAGTATGTTCCAGGGGCTCACTCCCATCTCCTCAACGAGATAAGCTATCCTGTGAGTCAGAACACGGGTTTTCCCCGATCCGGCTCCCGCCAGGACCAAAAGGGGGCCCTCGGTATGCAGAACAGCCTCTCTCTGTTGCTCATTTAGGTTCTCCAAAAGCATGGTTAGTTACCTCCGTGTTTATGTTGATTGGATGAACACCCCTAACCGATATTATATATAAAACACCCTTCCAAATCAAACACCTGTTCGGAAATGGCACGGCTTTTCGGTGGCGTCTTTGGTCATTACAGTATAACATCCGGCCACCCTTTAATAAAGACCACATTCTTCTGCGATACAGCCTTTATTTAGGCAATCCGGCAAGAATGGCAGAACGGACATACACCTTGCTGCCTGCTGATGAAATGGGGTTTTGACACGGTTTTCGGTATAATAAAGGAGCTGTCACAGGACAACTCCTTTATTATTATATTTGATATAAGGTGGGGGGGTTTGATTTGCTCGATTTATTTGCTGCATTGTTTAGCGGTCCGTTGCTGTATATGGTCTTTCAACTCAATATAGTTATTGCTCCAAATGGCGCCCAAGGAAGTTTGCGGCCGACTGGACAAGCTTTGTCTCTACCTCGCCCATTTTCACCTTGGGATCCATTGAAAGCATCAAAACAGCACCTATGGCATCCCCCTCAGAGATGATGGGAGTAATAACCTGGCAGGTGTATTTTGCATTTCCTTTTTCGTCGGTAATCACTGGCACCTTTGTGCTGTCGGCAGAATCTGCCACAAAGGTGTCCCTGTTTTCAATGATCTTTTCAATATCCGGACTCAGCTGTTTTTCAAGCAAGTCCTTTCTTGAACCTCCAGATACGGCTATGATGGAGTCACGGTCAGCAACTGCAATAATGTGACCACTTGTATTATGAAGGGATTCCGCATAGGCTTCGGCAAAATCACCCAGTTCACCTATGGGCGAGTACTTTTTGAGTATGACTTCTCCCTCCCGGTCGGTGTAGATTTCCAGCGGATCTCCTTCTCTGATTCTCAGGGTACGTCTGATCTCTTTTGGTATGACTACCCGGCCCAGATCGTCTATTCTCCTTACAATGCCGGTTGCTTTCAAAATTTTTGCCTCCTTTCATGCAAGCTGTCAAAATATCAACATTCATAGTATTGGAGGAATTCCTTATTTTATGCAGGCATGAAAAAAGAGAGCCCTTGGCTCTCCTTTCGAATTCTGTTCTGTCAGACACGTTCCAGGTATTCTCCGGTTCGCGTATCAATCTTTATCTTGTCACCTGTATTCACGAACAAGGGTACCTTCACCTGAGCCCCCGTCTCAACAGTAGCCGGCTTGTTGGCTCCGGTGGCTGTATCTCCCTTGAATCCGGGCTCGGTATGGGTAACTTCCAATTCAACAAACATGGGTGGCTCTATACCAAATACATTTCCTTTGTATGAGAGAATCTTGCAAACCATGTTCTCCTTCACAAATGTAAGCGCATCGCTTACCTGGGAGAGGTTCAGGGGTAACTGCTCATAGGTTTCAACATCCATAAAATATGCCAGATCCCCGTCATTATAGAGATACTCCATATCACGTCTGTCTATGTGAGCCCGCTCAAATTTATCGGTAGGGCTGAATGAACGCTCTATCACACCGCCTGAAATAACGTTTCTAATCTTGGTTCTTACAAAGGCGGCACCCTTTCCAGGCTTAACATGCTGGAACTCAACCACCTGCCAGACCTGTCCGTCCATCTCAAATGTAGCGCCGTTTTTAAAATCACCTGCAACTATCATGTCTGAAACCTTCCTCTCTCAACTTTCCATTTTATATTAAATCAAAAATATGGGATATGCAAGCCTTATTACAGTACTATCATCTCTTTGGTACTTCCCGTCAGATTTCGAGGTTTTCCGTCTTCCAATACCACCATATCCTCGATGCGCACTCCGCCAAGACCTTCAACGTAGATTCCCGGTTCCACCGAGAAAACCATGCCGTCCAGAAGTGTATCCTCTGATTTCACAGATAACCTGGGTTCCTCATGTATCTCAATACCCACTCCGTGGCCCAGGCTATGTCCAAAATTATCACCATAGCCTTCCAGGGTTATGATGTCCCTTGCAACCCTGTCTGCATCCCGAGCCTTCATGCCTGAATGCAGGCATTCCAGTGCAGCCAGCTGAGCCTCAGAAACAATCCGGTATATCTTCTTCATTTCTTCGCCCGGATCCCCTACAAATATTGTTCTCGTCATATCAGAACAATAATTGCGGTAAATAACGCCAAAATCCATAATCAGAGCGTCTCCCGGCTTGATCTTCCTCTCGGACGCTGCCCCATGACACATGGCTGAGCGCTCTCCGGAAGCCACTATGGTAGCAAAGGACGGACCGGAGGCACCTAGCTTTCTCATCTGGTATTCAATCTCAGCTGCAAGTTCCATCTCTTTAATCCCGGGTCTGATAACCTTCAGAACCTGGTCAAAAACCTGATCCCCCAGCTTAACAGCCTGGGCTATGGCTTCTATCTCCACCTCATCCTTCCTGATCCTCAGAAGGTCGATAGCATCTCCTAGGCTCTCAAGCCTTCGGGCATGGAGCAGCTTGGTCTTAAAACGTTCATATTCCGAGTAACTGAGATTATTCCCCTCAAACCCTATGGAATCCATGCCTTCATCGGCTATAATCCTGTTCAGGGTAGTCAGGAAGCTTTCGGTGTGCTCCACAACCTCAATACCCTCAAATACCTGCCCCCCTGCCTGAATGGTGTACCTGAAATCAACAACAATCCAGGCTTTCTCCCTGCCGATGAGAAGGTAGGAGGTGGATCCGGTAAAGCCTGAAAGATAAAAGGTGTTTGCACGCCCTGTAACAATCAGGCCGTCCAGGGATTTTTCCGACATAATATTTCTGATTCTGTTTATTCTTTCATTCATGAGATACCTTCTTTCTGATTCTTAAGCCTTCAGGCTCGGAGGTCAGTCCCGATGGCTGGGTGCAGGTTTGACCCCTTCCAGTTTCTTTACCAGAGCAAAAAGGGCTGCCGAATAGGAATCCGCTCCCAACCCGCTTATCTGTCCCATGCATACGGGTGCTATGACAGATCTAGCTCGGAATTCCTCCCTGGAATGGACATTGGACAGATGAACCTCCACTGTGGGCATTCCCACCGCAGCAATGGCATCCCTGATGGCATAGCTGTAGTGGGTATAAGCTCCGGGATTTAGAATCAGACCGCTGCATCCTGCCCTTGCAGCCTCGTGGATACAGTCTATGAGAGCCCCTTCATGATTGGATTGAAAAAAATCAATCTCCACGCCGTATTCCTCAGCCTCGCGTTTTAGTCTGTTTTCTATGCTCTCCAGGGTCATGTCTCCATAAACCTGTGGTTCCCGGGTTCCCAGAAGATTCAGATTGGGTCCGTTTATCACTTTTATTCTAAGCATGTAAGAACCCCCTTGCTCTAAAAAGCATTATTACTCCATCATTTTATATTATTTGTTTTTTGCGGGCAAGGAAGACGTGCAAAATATGACTAACCCGATACCAGAGCCGATCCCCGGCATGCTTCTATCAGAATCCGGCGGAAGAACTGTTGGTTTTCAGGATGATTGGAAATGATATAATGAGTAATGGTACTTCTTACCGGAATCCTGAACTTGGGGAGGCTTGCAATGAAGGCATTTTTAAAGCTGGTTGAGATACAGACAAAAATCGCCAGTGTAACTCCCTTTATATGGAGTATTGTTTATACGGGATATTATTTTGGTAGCCTGAGGTCAGATCTTATTTTGTTTTTCTTTGTCTCCATGCTCGCCTTCGATATGTTTGCCACAGCCCTGAATAATTATCTGGACTGGAAACGGGCAAGAAAAAGGCATGGCTATAATTATGAAATGCATAATGCCATTGTGCGCTACGGCATGAGTGAGAAAAAAGTCATCCTGATCATGGCCCTTCTCTTTTTTGTCGCCGTAATTTTTGGACTTCTTCTTTTCTTAAACACTGATGCCATTGTGCTGTTCCTGGGGATGGCCTGTTTTCTCATAGGCATCCTGTACTCCGGCGGGCCTCTTCCCATATCCAGAACTCCGCTGGGTGAAATTTTTTCAGGGTTTTTCATGGGATATGTCCTGCCCTTTATCGCTATCTATATTTCTCTTTTCAATCAAAAGCCCATCCTTTTGGCCGTAGAAAATGAATTTATCTCAGTTCTCATCAACTGGAAGGTGATGATTCCCGCTACTGTAGCTCTAGTCCCCACAACACTTCTCATTGCCGGGATCATGTTGGCTAATAATATTTGCGATATTGAGGATGACATGGCCAACAGGCGCTATACCCTTCCCATATATATTGGGAAAAAGCGAGCCCTCATCATTTTTGATATGCTCTACATCCTGTGCTATCTCGATATCCTTCTTGGCATCCTGCTGGGATACCTGCCCGTCCTGTCTCTGGCAGTCCTCGTTCCTTCCCCCTGGGTATTCCGGAACCTTCGGGCTTTCAGCAGGATACAGACCAAAAAGGACACATTCAAATATGCGGTGAACAACCTTATTCTTGTGATGGTGCCACTGATTCTAAGCGTCCTGCTGGCACGGTTTTTCATTATGTAACTCCGGGACAGTTCTTTTGTTATGAAACAACAGGGTCAGTTCTTATTTAGAGTCATGCTTAATGGCTGTATGGTCACGAAATTTATAGGTTCTGATCGGCCGCAGCTTCATACATCTTTTTAAGTGTGAGAGCATCCTCAGTCATCACATCCCTGGACTCGCTTATGATGATGGGTTCGATACCCAGTTCAAGGATGGCTTCGGCCAGCGGAGTGAATTCCGGGCCATACTGGGTGTCCGCAAGGGTCCAATGCTTTTTCTCTCCTCCCTTTCCCACCTCAACCCGGCTGAAGTGCATATGGACAACCCTCATCCGTTCCTCACCGAGTTCCTGACCCACGAATTTCAAAATGTCCATATATTCCTTCCTGGTTTTTAAACCACCGCGGGTAAGGGCATGAACATGTCCGAAATCGATGCATGGGATCAGGTTGTCATCAAGGCTGCAGAGCTCAACAACCTCGAAGATGTTCCCCAATTGACTGTGCTTTCCCAATACTTCCGGGCAGATGGTGATATGATCCAGCTTTTCAGCCCGTACTTCGGCAAGGGCGCTTATTAAAGTGTCTTTGGCGATCTCAAGTGCAGTATCCCTGCTTAGGCCTGAAACATACCCGGGATGCATGATGATGCGCTCGGCGCCCATAACTTTTGCGATACGAAGGGTATCAAGTATATATTCGATGGATCTCTCCCTCTTCTTTTTCTCGGTGCTGGATAAATTAATATAGTATGGGGCATGGATGCTCAGGCGGATATTGTTCTCCCTGCACTCCTCCCCAATCCGGGCCGCTGTTTCTTCCTTGAGAAGAATACCTTTGCTGCACTGATACTCATAGGCGTTAAGCCCCTGCTCCCTCAGCCATTGCGGCATTTGCCAGGAATGTTTATAACCTTGTTCATAGAAACTTTTCGAGTTGCCTGCCGGTCCGAACCAAATCATCTTTTCTCCAACCATTGATGAATTCCTATGTTTCATTATATCAGTATCTCTGTCCTGTGTGCCATCGCTTACCGTTCCAATTTCTCTTTTCATTTATTATGGGCAGCCGGACTATAACCAAACATCCAAAAACCCCCATTTGTTTGCCATACATTGTTTCACATGGTAGAATTCTTAATAAACTGAGTACAGGTAGGAAGGGGAGTTGATATGGCAGATCCTGTTCCGGTATATGAAAAGCAATATCATGTTGGCCTGGGAGATGTTGACTTTCAGAAGAAGCTGAAAATAAGCGCACTGTTCAATTTTTTCCAGGACATTGCAAGCCTCCACGCTGAAGACCTTGGTGTAGGTATAGATAGATTGATGAATGGTTACGGTGTTACCTGGGTACTTACGCGGATAAGGGTGGACATTAACAGAATGCCTCACCTGGGAGAGGACATCATTATTGAGACATGGCCCCAATTACCCAAGAGGCTGGAATTTGACAGGGATTTCAAGGTTCGTGACTCCTCAGACAACATACTTGCCCTCGCAGCATCCACCTGGATCATTCTTGATATCGGGACAAGGGAACTGAAGAAAACCGAAGCCATCCCCATCAATTATCCCTTCAACCCCAGGAGCAGAGCCATTGATTGCAGGCTGGGCAGGTTCAGAGCCTCCGGAACACCGGAAGTTGCCTATCAAAAGGTTATTGGCTACAGTGATATTGATATTAACGAGCATTTGAACAATTCAAAATACATTGACTTCATCATGGATTGTTTCAGCCTGGAAGAGCACGGGCAGCATGGCATTAAAACTTTGGAGATCAGTTATCTGAATGAGGCTCTGCCCGGTGACAGACTGACCCTGTATAAGGATTTGACAGCTTCTGATACAGGTCTTGTCTATGTTGAGGGATGCAATCAGAATAACATTAAGTCCTTCAAAGCCCAGCTTACCATTCAGCCCCGCCCTGAATCCTGACGCTTATATTTATAAGAGAGG
>LFSK01000160.1:63968-83751 GCA_001512555.1 Clostridiaceae bacterium DTU059 | reverse complement strand
CAAGGCTGTTATCTTTGCGGTTCAATACAAGAAGGCGTGACTGGTCACGCCTTTCTAACGGGTGTTGTGCTATGAGTTCATCGGGAAGTGGATACCAGAAGTCCTTAAGCTTCATAAAACGCCTCTTTTCTCCCTTTTGCATACATGGCAGCGGCTGATGCCTTAACTGTGCCATGTCATTCTTTCTCTTCTTCGGTTCTTGTCACCCTGCATAAGAGATCGTTGCTCTTCTCAATGAATTTAACCATGCTCTCAGGGTCAAGCTGCCTGTGATTCATAACGGCAAGATCGTAAATATAGCTTGCCGCCAGCAGCGCATCAGCCTTCCTGTTCTCATCCCTGTACAGCTTCATTATGTTGGGGATGAGGGGATTGCTCATATTCAGGACCAGGGTCTCCTCACCGGGGAAGAGATCGGCATTGAAATTCCCGCCAAAGGTCCTGCTCATCTCCCTAAAGCGTCTGGATTCCTCGGAAAGCAGTATGATGGCAGGAATGGTCTCACTTTTTAAGCTTTCCACATTCACTTTAAGGTTGGACTTTGAGGTAGCCTCCCTGAAAATCTTTTCGTTTTCTTCAAGGATCTTTTTCTTCTCCTTCTCATCCAGCTCCTTGCCGTCGTCCTTCATATCTCCGCTGATATCCGCATCAACGCCGATAAACTTCACCTTGTCCTTCCGGGATTCCATGAAAGATATAAAGTGTGTATCGATCATGGAATTCAAAACGACGGCATCCATATCGTTGTCCTTGAACATCTTGATGTATTGTGCCTGCTGTTTCTCATCGCTGACATAATACACTTTTTTCTCGTCCTTACCCTCCTGGGGCTTCAGGTACTCCTCAAGGGTGACATATTTATCATTGATGGTCTTATATATAAGAATATCCTTGACCCTGTCGTAGAACTTATCCTCCCGGATACATCCATACTTAACGAAGGGATGGATGTCGTCCCAATACTTATTATATCCCTCACGATCCTTTTTAAAGAGTAACTGAAGCTTGTCCGCCACCTTCTTGGTGATATGGGCGGATATCTTCTGCACATAACCCTCATTCTGCAAAAAGCTCCTGGAAACGTTCAGCGGAAGATCGGGACAGTCCAGACAGCCCTTGAGCAGCAGCAGGAATTCAGGAATTACCTCCTTGATGTTATCTGCCACAAACACTTGGTTATAATACAGCTTGATCTTCCCCTCGAGGGTGTCAAACTCATGGCGCAGCTTGGGGAAGTATATAATCCCCTTCATGTTGAAGGGATAGTCCATATTGATATGGATCCAGAACAACGGATCGTTGAAATCGGTAAATACCTGATGGTAGAATTTCTTGTATTCCTCATCGGTACAATCCCTGGGGTTCTTAAGCCACAGCGGACTTGTGTCGTTGATGGGTTTCTCTTCCTTCTTTTCGTCCTTATCATCCTTCTTTTCCGGAATCTCTTTCAGGTAGATCTCATACTGAAGGAATTCAAAATACTTTCTGATGATCTCCCTCATCTTCCATGTATCCAGGTATTCCTGGGATTCATCATCCAACTTGAGGGTTACCCTGGTGCCCCTTCCCTTCCGATCCGAGGGCTCCATGGAATACTCGGTATCACCGCTGCTCTCCCAATGTACAGCCTCGGCACCCTCCATATATGACAGGGTATCGATATACACCCTTTCAGAGACCATAAAGGATGAATAGAATCCCAGGCCAAAATGGCCTATAATCTGCTGATCGTCGGTTTTGTCATGGTATTTCTCGATAAAATCCCTGGCTCCTGAAAAGGCAATTTGGTTGATGTATTTCTTGACCTCTTCAGCCGTCATTCCGATACCATTGTCGTCTATGCTCAGGGTTTTGTTTTCCTTGTCAATAATGACCTCAATTCTGGGCTTGAAGTCATCCTCAATCCTGGCCTCTCCCATATCCGACAGCTTTTTGAGCTTGCTGATGGCATCGGCTGAGTTGGATATCAGTTCCCTTATGAAGATATCCCTCTCAGAATAGAGCCACTTCTTTATGATTGGGAAAATGTTTTCGGTGTGAATAGAAAGATTGCCTTTTTCCTTAGCCACTTTATTATCACCTCTGCATTTGCTGAGTATTCTTTGTTTCAAACTCCATGAAATATGATAATATCAAGGTCAGAGTATGTCAAGAATAGCCATGAGCCTGAAACATAAAGCCTTTATAGCTTAAAAAAGAGGATATTCCAACCAGAAACACCCTCTTTCTTCCTATTAATTATTATTACCGCCTTCATACGGCTTCACTGTCTGAAGGCTCTTCCCCGCCTAAGTTCTGAAGCGACCTTAGCTGCGCTCTTATGATGCTCTCAACCTTGGCTCTGTAGGCCTCCACCTCTCTCTGAAGCCTTTCAGCTTCAAAACGGATGGACAGCACCTCATGATTGGCATCCTCTATGATTTTCCTTGCCGACAGCTCGGCTTCCTTCAGAATGTTTTCAGCATTTTTCTTGGCGTTTTGAATAATCTCGTCACTGGTTTGCTGGGCGATGATCAGGCTGTTTTGAAGGGACTGCTCAATTCCTTTATAGTAATTGAGCTTGTCCTGAACATCATCAAGCTTTTCCTTCAGCTTGTTGTTCTCCTTGATATAAGCGCTCATGTCCTCGACGATCTTATCCAGCACATCCTCCACCTGGAGCTGGTTAAAACCAAACAAAGAACGCCTGAAAAGAATGTTTTGGATGTCGTTTGGCGTAAAATTCAACCCGTTCACCCCCGATTAATACCATAAAAATAAGTGGCAGCTGTATCTTTCCAGAAACAGTCCAAAATATATATCCTAAGCATTTACCTGAGCAGACGACTAATGAAATACAGGATTATCATCACAACTATCGGCGATAAATCCATTCTCATCTTAATCCTGCGTTTGCGGTATCCTCGCTCCAGGAGCCTTCTGACGGGTACTAAAAGAGGCTCCGAAACCTGAATGATGAACCTCATAGGAGCGGAATCTCTTTTAACGACAATCAACTCACAGAGCACTCTCAGCAGGATAATGGCTTCCATTGTATAGACAACGGAGCGGAGTGCGAAAACAGCAGCCTGTAAAAATGTCATCAGTTTATTTTACCCAGGAGAAAACACCTTTATTTCGCATTTCATCTTTCAAATCGCCGGTAATCTCTATGCTCGCCGGCGTGGCCAAAAAGATGCCGCTGGATATCTTCTGGATATCGCCGTCCAGGCAGTAAACAGCGCCGCTCAAGAAATCAACCATTCTCTGAGCAAGAGGTGTTTCCACATTTTCCACATTCATGATGATGGGTTTGTTGGATTTGAGATGATCACACAGATCTCTGGCCTCAAGGATGTTCTGGGGAGACATGATAACAACCTTAAGATTGTTGTTGTTATGCATGCTGAGAATCTTCCCCTGCTGGGTTTTGCGGGTGGATTGGAAGTCGTGTTTTTGAGGCACACTATCAATTATGTCGTCCTCATAAAAGTCTTCCTCATCGTCATGATTGGACTCCCAGCCCACAAAATTCAGAAACTTCTCAAGCGCTTTAGCCATCGTATCTTCCTCCAGTTCTCTTAAGTAAAAATAAACCGGTTACGGCAGGTAGACCCTTTCTCCGAAAATCGCACTGCCAACCCGGACAATGCTGGCTCCTTCTTCAATGGCAATCTCAAAGTCGTTACTCATACCCATTGAAAGAAATTCCATATTCATATTTTCTATTCTTTCCCTCTCTATGTCAACTGCAATTTTTCGTAATTCACGAAAAACCCAGCGGACTTCTTCGGAATCCTCGGTATAAGGAGCAATAGTCATAAGTCCTTTAATATGAATATTACCCAGTTTGGACACAACGCTAACAAAATCTTTCAAATTTTCGGGTGACACGCCGGCTTTGGTTTCTTCACCCGATACATTGACCTGCACCAGCACATCCCAGACCTTCCCTATTTTCTCGCCCCTTGCCTGAAGGGCTTTAGCCAGCTCCTCCCTGTCAAGGGAATGGATGAGGCTCACCCGGTGATCCAGGTATTTTACCTTGTTGGTTTGCAGGCGTCCAATAATATGCCAGCGACACCCACTGTCTATTATATCGGCCTTCCTGATGAACTCCTGAACCCTGTTTTCGCCAAAATCCCGAAGTCCAAAATCATATGCCTGCCGCATTATGTCCGGCTCTACTGTTTTTGTAACACCCACAAGAATGATATCATCCGGGTTGCGCCCTGCCCTCAGAGCCGCATTGCGGATCCTGTCGCGTATTGTTTCAAGATTCTGTTTAAGCTGAATGTTTTCTTCCTGAATCAAAGGTCTATCACCTGTCCCTCTTCTATATTTCTGGGATCTACAATGTAGAGGTCGAAGATATTGACAAATTCTTCCTCATCGACTCCTGCCAGGTTCTCGATGATGGCATAGTAGTCCTGTTCTGCCATGATGCGAACACGCCTGTAACGCGCCTTGCTCATGTCTATGACGATTATATCGGCTGTCTGATCCACAGAATTTATATTGACCAAACTTTCAAGGGGCACCTTCATCCCCGAAACGCTCTGTAAGATAAGTTTCCCGGTAACCCCGCGCATATCCATGGTAAGCTCGATATAGCGGGTCATGCTGGCAATCACCACGCATTTGCTGCCGTCGTTCTCGCCGAAACCTTCAATGACAACCGGGATGCGCTGGTTCATTCCGTCAAGCTCAACCTGAAGCTCCAGCTGCTTTTCATTCATCTGTTGCTTCTCGAACATAACCTGCAGTTCTTTTGCCATATCCTTTGAAATGTAGAAAACAAGCCATGCCTCATCGTTTGTTACAAGCTTCCCATAGTGGTCTTCGGCTCTCACTTCTATCTCGGTAGGAGTTATCCACTTCTCAGAACCTGTTTCATCCGCCAGAACCTCGTCAATGTCTTTTATGGTAATGGTTTTTCTCTCACCGGGTGTTAAGTTCTCGTACCCGTCGCAGTAATAGGATACAACGCCGGAAGCAGGCGATTTGATACTCTGGACGGACTTTGCCTGACTGTTTTTCAGCCTTTCCAGTTCCTCTTTTTCAGGGCCGAACCTGGAGTTGGAACCAAGACTCTCTAATATAGTGCGGGCTCTGGCTTCAAGTACCCGATCCATTGAGTTTCTTATCGATCCTAAATCGCTGAGATCCCCGGTATTAGAGTAATCAGTGAGCTTGCTGATCTGTTTTTCAATGGCTTCCTCCCAGATCTTCCTATCGCTTCCCGCAGCGGTTTCGTATTCACTTATAACACGCTTTAAAAGCTCTATCTCCATCTGCCTGTAATTCTCAACAAGGTCCTTCATCTCCTTACTGATAAGGGTGGCCACCTCCTGATTGGCACCCACCTTTTCACCATAGGAAACCGTGGGAATGAGAATACCTGATCCCGGAGAAATGAGAAGCTGTTCCTTTCTGACAATTACACCAGACAGTGGTGTCGTAACCTCAAGTGTGGCGGTTTTGATAACTGCAATCTCGGTATTGGACGAAAATAGCCAGTTCCACAAGGCAGGCAAGTAGATCATCATAAGAACAAGAACCAGAAGGCTGAAAAGTCTCCTGCGATTTCTCTTCTTCTTCTTTTTTTTCTGCATGTTTCTTTCCTGGCTTTTTGTCATTTGCATACCAACCTCCGGGGAAGGGTTATAAGTTTATAATTCCCCGTAAAGAAAGTTCCTGAATAGCGCTCATAACACCCAGTTTAACATGTTCATACACAAGACCGCCCTGCATGTAGGCAGTATAAGGGGGCTTTATGGGGGCATCAGCGCTCAGTTCTATGGATGACCCCTGGATGAAGGCTCCTGCGGCCATGATGACGGGCGAATCATATCCCGGCATCTCCCAGGGCTCGGGTGTGACAAAAGCATCCACCGGCGACCCTTTCTGGATACCCTGGCAAAACGCAATAACCGCATCCTCGCGGTTGAAGCGTATGGCCTGGATCAGATCGCAGCGCTGGTCGAAGGGTCCCGGCCAGGTCTCAAATCCGAGACGTCTCATAATCTCGGCAGTGAAAACCGCGCCCTTGAGACTTTCGGCAACAATATGGGGTGCCAGGAAGAATCCCTGGAACATCAGCCTGTTCTGTCCGAGGGTGGCTCCCACTTCCCTGCCAATACCCGGAAGGGTCATACGGTAGGATATCTTCTCCACCGCCTCCCGGGTTCCCGCAATGTACCCGCCTGAGGGCACAATTCCTCCTCCCGGGTTCTTGATGAGGGATCCTGCCATGACATCAGCACCCACGCTGGTAGGCTCAAGGGTTTCAACAAACTCACCGTAGCAGTTGTCAACCATTATCAGTATATCTTTTCTTATTGCCTTAACGGTCTCCACAACCCGGGCGATCTGCCCTGTAGTAACAGGCGGCCTGAAGGCATATCCCCGTGACCTTTGCAGAAATACCATTCTTGTGCGCTCGTTTATGGCCCCGGTTATAGCCTCGAAATCAATCTCTCCGTTTTTTAGTTCGACCTGCTTGTAGGTAATGCCATAGTCCTTCAAAGAGCCCGAACCCGGCGTTCCCCTGATGCCGATAACCTCGTCCAGTGTATCATAGGGTTTGCCTGTTACCGAGAGCAGTTCATCCCCCGGCCTCAACAGGCCGTACAGGCACAGAGCCAATGCGTGGGATCCGCAGGTGATGCTGTGCCTTACAAGGGCATCCTCTGCCCCGAAAACATGAGCATACACTGCCTCCAGAATCTCCCGGCCCCTGTCGTTATAGCCATACCCGGTTGTTCCTGAAAAATGCGTATCACTGAGCCTTTCAAGTTGCAGGGCTCTGATGACTTTCAGCTGGTTGGTCTCTCTGACCGCTTCAATCCGGCCAAAAGCTTCCTTTATAGCTTCTTCAGTGTCTTTTGCCAATTCCAGTATTGAATCCTTGATCCCGAATTCACCATAGATGCTTTTCTGATGTTTCATAGATACCCCTGTCCAGTCTGTCTTATATTTATATATCGGCACTTTCTGCCTCTTCTGTTGCCTCGTGCTCCTCTTTCACATCGGATTCGGAAGTCTTTTTCTCCACGGCCTCCTCCAGTTCCTTTAAGGTATTCTCCACCTGTTCCTTTGTGATGGTGCTGGTATTCCAAAAGCTGAGGGTCAGGGCTGTCCGGCACATATAAAGCGCCTGATCCAGTTCTCCGAAATGGGCGAGAACCCGGGCGTAGTTGTAAAAGGCCTCAGGGAAACTCGGCCTGAGCTTCATGAGTTGCTCATATATTTCCCTGGCTTCCTCGTATTCTCCCCGGAGCAGACGTGTGCAGCCTAAGTTATCCAAAATGACCGCATTGGTATTGTTGAAGTCATAGGCCTCAAGGTTGAAACTCAGAGCCCTGTCAAGATCGCCCTTTTCCAGGTATAAAACGCCCAGGGTGCCATAGACGTTGGAATTCTTGTAGTTCTCAATGACCTTCTCCATAAGCGTAATGGCCTGGTCAATCTCACCCTTTTTCCAATGTACCAGAGCCTTTGTCACACAGAGTGGACTCTTAATGTCCTCCCTCGCTGCTTCCGAGAGAGCCTGATCTATCTGAACATCGGCCTCTTCTGTATGTCCCAGTTTCAACAGCAGCCATGCATAGGCGCCCCTTATACTGTAGTTTTTCGGTCCCAGTTTCAATGCAGTTTCAAGTCTTTTGAGGGCTTTTTCATGGTCACCGCTGTGGTATGCCCGTGTGGCAAGGTTGTTGAAGATCATGGGAAGGTTCATAATTACCAGATATAAAACAGTCAAAACAATACCGCCCACAGTCCCCAGATAGGTAAATGCCAGATAGAGAGCAACAAGCGGAATGATAAGTCTGATAAGCAAAGCGGCAATTTTATTCATATTAACCTCCGGTGCAAGGTAATGTGATCGGCCTTCAGGAAATCTCCCGGCAAATGGCGTCAAAACAAAGCCTGCTTCGATTTGCAGGCTTATTCATCATATCATTTTAATGCAGTTTTTTCAATTGAGCCGGGAAAATCAATCACTCGGGGATTTGTTTTCCAGGTTATCCTCCATTGGCAGGAAAATGGAGAAACGTGTCCCCTCGCCTTCACGGCTGGCTATTTTAATTCTGCCGCCGTGCCGCAATATTATGATCCGGGCTATGGAAAGCCCAAGCCCATGGCCGCCCAGGTTGCGCTCCCTGGCGACATCCACCCTGTAGAAGCGGTCAAAAATGCGTGGCAGATCCTTTTCAGGGATCCCTATGCCCGTGTCCTCAACCACAGCAACCGCATAACCATCTTCCTCATTCAGTCTGAAGGTCACGGTGCCATCGGCCGGCGTGAATTTCAGGGCATTATCGGCAAATATCCTGAGGGCTTGTTTGATTCTGGCACGATCGCCGTACATGGTAAGGCCGGGTGTAATAAAGCTTTTAATCTCATGGCCTGTATCAAGCATCTTTGTTTCCTTCGCCATCTCTTCAATCATATCGCTGAGATCAAAGTGATCTTTAACAAGGAGCAGCGAATCCTGATCGTTTCTCGCGATGAACAGAAGTTTTTCCACCAGATCCTGCATGTTGACAGACTCATTTTTGATGGCAACGATGGATTCCTGAAGGATATCTCTGTCGTCCTTGCCCCACCGTTCAAGCATCGCGGCATAGCCCTGGATAACTGAGATAGGAGTTCTAAGCTCATGGGACGCGTCCGACACAAACTGATTTTGCTTCTCATAGGCTTTCTCAATACGATCCATCATCCTGTTGAAGGTTAGGGCAAACTCAAGGAGTTCATCGGTTGCATCACTGACATTGAGCCTCAGATTCAGATTCTGTGATGAAATACTGCTGGCTTTGCTGATCATCTCGTCAATGACCCCAAAAGTCTTGCGGGTCACCACATGGCCCCTGAAATAGATAACAGCAAGGGAAACAGCGAATATCATAAGCCCTAAAAACCCTAAAACAATCAGTTTTCTCAGGTGAAAGGTCACATCGAAAAAGGTCTGTATATAAACCCTCTGCCCCCCCGGAAGATCAACCCTGTTTGAGAGGGACATGTAGGTTTTGCTGTTTATGCCTTGAAAGTGGATCGGAAAATGGTTGACAATACGGGCCTGTGGAAAGCTTGATGCCAGTATGGTATATTCCTCATCAAGAAGGATGAAGGATTGATCCTGGGACTGGTTTACCGCATCAACCATTTCCTCAAGCTTTCTTGCGCTCATGATTTGATCCAGCCGGGGCTTTACCTCCCGCATCAGGCCTTTGCAATCCAAAACAGCTGTTACCGCCAGCATGATGAACAGTCCGACCGACATGCACAGAATGAACATCCTGTTATAAGAAGATGAGATTTTGGAAGCAAGGGATATCCGGGGCTTCTCACCGGTTTCCCGGCCAGGCACGGAAGGGCTTACAGGATTGGTTTGGTTGGGCTTGTCCTTCCCCGATACTATTCTGCTATCCTGGTTACTCCTGGTACTCAAAGATATACCCCACTCCACGGATGGTTCTGATGAAATTGACCCCGTACTTTTGATCAATCTTGCTTCTTAAATACCGCACATATACATCGGTCACATTGGTGTCGCCAATAAAATCGTATCCCCAGACATTCTCAATGAGCTTTTCGCGATCCAGCACAATTCCCTTATTCTCCATAAAATAGAGCAAAAGGTCGTATTCCTTCTTGCTTAAGGGCACTTCCTCCCCGTCATAGGTCACCCTGTGCTGCATCTTGGAAAGCACAAGCTTTCCACAAGTAATGGTATCCTCATTGTTCTCTTTTGTTGCCGCTTTACGCTTCAATGCCACCCGGATCCTGGCCAGCAGCTCTTCAATGGCAAATGGCTTGGTAACATAATCATCGGCCCCGCTGTCCAGACCGGTAACCTTGTCGGAAATGTCGTCCTTGGCTGTCAGCATGATAATGGGCAGATCCGAGAATTTTCTGACCCTTCGGCATACCTCGATGCCGCTCATCAGGGGCAGCATCAGATCCAGCACCACAAGGCTGAAATCCCCGTTTTTTATGCGCTCCAGCCCGCTCCTGCCATCGGAGGCTATCTCTACCTCATAGCCTTCATGCCTGAGTTCCAACTCCAGAAACCTGGCGATCTTGCTTTCGTCCTCCACTATAAGAATCTTCTCCGCCATAAGCGCCTCCAAGATATGGTTTTAGCACAGGAAGCCCAAGTCATCCTGTGCCATATTCATCGGAATCAAAGGATCGTGAATCTACTCGATGGTATACTCCTTGTATCCATCCTCTTTGTCCTGCTCACCCTTTTTGGGTTCAGTGGGGTTAGAAGGGACGGGAGGTTGGTTTTTCTCCTTCATCTTATCGGATATATTGTTAAAAAAAGCGTTAACATCTACATTCTGGCTTTTCACGTCGCGAATGGTCACTTTATAACCCAGCATGATCAAAAACACGAACATGATTACGACAATGATCCAGAAGGGGAGCAGGAACAGGAAGAGAATTATCGGAATACTGAATAAAACCGATTTACTGTCCTCTACAAAAACCCTGGTATCAAACCCTTTTTGCAATATATCTGAAAACTTATGACCATAGTCCTGCTGATGCCTGCTTTTTTGGAAGCTTTGGCCGTGGTGTCTTTCACGATGTCCGGATCTTCCAGTTTTGCTCCGTTCAAAATCTATGATGGCATCCAGAACATCCCCATTATTTCGCTCAAGATAATACTTGGCGTCCTCATAACTGCTGTTGGTTCGCTTTCTGAATTCATCAATCTGTTCCATTGTAATCATCGGTCTCACCTCCAA
Organism: Clostridiaceae bacterium DTU059; assembly: GCA_001512555.1. Taxonomy (GTDB): domain Bacteria; phylum Bacillota; class Clostridia; order DSM-8532; family DSM-8532; genus Thermoclostridium_A. The sequence goes on along the minus strand of LFSK01000160.1, from coordinate 73,009 downwards.
CCCAAGCGATGTCCCGAATTATTTGCTCCTGGCCTGGGTTCTTTCCCTTATGCGGCTGACGATGTTGTCAAGGTTATAATTCTCATCCTGCACCTCGCGAATATTGAACCTGTAGCCCATCAACATCATGCCAATGGCTATCAGGACGATTATGTGCCATGCAGGAACAAGAATTATCGGGAACAGTATGGGTATATTAAAGGTTTTACCTGTTCTATCGGCAATTACTATCCGGATGTCCAGAAGCCTTTGGAGCACCCTTAAAATCCTTTGTCCAAAATCAGCCCGGGGGCGGCGGTTTTCGAAACCATGCTTTCCATAATGATGTCCATGATTACGGTTCCCGGCTCGCTCAAAGGCGATTATGGCCTCCAGCATATCACCATTATACTTTTCCAGATAATACTTTGCATCGTCATAGCTACAATTTGTTCGCCTTCTGAATTCATCGATCATCTCAATGGTTATCATTTATCCGCACCTCCGTAAAGCATAAGGGGTAGTTTACGATTTCATTGTAACCTCAAAGCATTAGGTGCATCTTCATGATCCATTAGAGTTTTATTAGAATCGGCATCAAAAGGCGTTAATACTATTCCCACTCAATGGTTGCCGGAGGTTTTCCAGTGATATCATAAACGACTCGGTTTATATGTCCTGCCTCTTTGATGATCCGGTCAGAGGCTCTTGCCAGAACATCATAGGGAATCCTGGCCCAGTCCGCTCTGACATAATCCTTGGTAATAACGGCTCGCAGAGCCACTGTATAGTCATAGGTTCTTTCGCCGTCCTTTACCCCGACGCTTCTCATATCGGTGAGAACGGCAAAGTATTGACCGATGCTTCTATCAAGACCAGCCCTGGCGATCTCTTCTCTGAAGATATGATCTGCCTCCCGGAGAATATCCAGCTTCTCTTTGGTAATCTCGCCAATAATCCTCACTGCAAGGCCCGGACCGGGGAATGGCTGGCGCCATACCATTTCTTCAGGAAGCCCCAGCTCCAGCCCGACTTTGCGCACGTCTTCCTTATACAGGGTCTTCAGAGGCTCAATAATCCCTTCAAAATCCACATGATCAGGCAGCCCGCCTACATTGTGATGGCTCTTGATGGTTCCTTTGCTGCCCGAGCCGCTTTCGGCTATATCGGGGTATATGGTTCCCTGGACAAGAAATTCCACACTGCCAAGTTTTTTTGCTTCCTCTTCAAAAACCCTTATGAACTCCTCCCCGATGATCTTTCGTTTTTGCTCCGGGTCGGTAACCCCTTTCAACCTGTCAAGAAAACGCTGTTGGGCATCCACCCGTATCAGGTTCACATGAAACTGGTCCTTAAATATCTGCTCCACCTGATCAGCTTCATTCTTCCGCATAAGACCATGATCCACAAATATACATATCAGCTGATCACCCACAGCCTTATGCACAAGGGCAGCCGCCACCGAAGAATCCACGCCTCCGGAAAGGGCACATAAAACCCTCTTGTTTCCAACCTCGGCTCTGATGTCGTTCACCGATTTATCGATAAAAGCTTTCATTCATGCCACCTCTCATTAACAGCATTTTCTGCTCCCATTTTTCTATGCTTGGATTCTAACACAGTCTTTGTAAAAAATAAAGGGAATGGCCACTATCAAAAAAAGCTGTCTCATATATGAGACAGCTTCATGGTGGGCAATGAGGAACTCGAATCCCCGACTTTCACCATGTCAAGGTGACACTCTACCAACTGAGTTAATTGCCCGCGCTTATTGTATTATAGCGTGGACATAACTATATTTCAAGTACCTTGTGATAATTTCCATTACGCCCCTATTGTCATTGCGGAACTAAGTGGAGCACAGCAGTCCCGAAGATTGCTTCGTCGGCTGCGCTTCCTCTCAATGACAGGAAAGGAGCACCTCCTTGCAATGACAGAAGAGGAACGCTCCCCAAAATGACAGATCTCACCTTTTGACCTTTTTCCTCTGGTTTTTCTCCCTTTTTTGCTTCTTGTTTTTTGTGCTTATCTTTTTATTGGCTCCAATATGCACAAGGATGCGCGGGTCCACCGTATTTTTCGGCTTTACCCTTTTAGCCTCTTTAAATCCTGTTTCATCATCTTCCGATTTGCTCCCATGCTCAGAATCCAGGAGCAGAAAATCGATCTGCCTGGTTTCGGGCGTTGCCTTGACCAACTGAACCCTTACCCTGTCCCCTATCCTGAACCTCTTTCTGGTTCTCTCTCCAAGAAGGCTCAGTGACTGGGCATCATACACATAATAATCATCATCCATGCTGCTCAGCTTCACAAGGCCTTCAATGGTATTATCCAGTTCCACAAACATACCGAAGGCGGTTATGTTCGATACTATCCCCTCGAACTCCTCCCCAAGCCTATCCTGCATGTATTCGGCCTTCTTCATGTCCTCGCAGTCCCGTTCCGCATCCTGGGCTGCACGTTCCCTCTCGGAATTGCTCTTGGTGATTTCGGGAAGGATGCTCCTGTAATGGTCAATCCTCTTCTCATCCAGCTTACCGCTCAGCTGCTCCTTCATAATCCGGTGGATCATAAGATCCGGATAGCGTCTGATGGGGGCTGTGAAATGGGAATAGTATTCAGCTGCCAGCCCGAAATGCCATTTATGGACATCGCTGTATCGGGCTTTTTGCAGGGATCTGAGCATCAGGGTGCTGATAACTTTCTCTTCGGGGGTACCCTTGATCTGGTCAAGGATCTCCTGCAGCGCCCTTGGATGAATATCCCTATATCCCTTCAGGTGATAACCGAAGACGCCCAGTACCTGGTTCAGGCTCTCCATCTTATCGGGATCGGGATCCTCGTGAATCCTGTAGACAAAGGGCACACCAAGCCAGTAGAAGTGCTCAGACACTACTTCATTGCACTGGAGCATAAACTCCTCGATGATGCGATTGGCTATATTGAGCTTATATTTTACTATCTCAACAGGCTTTCCGTTCTCATCCACAATTATTTTAGCCTCGCTGAAATCAAAGTCCACGGAACCTCTTTCCTGCCTTTTACGTTTGAGGATCAGAGCCAGATCCCTCATATGGTAAAAGTCCTCCAGATGCTCCCGGTACCTTTCCTTAAGCTCCGGATCATCCTCTTCCAGAATTTTATAAACATCGGTGTAGGTCATTCTCTCCCTGACACGGATAACGCTTTCGAAGATCTCGTGATCCTTCATCTTACCATTGCGGTCAATCTCCATCATTACACTGAAGGCAAGCCTATCCTCTCCTGCATTTAAGCTGCATATGCCATTGGACAGCTCCCGGGGCAGCATAGGAATCACCCGGTCGGGAAAATAGACGCTGGTTCCCCTTAAAAGCGCCTCACGATCCAGCATGGAACCTTCCTTCACATAATGGGTAACATCGGCAATATGAACCCCCAGGCGGTAGTTTCCGTTTTCAAGGATCTCGATGGATACGGCATCGTCTAAATCCTTGGCATCCTCGCCGTCTATGGTTACCATCCGAAGATCCCTTAAATCCCTCCTGTTTTTTATATCCTCCTCACTAACTGTTTGGGAAACCTTCTTGGCTTCTTTCAACACCACTTCCGGGAATTCATAGGGAATACCATATGCCCGGATGATGGACATGATATCCACACCTGCATCCCCGCTGTCACCAAGGATTTCAATAATCCTTCCTTCGGCGTTGCGGTTGGCTTCAGGCCATTTTGTGAGCTCCACAACCACCTTCTGGCCTTTTTTTGCTCCGTTAATGTAATCCCTGGGAATGAACACATCCCGAAACAGCCGTGCATGGTCAGGGATAACAAAGCCGAAATTATCACTTGAATCAAAGGTACCCACAACGGTCTTATGGGCACGGCTCAAAATCTTTATGATTTCCCCTTCCTGACCCCTGGTGGCAGTGGCAGGCTTTGTAGAACGGGTCATCACCCTGTCACCATGCATGGCGCCATTTATGGCGTTTGCGGGAATAAAAACATCTTCGTTCCCGGTTTCTGGTATAACAAATCCGAACCCTCTCTCATGGGCCTGGAATCTTCCCACAATAAGGCCCATCCTCTCGGGTACACCATACCTCTCCTTCTTGGTCTTTATGACCAGGCCTTCCTCCTCCATATGGTTCAGAAGGTTTATAAACACCGGTATATCTTCTTTGGGAACATCCAATACTGTGACAAGTTCGGACAGAAGCAACGGCTTATACGCTTTTTCCCTCATATAGGACAGAATACGGTTTTTTCTTTCTTCCAGTGTATTCAAAGCATCATCTTCCTTCCAGGCATTCACTGCAAATTACAACACAAGCGGCTTTATAGCCGCCCATTTTTATCTTGATTAACTATTTCAATTTTTATTCAGCCCAAAAGCCCTATTTATTCTCGCCGTGTTATCATATTATACCTATAACTACGGCGATTTTGGCTCCGACTAAATATTCAGAGGATTTCCTTTAAAGCCTTAAGTGAAATCTCGACCAGTTCCTCAACGCTTAAATCCAGCTCACTGCAGGAAGCGATCCGATCCCTGCATATCCCAGGTTGAAATCCCGGATCGGCATAACACTGCATAATCCTTTCGGTATTCATGCCATCAATTGCTTTTTCAGGAGTGCTTCCAACACATGCCATGATCAGTTCTGCCATGGGTGATGCACAGTATAGTGCCTTATCAAGCTTTCTCCTTCTTGCGATTCTGTTTGCCGGATTATGGGCTCTCACGGCATAGACAATGGTCTGGTCAAAATCCAGGTTCTCCAGTATGTCTCCGCCCATCTTTCCATGCAGCTCCCTGTTGCCGTTGATTCTTTCCCAATCTATGTCATGAACCAGACCGGTAATCCCCCATGTTTCAGCATCCTCGTGAAAATGCTTTGCCAGAGATCTCATAATGGCTTCAACAGCCAGACTGTGAAGAATAGTGTCCTGGCTCTCAATCCTCAGTTTTAACTCTTCAAAGGCTTTCTCACGATCCACCGTCAACCTCCAAGCTGTTACTCTTCAAGCTAATTATATCAAATTGTAAAAGCTTAGCAATAGCGAAAAAGAGTGGCGGGGCATAAGTCTTCGGACTTCCGGGGCAATATTATCCTGTATGCACTTTATTTGCGTGTNNCTTCATAGTGACATTTTATCGGAATAATTACGAGGTGACATTATCATAGAATAAACACATGCACTTTATTTGCGTGTTGATTTTAACCCCCGCATGGGATACAATTCTAGCCGTGGTCTCTCCACGGCCAGTTCGCAATATCCTGGCCGGCATTCATGAGAAGATCATTGAACTTATGATCCTTCATGAAGCCGAACAAAACTACGGAGCTTCCGGCGGCTCAGGTTTATAAGCCGGCTGCATGGTCTCTATGCAGAAGAAGGATGAATTATGAAGCTTAATACCAAAACCATAGTCCAGGCTGCGGTGATAGCCGCAGTATACGCATCTCTTACCCTATTAATCAAGCCCCTGGCATATGGCCCCATTCAATTCAGAATCTCGGAAGCGCTCACTGTCTTACCAGCTGTTCTTCCTGCTTCCATTCCCGGAGTTTTCATCGGCTGCATCCTGGCCAATTTCCTTGGCGGATTCGGTATTGCAGATATTGTCCTCGGAAGCCTTGCAACGCTGCTGGCCGGTTTCTCTACCTGGCTTTTAAGAAAGCGCAGCCTGCTGATGCCCCTGCCTCCTGTGATTTTCAACGGTCTCATCGTGGGCTCCTATGTCTACCTTCTATATGACAAAACCTATCCCTGGCTTTTAACCATGCTGTTCATAGCCATCTCAGAAGCCCTTGTATGCTACGGTTTGGGGCTGCCCCTGCTGTCCCTGATCAAAAAAAACCGGGTTATCCGTGAGGTTTTGGACATATCCATTGATTGAGCCCTTTTTGTTTTTTACAAACGTGGGTGGGTATATATTTATATATTGTTTCACAAAAAATGCGGCATTTTAAATGCGGCATTTTATGAAGGAGCTTTGGAATGAGACGTGTTGGTCTTGAACAGATTCAGGATGACGATATATTGGCGCGCCCTCTTTACGACATAGAAGGCAGAAGGCTTCTCAATGCAGGAGTAAGGCTTACCCCCTCCATTGTTCAGAGACTATTGGAAAAGGGTGTTACAAGCGTTTATATAGAGGACGAACTTTCAGAAGACGTAGAAATTCATGGCATCCTGACAGACGAGACCAGAAACCGGGCCAAGCTGACCATACGAAACGAGATGAACAGGCTTGCCTCCAGGGGTGAGATAGATTATGGAGCTATCAGCGATGTTGTGGATCATATCCTGGAAGAGATGCTCTCTACAAGGGTAGATGTTCTCAATGCCAATGATATCCGCACCCAGGATGAATTGGTCTACGCCCATTCCATCAATGTCTGCATTATGGCCATTGCTTTGGCTACAAAGCTTTCACTGCCCCCATCAAAAATAAAAAGCATTGCCATGGGCGCCATCATGCATGACATAGGAAAAGCACTGATACCAAAAGAGCTTTTTAACAAGAAGGATCCAACTCCCGCAGAAGAGGCGGAAATAAGAAAACATCCCCTGCTGGGTTACCATGTGATCAAGGATCTTGCGGAGGCTTCGGCCACTGCAAAAATCACCGTGCTCATGCATCATGAACAGATCAACGGCGGTGGATACCCCATGGGTCTTAACGGGGATTACATCCACTATTCGGCAAGAATTGTAGGCATATGTGATGCATTCGACCAGGCCATCAATGACGGGCACTATAAGAATGTCTATCAGACCACCGACGCGGTGGAATACCTGATCGGCGCATCGGGCCATATCTTTGATAAATCCCTGGTGGATACATTCATCAAGATTGTTCCCATCTATCCTGAAGGAACCATAGTCCTATTAAGCAATGGCATGTTTGCCATAGTTGTCAAAAACAATCCCGTCTATATGACTCGTCCTGTTGTAAGGCCGTTCTACAACCCGAAGACAGGTATCAAATACGACCGTTCATATATTATCGACCTGCAGCACGAATTATCAATTAAGATTGTTCGTGAAATTAATGTCAATCTCAGGGATATTGGATAGAAATTTCAAGGAGGAAAACAGGAAGAATATTTAGGGCTGTCTCAAGCCAAATTTCGAGACAGCCCATATATTTTTCTAAAAACTTCTTCCGCCACCGCCATGGGAACGTCCGCTACTGCTCCTGTGGGTGGAGCTTCTTCCTCCACTGCTGCCCGAACTGCTGCTGATGTCGCGCTTTGTCACAGAAGTTCTTATGTATATATCCCTGTTATCTCTAAGTCGGACCGATTCACGGTCCAGATAGGTATCCGCGGTAACGGTTTTCCTGCCTTTATTGTGAGATGCCATCACTCCAACCGATATACCGGCAACTACAACCGATATGACAAGGTACACGGGAATGTGCTTAACTGATTTTTTAAAGCCGCTCAGCAGGTAATAGTCCACCCGATCCAAAAAGACGTCTGCCGCTTTATAAAAACGGTCATTTTTCAAGTGGCCTTCCATTTTGTCAAGAATATTGTCTATCCTGCTGTCACTAAACACTCTTAAGCCTTTTCCGTGGGTGGAGATCCAGGCCATTCTGTCCCCTATGTCGATCAGGAGAAGAACTCCATCGTAACCGGGTCCGTACCCGAAGCCGTTATAGTCGAAAAAATCATCCGCATAATCCATGGAGGATTTGCCGTAGGTATCATCGGTGGTGACCACAACAACATCCATACGTTTTTCTGATGCTATTCTTTGCGCTTTTTCCATGAGGGCATCCTCTTCCTCACGGGTAAACAGATCAGCATAATCATACACCTTCAGCCCGGTATCCAAAACAACCTGGCCAAACCCGGGCAATGCGTTCAAGAGAAGGAACAGCATGACTATAACCAGGACAAAAAGCTTTTTCACAGGATCACCCCCATGATAGTGAAAATTGTGGCAAATACCGCGGCTGCGATACCTCCGAACCACGCGGCCACCCTTCCAAAGCTGATGGGAAGGTTCCCCACAACCTTGCCTGTTTGCCCGTTCATGGCAAACAGGTATTTCTTGTCCCCGTGTTTATAGATCAGCATCCACACAGGCAAAAGCGTATAATGAACCTGTTTGCTTTTGATGCGGACCTCTTTATGGGTAACCTGAATGGAATCATATCCCCTGGCAGTTGACATGAGCTGGGTGATGGTGTCGTTCGCAACCCTCTCCTTGATACGGGGCCACACGATGTCTTTGTCCACGTCATACTTCTCGGCCAGATAACCCGAAAGATAGGACATGGAGAAATCTACCATCTGATCATAATCATAGGGTTCTAAAAGATCCATCATGTTATCATCCATTTTCGATGATCCATCGGCCGGAACACCCGCAAAGCGCATGTCGCCATCTCTGAAGAGTTGGAAGTAACGGGTTTCAGTGTATTCATAGCTGCCGCTGCGCCATCTCCTGATCTTCTGGGCATTTGCGTGAAGGGTTCCCGAGGCCAGACAATCATGTAACCAGAAGGGCAGATACATGCCCGTAATCTTTTCCATCTGGGGTCTGGATTTGAACTCAGCAGGAACCAGCGGCTTTTTCCTGCACCAGTCCTTAAAGGCCTTCTGGGCGGCCTCTTTGCTGATCTTAAACGGAATTACTCTGGAAGGACGATATTCACCCGACAGTCGGGCAGGTATAATAGTTGGGTTATGGCAGAAAACGCAAAATGTTGCGGCTGTTGTAGCATCTGTCACAATCTCGGCACCGCAGTCCGGGCACATATATACCCTTGCGTTGCGGTTGAAATCTTCGTCAGCCTGCATCTGCTCCTGCTCTGCCCCGCCCTCTGGCATGGCTTCTTCGGGCTCCTCAGAAAACTCCTTCTCCTTTTCCTGGGCAAGACGCTTTTCAAGGGTTTCAACGTCGTAGGAGCCCAGGCAAAACTTACAGTCCCAGCTCTGCTTATCCGCATCAAATGACAGAGAAGCACCGCACTGGGGACATTTGTATACCATAACAGACATATAACACACTCACCTTTCGGTACTCGTTTAAAACCGTGGTCAGCCCAAATCCTGTTC
>LFSK01000160.1:12626-63869 GCA_001512555.1 Clostridiaceae bacterium DTU059 | reverse complement strand
ACGGATTCGGGCTTCTTATTGCCGCACTGGGGGCAGAATTTTCCGCTATTTGTGGCTCCACATGAGCATTTCCAGGAACCATCGGCTGCCTTGGGTTTTCCGCATTCTATGCAGAACTTTCCGGTGTTGCTTGTTCCGCAGGAGCAGACCCAGCTTCCAGCCGCTGCAGCCTGTGCCTGCTGGGGTTGCTGCATTTGCTGGGGTTGCTGCATCTGTTGCTGCATCTGCTGCATCTGGAACTGATTTGTCTGGGAAGCGGCTCCCATGAACGTTCCGGCGGTCTGCATACCCATGCCAATCCCCATAAACCCGGCCATGGCGCCTGAAGGGTTTGATGCCGCATCCTTAAGGCCATCTGCAATAGTAGTCTGGACATAGCCTTCCCTTATGGTCGGGTCCGCCATCATGGCGCCATGGCTGCGCATATCGATAAGTTTCCTGGAGTTCTCGTCATAGGAAATGCTGTTGATGCCGACAGATTCAATTATCATGCCCCTCTTATCTGTCCATGAGTCATCAAGGGCATCGGCCATGTATTGGGCAAGCTCCATGGTCCTAGATGTGACATGGGAGATCTGGAAACCGTCTGCCGACATCTTGTTTATGGCCGCCTGAAGTGCCGTTAGGAATTCAGAAAGATAGAGCTTATGTATGTCGGTGATTTCCACCCTGTCCTTGTTCTTGGGTAATGCCTCGGCATAGAACTTTAATGGATCAACAATGCGGATGGAGAAATACCCGTGGCAGCGAAGGAAGAGTTCAGCATTGTATTTGTTGTCAAAGTAGTTGATCGGATTAACGGTACCGAAGGCAATGTTCTTGATCTCCTGAAGATTGATGAATATAACCTTCTGGGAATAGGGAGTGGTTCCCCCATATTTTACTCTGCTGAATGTTTCCTTTAGCGCCTCACCGAACTGCCCGCTGAAAAGGGATGGCGAGGAAGAATTATCAACCTTGTAATAGCCGGGTTCTGCGGAATAGTCAACTACTCTGCCGCCGTCTGTAAGTATCATGAACTGGTTGGGATATACGTGAATAATCGAGCCCTGGGAAACAATATTATCGGTTCCCTTGATATTCCGGTTTCGCTTATCATTGCGCACCTTCACACCTGTTGTCATCACGGTGGTGTCGCTCATATCGTTTGCTTCAATGACTTCCAGCCACTGATCGGCAAGGCCTCCTCTTACTGCTTCAAATGCCGCTCTGATAATTCCCATAAGCCCATCTCCTTATCATTATTATCAATATTAACGCTATCGGCACTGCATGCATCAAAATGACCGGCTGCCTGAACCGGCCTACAATGATGCTCTATTTACAAATACTGTTATCATTCTACTTCATACTTTTATAAAAAGTCAATGCTTTCCATGCCTAGAAAATCCGACGACCATTTATGGGTGCCATTTTTAAGAGAAACTGAAATGCCCGCACATATATCAAAAAGGCTCCGACCTAGCAGAGCCTTTAAATGTTTTCGTATTAATAATCCATTCCCGCTTTCAAGGCTTCCATCTCCTGGGGAATCAGATAATGCTTACTTTTGGACAACACGCCATATAGGGCCTTTTCAAAGCTCTCTGGCGTGATAATGCCTGTCTCCTTGATAAGCTTTCCGATCAGATAGATATTCGAAAACGCCTTGTTGCCAGCATCAGTGGCCATTAGAGTGGCAGGAAGCTCAAAGCTTCGGATGTCATCCCTCACAGGCTTTTTCTGCACCAGGGAACTATCGGTAATCAGGACACCATCCTTTTTAAGATAGCTCTCAAACTTCTCCAGAGAAGGATTATTCATCACTATCAACGCGGTGCAGCTGTTAAGTACCGGTGAAGCTATTGGTTCATCCGAGACAACCACCATACAGTTGGCCGTTCCGCCGCGCATTTCGGGGCCATAGGACGGAAGGAAGGAGACTTCCCTGCCATCAAGCATTCCGGCATAGGCAATCAGTCTTCCGGCAGACAGGATGCCCTGGCCGCCAAAGCCTGCAATGATCACTTCATGAAGAAACATAAACTACACCTCCAGATCCTTTCCCGCAAACACACCAAGGGGATAGTATTCCATCATCTCACTCTTCACACGGTCAAGGGATTCCAGAGGATCCAGACCCCAGTTGGTGGGACAGGTGGAGAGAAGCTCAACCAGCGAAAATCCCTTTCCTGCCATCTGAACCTTGAAGGCCTTCTTGACGGCTTCCTTCGCCTTCTTGATATGCTTTATATCATGGAGCGACGCCCGCTCAATATATGCCGGACCTTTCAGAGTGGAAAGCATTTCGCAAACCCTGATGGGGTTTCCGTGTTCCTTAGCATCCCTTCCATAAGGTGTAGTGGTTGTAACCTGATTCAGCAAGGTGGTGGGTGCCATTTGTCCCGATGTCATTCCATAAATGGTATTGTTGATAAAAATGACGGTGATGTTCTCCCCCCTTGCTGCAGCATGGACGATCTCCGCCGTACCAATGGCAGCCAGGTCGCCGTCACCTTGATATGTAAATACAATGTTATCAGGCAGGCTCCTTTTCACACCCGTTGCAACCGCAGGGGCGCGCCCGTGGGCAGCCTGTATCATGTCACAGTTAAAATAGAAATAATTGTTGTAGGAGCATCCCACTGAGGAAATCCCCACAGTCCTTCCCTCTATATCCAGCTCGTCCAGTGCCTCGGCAACCAGCCTGTGGGCAATGCCGTGGGTGCAACCGGGGCAGTAGTGCATGGGTATATCTACTAAAGCATGAGGCCTGTCAAATACAACAGCCATTTGCAACCTCTCCTTTCCAAAATCCTCGTTAATCGGCCCTGATCTCCCTGATCTTTGCCATGATATCGTCCACTTTTGGAATCATGCCGCCCATTCTTCCTGTGAAGTGAACAGGCTTTCTTCCTTTCACGGCAAGCATGACATCCTCAAGCATCTGCCCCGAGCTCATCTCAACAGTGAGGAAAGCATTGGGCTTGTCTATAACCTGCTCAAAGGCTTTTGTGGGGAAAGGCCACAGGGTGATGGGTCTTAAAAGCCCAACCTTGATGCCTTCCTCTCTTGCTACCTGAACAACATTCTTTGCAATGCGCGCCACAGAGCCATAGGCAACTATGATAATCTCCGCATCGTCGCATTTATACAGCTCAAAGCGCTGTTCCTTTTCGCTTATGATCTTGTACTTGTCCTGCAAAGCTATGTTCCATTGCTCCAATACGGCAGGATCCAAATGGATGGATGTGACGGTGTTATGCTCCCGTTTCATGCCGTGTCCGTAGGCAGCCCATGACTTATCCACCTTAACAATGGGCTCTTCGTCACGGAAGTTGACCACTTCCATCATCTGACCCAAAACACCGTCTCCAAGGATCATGGCAACCATTCTGTACTGGTCGGCCAGATTAAAGGCGTCCACTGTCAGTTCATAAAGCTCCTGAACGCTTGAAGGCGCAAGAACGATCAAATGATAATCACCATGGCCGCCGCCCTTGGTGGCCTGGAAATAGTCGCTCTGGGATGGTTGGATTCCTCCCAGCCCGGGCCCTCCGCGCATGATGTTAACAATAACTGCTGGCAGCTGTGCTCCCGAAGCATAGGATATACCTTCCTGCTTAAGGCTTATCCCCGGGCTTGACGATGAGGTCATAACCCGTTTGCCTGTTGAGGCGGCGCCATATACCATGTTAATGGCAGACACCTCACTCTCAGCCTGGAGGAATACGCCTCCAACCTTCGGCATCTTCTTTGCCATGTAATGTGCAATCTCTGTCTGAGGTGTGATGGGATAACCGAAATAGTGGCGGCATCCCGCACGGATTGCGGCCTCCGCAATAACCTCATTGCCTTTCATCAGAAGTCTTTCTCCCATTCCCGGTTCCCTCCTCACTTCTCAACCTTGATAACGCAATCGGGACAAATGGTTGCGCAAAATGCACAGCCGATACACTTGTCCATTTCCACAACCTCTGCCGGGAAATATCCTTTTGCGTTGATTCTGTCTCTGTTTTCATGGATTATTTTTTTAGGGCACACTTGGATGCACAGGCCGCAGCCCTTGCACCGATCTTCCCTGAATGTAACTTTAGCCATATGTAACTCCTCTACATTCAATGATTTCTTGCACAACTTTATATATTATAGCACTTATTAATGGAATTTGAAAAGGAAAGGGTACCTTTATTGAATTTTTATTCAGGGATTGTTTGAACAGACCCGCTTTAAGGATTTCCCGAACGACTGATCTTTTGGTGTCCCCATAGTGCTGTATGTGTCTCTACTTATTCTTTAGAAGGTTTCGTTTTGCCTGCTCATACATCTTTTGGTCATCCACATTTTGTTCAGTCAGCCCTGAGATCGGGTGTTTTGTCTATTTCAGTAGTTCCCTTGCTGATCAATGGGTTGATCTCAATTTCATACATATGAACATGCTATGCTTATAAATATCTAACTCATGTATTTGAAGCATGTATCCCGACTCAGTAACCGTAACAGGATATATATCAGCCTTCAATATGCTAATACAGCGTCGATAAATAAGCTAAAAAGGTAAATCATCTATATCATAATCGAACATATCAGAATTATCAGATTTACTTTCATAATCTTTTAAATTTTTAATTTTGCTAATAAAGGATAGAGTATCAGCAATAATACGCACAACATATTCAGCTTCAGTTTTATTGAGGATCTCATTAGGATGAGCGGCGCTATGGTCGCTTCTTACAGCATTAACAAGTTCAAATATATTGATAGTATTTCGGATTGCTACAATACAAAAATCCGATTCAAAAAAGTTGTTTTCTTGATACCAATTTATCCTCCTCGCACTTTACATGTAAATTAAAAAATCCATCCCTCTTTTTCAGCCATCTCAGTTATACTGTAACAAGGAATGTCATATGCTTCGCAAATTTTAGGAATTTTCTTTAGTTTACCTTTGCTTTCTTCAGTTATTATAGAAATTTCATATTTCATTGCAGTGGCGATGAGAAACGCGTCCCCTGATGATTTCATATTAGCAAAATTGAGTAATTCCGGGTGCTCATTCACAATTCTTGCAACATTGCGCTGGATTTCTATGTCAGCATCTAATATTTCACATTTATTAAATTGCAACCAAGTAATGATTTCTTCATCCTCAATCTCATCTTTTATTGCACTACATGTAATTATTATCTTGTTTTGAACCATAAGATCAATATTATCCCAAAGAGTTTTATAAACAGTTCTTCTATAAGGTTCGTTTGACTTTTGAGATAGTATTGAACAAGTATCAATTATGTAGCGATAAGGTGGTTTAATCAACATTAGTTGTTCATAGTTTTCATTATCTACCATCTAACCACCTCCGAAAAGAACTCCGGAATATATCTTTCCTTTATTCCGAGAAAGCCAGAAACCTCCTGTCTGCTGAAATATCCTTCGTTATAACCGATAAGTAATATCTTGCATATTGATGGACTACATTTATCAATAGCTTCACGACTTATGCTTCTTATTATTGGCTTTCCATGTCCTTCTTGACGAGCAATTTTTTCATTTTCCCGCTCTTGTAAAAATCTATGAAGTATCTCATTAGCAAAAGTATCATACTCATCTTTAGTAAGTTTTTTCGTATCAAATAGACGTCTAATAATTACTTCTTTACTTATATTAAATCTCTTTGCAGCTTTCTCAATATTATCTAAATTAAACCCAGTTATATTGTTTGCAGTCAGATATGTATGCAGTGAAGCTTCTGGAACAAGAACTTCCCCGGCAACAGCATTACAGAAGACCTCCTCCCTTGAAGAAGTAAATGAAGCATACATCTCATTACAAAGTGTCGACTGACGTTTTATGATGTGCACCAATTCGTGAATCATTGAAAAAGTTTTTGCCGGATATCTGTCTTTATCATTAATACCAATAATAGGAGTTGCTTCATTATAAATAGATATCCCTCGAGCTATTTCCACATCTACTCCAGTAAAACAGTGTATAAATATACCTTTATTCTCTATTTTTTGACGAACATATAAGTAAAATTGTCTGGGAGACTTCAATCGAAGTTGATCGGCTAGTTTTATATCATAGAATGTCCTTATTGTTGTCGCATAATCAATTACACTTGCTGAATCCGATATAATTGGCAATAAAGGAGGTATACTTGAAATACCTAAATCTGATTCTGAAGATGATAAAAAGTTATGGTAACGAATAAGTTCTGCAATTGCAATATTCAATAAACTGTCATCCAATGTAACTCTATTTTGAAGTGTTCTTAAGTTACGAAATGAAGGAAGCCTCCTAATTGGTACGTTCTCCTTCCGCATATACAATCCAGCAAAAGGGATTCGTAATACCTTTGCGATAGATTTAGCTTGAGTAAACGTTGGAAGATCATCATTAGTTTCATCCAACCAAGATCTTATCTGTTCTTCTTTATATCTTGTTTTCTGCGCAAGAAAGGATACAGAAACACCAATCTGCGAGCAAATAAAGGCAAGAGTTTCTTTATTTATATATGCGCGATTCTGAGCCATTAAGCTCCCCTTCCACAATATAATGATATTATTTTATTTACCATTTTTTATTCTACACCCAAAGCCTTAAACACAGCCTCTTTTGGTGTACTGTAAAATAAACTTTCAGCCGTTTGGTCAATGCGTCAACTAACTTCCTTTGATATAGCCTCTTTTTTCTAATCAGACTCATATGGAGCAGAATCCTCAGCTGCCTTAAGAGACATAGGTTCTGGCACGGAGTGCATGAGTACCTTATATTGTTCCTTCATTCTACTTTTGATGTATTCGCCAAGCGCAGTATCAGTACAAAACACCCGGCATCCCTTCAAGCCACGTGTCAAAAGGGTACGATAAGTATTTCTGATAATCAAATCTGCACGTTTCTCCGCCAGCTCAGGATTAGTTTTTGCTAGTTTCTTCAGGCCTTTAAGCGACTGATCTGTAGAAGCACGCTTATTTGCATCGGTGCATACATTCGTTCCATCGAAGTACATATCAGGACCAATGATAACGCCAACGTATTCAAATTCGAGACCCTGAGAAGTATGAATACAGCCGGCTTCATTCACGGAGTTCGGTTCAATTGCCCAAATATCATTTTCGAGATTCCAGCTCATCCCAAAGTTATGCTCCGGAATGATGATATCGTGAAAGCCCCTAACATTCCTTGTCTTTGTAGGCCAATCCCAACAATAGCCTGCAATTACACGTGCCTTATTATTGCCATTATTTTCAATCACCCATTTCAGCAGGTCATGAGGCGATTCAACTACATCAAAGTCATAATCCAGATCGAAATACTTGTTTGCTGTCTCACGAATCTGCAATACATCTTCAAGCCATGCTATATAACCGTCTGAGCCATTACATCTAAATTGAGATTGAAGGCATTCCTCCAAAATAATGGCACCCAGACGTTTTGCCTGTTTTCTGATTTCTTCGCTCTGACCAATATCCTTTAGACTGATTATCTGGTGGTCATCAACAAAGAAAACTGAGCACTTACTGGCTTTGATAATCTCCATTACTTGGTTTTCGCCTTGATTCCCATAAAACCCCGACTTGGCATTCAAACGATGCGCCTCATCAACAATAGCAACATCAATCGTATTATCTGGTACATCGTAATAACAACTGGAATTCTTAAATAGATTATCAACTGAATTCATAAGGCGATTACCCTTGAGTTTAGTCTTATAAACGTTTCGCGGAGCAGAATTCTTCGTGATATACTGTGCTACCATATTTCTGTTTGTCAATTCCGCCAGTAAATTTATAGCTAACACACTTTTCCCAGTCCCTGGTCCCCCTTCAACAATCATGACCCGCTTTCTGTGATCACGCCTTGTCTTCTCTGCCATTGCAATTGCATTTTCATAAACGACCTTTTGATCGTCAATCATAACAAAGGCATCATTACCCTTCAGCATTGCCAATAGGTTGTCCTGCAAGGATTTTGACGGGCGGATACGGCCGTTATCGATATAATATAGGATCTTCCGATGATCGCCTTTTCTAATAAACTTATTAATAAAATCACAAAGCTTACGGCCATCATGCTGATCAAAAAATGGACTCTCCTTTAAGAGTTCTGTGAAGTTTTCTGCACGCAGAGGATCATCCGGCTCTGAAATATAATTATGCAGGTATGCGCATGGGTGCAGGACGATACTGCCGTCTTGAATGGATGAATTATAATCTTTCAATAAAGTTGTATAGGACCATGCTTGATAACTAGGATGTGGACAATCCCGCAGGCCGCCATTAAGATATACCTTTACAAGTTCAGGGGATTCAGTTGATGCCTCAAGACTGCTCCACTGCTTCAACTCAATAACAACAACATTAGGTTGGCCTTCATCATTGTATCCACTTAATAAAAAGTCTATTCGTTTTGAAGTCGTTGGAATCATGTACTCAATCGCAACACCAGCATTGTTTGGTAAGTTTGAGTTTGTGATAATCGTGTTCATGAAGTGAAGCGAGTTCTGCCATGACAATCGTTCATTATAACTAGAAGCCTTATAGCTTCGAGCTATTTGCCGATCTAGTGTATCTATCAGACGCCCTTCAAAAATATCCTTTTTAAATCCACCTACATCTGAACTGTAAATAATCATGTAGCATCAAACTCCGTATACTTTTTGCTGCTTCCCTTCGCTTTAGAAATAGGATATTTTACTTCATTTATTGCAAGTTTCTCTTGAATGATCTCTTCAATATCAAACCCATATTTCATTGCTAGTTGAATGCAAAAAATCATAACGTCAGCTAACTCTTCTTTCACACGCTCAGGGTTACCTTCTGAATCCCACTGGAAAATTTCAAGCAGTTCCCCTGCCTCGATTGCAATAGATTTTGCCAGGTTATCCGGAGAATGAAATTGATCCCAATCTCTATCCATATTAAAGCGGTCAATTCGTTGTAGTAATTCCTGATTCATAACCTGGCCTCCAATTTCCTTAGTTTTTTCAACAGATGAAAGTATCTTTCGCAAGTATTCCTTTAATTTCCCTGATATGTTCTTATATTACGAAATCTACATGGATTATTTACCCAATATTTATACTGTTTATCAACTAGCCTGCATTTCTTATTAGAACAATGGACAAAAGCTTGCCATAACCCATTTTATTATTGATAAAATAATACCCGGAAGTGGTATCTTAATAGTATAAGAAACTATGTAAAAATAGGAGAATGAGGCATGAAATACTATGTTGATGTGAATGCCGTAAGGGACGGCGACGGTTCCAGGGAGAGACCATTTAAACGTATCAATGACGCCGCGAAGGTGGCGCTTCCCGGTGATGAAGTGTTGGTGGCGCCCGGGATTTACCGGGAATATGTAGACCCTGTTCATCCAGGTACTGAAGATGCCCGTATCACTTATATCAGCACAGAGCCTCTTGGTGCAGTGATTACCGGTGCAGAACAGATAAAAACCTGGAAGCATTACAAGGAAAACGTTTGGGTATGCCGGATCCCAAACAGTGTTTTCGGCGATTACAATCCTTATACAACTTTGGTATATGGAGACTGGTATTTCGCGGAACCAAACAAACATACCGGCTGTGTATATTTAAATGACAAGGCGATGTATGAAGCCACGACTTTAGAAGAATGTATCAAAGGCGAAGTTTATGAGTACAGTTGGGTACCGGAAGACTCTGTCTATAAGTGGTATACCGAGCAGGACACACAGGCCGATGAAACAATTATCTATGCCAATTTCCAAGGTCTTGATCCAAATAAGGAAAATGTAGAATTCAATGTACGACGCAGATGCTTTATGCCTTCAAAAACAGGCGTCGGTTATATAACGGTCAGAGGATTCAAGATCGATAAGGCTGCCACCACCTGGGCACCACCTGCAGCTTTTCAGGATGGCATGATCGGCCCTCACTGGAGCAAGGGCTGGATAATTGAAGATTGCGAGATTTCAAACAGCAAGTGCGCCGGCATTTCTCTTGGAAAATATCTTGATCCTGAAAACGAGCATTACTTTACAAATAAGCATGTAAAAAGTCCTACCCAAATGGAGCGGGATGCAATATGCCGCGGTCAGTATCACGGTTGGATGAAAGAAAAAATAGGCAGTCATATCGTACGCCGCTGCAACATCCACCATTGTGAACAGGGTGGCATTATCGGCCGGATGGGTGGTGTCTTCAGTATTATCGAAGACAATCATATCCACCATATCAACAATATGATGGAACTCGGCGGAGCAGAAGTTTCCGGAATCAAATTGCATGCAGCCATCGATGTGATCATACGCCGGAATCATATCCACCATTGTACTATGGGGATCTGGTGTGACTGGGAAGCTCAGGGTACACGTATTACTCAGAACCTGCTTCATGACAACCAACGGCCGCCATATGCCAAGAATCTTCCCGGAAGCATGATGTCTCAGGATTTATTTGTTGAGGTCAGTCATGGGCCTACACTAATCGATAACAATATCCTTCTCTCAGACGTCAGCCTTCGCTTTGCGACACAAGGTGTTGCTTTGGTCCACAACCTTATCTGTGGTGCCTTTACCAGTGTTGGCGACGGTACCCACTGGCGTTATACGCCTTACCACATACCGCACCGTACCGAAGTAATGGGCTTTATGACCATCCTTCATGGGGACAACCGTTTCTACAACAATGTATTTGTACAGAAATGGCCATCTGAAGACTATGTCACTTATAATGATCAGGATCCGCAAGAGGCAATTTCGGAAAACAGGCTTGTTGGAACGCATGTTTTCGATGAGTACCCGACCTATGATGAATGGATTTCGCAGTTTGATTTTACACAGCGTCCTAATATGATGGCTTTGGAGGATGCTCATTTTGGTCATCTGCCAATCTGGAGTGAAGGAAATGTGTATCTAAACGGTGCTAAACCCTGGAAAAAAGAAGTAAACGGCCTGTCGGTTGACAGCGAACATGAGATTAAGGTTGAACTTGTAGAAAAGGACGGTCATTATTATCTGAACACTAATATATTTGATCACCTCAAGGATTTCAGCTCCCGGATGGTTAACACCGAAACCCTCGGCAAAGCATTCGAACCGGAACAGTATTTTGAGGATGTGGACGGAACACCGATACGCTTTGACTCGGACTACTTCGGAAATCACCGTGGCGTCCATGTTATCCCGGGTCCCTTCGCATCACCTTCTGATAGTATTAAGCTTTAATTGTATAAAGTCTTATAAGATGCGGTTCTCATATCTGCGTTGTCAGACATGGGAACCGCATCTCTTGTCTTTTAATCATTCTTTTTCAGAAAGAGAGCGTACTAGACAGCGAAATTATCCTGCAGCTTATTTTTTCTACTATATGGACATCCATTTGCTCTTTTGTTAAAATAAGCAATTAACTGGATGGTTATGTAAGGTTACTGGCAGAAAAGGTACTGCCCCATAAGTCTGTATTCTCTTTTAAATTCGAAAAACTTGAATGATAAGGGATTTTAAAATGATAGCCGTTTTGAAAGTAATTAAAGTTAACATTTTATCTCTTTTAGCATTTCCTTTGTTTGTTGTCGCGCTGGCAGCTAAGCTGGTTCGCCAGGCACTCGAAAAATTTCTCGTTTTTGTAGGTGTAGGTGCAGCAGTCATCGGACTGGTTATACTGAAGGCATTAATCCAAGATCCGGGCAAATTCTTTCAAAACATATTTTTTCTCCTGATCATTTCACTCTTTACAATCTTCAGCATCGTATTTGTGCTTATATACCTGGTGGGAAGCCTTGCGGCCGCAATAACCAAGACAATTATCGCGGCTTTAATGGCAGTATTCGAGTACATATTTATGTATCTCTACAAGGGCTGGTCATATCTCTATGATGTGTGTGAAAGCGACTATGACAATTTGAAAGATAAATCCACGACAAAGCTCCCTGCTTTGGCATGCGTGGGATGGCATCTGCTTCGATTTGTGAATTTCATAACCATAAAGCTTCTTACCCGCTCCGTACCCCTGTCCATAGCGGCCAGCGCAGGTTTTGTGGTCTACGCCATACTCTTCACCTATGACGAGATGGATAGAGTATACGGGATGAGCCCGTTTGAGTACCTGAAGAGCATTCCTCAAATAGACGCTGTCTTCGCGGTGTTGTATTTTGCGGTTACTGTCCTTGGTATCATTGCCATCTTGATCTCGCTCGGCATGGAGTGGAAGGAACTGGGTGAAGAGATGGGTATGAATTTTTCCGGCACTATTCCTGCATCGCTGGCGAGAAAATCAGATCGGGCAATAGATGCGGAAGCATTTCTGAAACAGTCCGAAGATTCATTTGAAGAAGGCAAAAGCACACAGCGCTGCCAGCACTACCTGGATACCCTAGTTGAACTGATCGATGGACTCGGGGATCTCAATCGCCAGGTTGACGCAGCAATGAGCATAAGCCGGGATCCGGTTATGGAACAGAAATTCCATGAATATATAAACCTTATAAATATCTTGACGGAGCAGATGTCAGCCTATGAATCGGGCATTGATGCTGAAGTTTTCAAAAGAGTGTTCATACCGCAGATAGAAAAAGCAATTCAGCTTTCCAAAGAGATAAATAAGGAGACTCTCCGGATTATAAGTCAAAATGCTTCTTCCGCAGTCGGGGACAATAATCATTCTTTTGATTTCTTTTCAGGCTGCTTAACTGAAGAGGATATAAAGAGAAGATATAAAGCTCTGTGCAGGGCTTATCATCCCGATGTTGGAGGTCATGAGGAAACCTTCAAGATATTGCAGAATCAATACGAAAATAAGCTTAATGCGATTTAGGCAAAGGTTAAGGAGCTTCATAATAAATTCTGCCCATGTCCTGCTTCAGGCTGAATTAATGATATTAAAACAGCCTGAAAATGGACTTGAAGCGGCAGTGGGACGGCTAATCAGAATAACCGGCCTGCTGATAATGCCTTTTCCTTTCTCTGCATTTCCTTCTCGATGACCTGGAATGCTTCTGATTTACTCCCGGTGGTAGATTTGATTGAGAAAGCAATGTTCACGATGTGGTCCGCAATCCTTTGCAGTGAGAACAGGACCGAATAAATGCTTTTCGATACCTCAACAGGGTACATCCCGGAGCTTAAGCGCACTACATTCTCGTCACGCGTGGATTTTATCAGTTTCTTGATTTCCTTTTGAATATTTGCAATTGATCTCAAATACCTGGTTCTGCGATTTTTAAACGCGTCAAAACCAAGTTCAAACATTTCGGATATGAGTGCATATATCCGGCTAAGCTCTTCCCTGGTCTGGTCTACAAATGCAACCTCATTCTTTTTCATGTACTTGGTTTCTTTCGCCAAAAGAACAGCATAGTCGCCCAGACGCTCTATATCGTTGGTTACATGATGAAGCCCGCCAATCAGTTTTTCATCTTCAGGAAGTTTGGTCACTGATGAGATTTTGATGAAAAAGCTTGTAAGCTTGCCTGTAAGGGTATCGATACGGTGCTCAACCTCATCTATCCTGTTCCTGTCACTGGTATCCCCGATGAGCAGGGAATTAAAGGCACGATCAAGGTTCTCCTTAGCAAGAATGGTCATATCGTACAATTCCTTCAATGCCTGTTCAATGGCAACCGCAGGGGTCTGAAGGAAACGCTCGTCGATATACGACACCTCTTCCAGTTCCTCCTGCTTGTCCTTCACCAGCCTTGTTACAAGAGCAACCAACGGATCGATAAGCATAAGCAATATCAAGGTGTAAATAGTGTTATATGCCAGGTTATAGGTTGCCAGACTGAACTGGGGTTTTCCGGGGAACATGCTTTCAAATATACCTACTATGGGTGCCCTGAAAAGAACCAGGATGATCGAAAATGATACTGCGCCGATTACGCTGGTAATAACATGGAACAGCGCAATGCGTTTTCCGTTGGCGTTGGTGGTGAGTGAAGCCATAATGCCGTCGGTGCAGGTTCCGATATTTGCTCCCATCACCAGGAAAAATGCCTGATCTGTATTCTGGATTACTCCCGTGCCTAATAAGGCGATGAATACACCGGTTGCCGCCGTGGATGACTGTATTATGCCTGTAAACAGGATACCCAGTATCACCAGCAGGATGGGGTTTTGCATTATATCATACTTGAACAGTTTGGTGAGCTGGATACTCAGGGTCGAATCCGCACCTCCGATTGCACTTTCCATCACTTCCATCCCTACAAACAGCATGCCAAAGCCGATTAAAAACGGCGCGATCTTATTAAGGGTTTCGTTGGTGGTGGAGAAAATGATGATTACACCGACGAACGCGAGCGAAGCAAAAACATAGCTGATGTCAAAACTTCCTTTGCTGATTCCTGAAAGGGCAAACAGAAATGCTGTAAGGGTGGTGCCCACTTTTGCGCCCAGGATAAAACCTGAACCCTGCTTGACCGTTACGATGTTTGCATGGGCAAGTCCGACTGTCATGATCGAAGTGGCTGAAGAAGACTGTACAAGGCCAGTAGCCACAATTCCGGTTCCGTAATTTACTACCCTGTTTTTGTCCAGTCTCTTAAAAAGGTTGCGTATTCTCGATCCCGCACTTCGCTCAAGACCGGAGCTCATCTGTTTCATACCGAACATGAATACAGCGACTCCGCCCAGCATAAGAAGTAAGTCCATTACAATATCCATAGTATTTCTCCCTTAATCTGGTATCCGTATCTTGCTTCATCTTGTATTGCGCTCCATGCTACTCCATGGACCATGTCCATTATACACAATTCTGAGGGCGCAGTATGTATACTATATATTAGGCATTAATTGTATAAAGTCTTATAGGCATAGATGCGGCTCTCATGTCCGCGTTATCAGACATGGGAACCGCAGCTTTTGTTTTTAATCATTCCTTATAAGCCCTGATTGCCATTGTTCCTTTGTGAGAAAGCTTGTATGCCCTATCCGTGTTTCTCTCAACAACGGCACCGGAACATCATGGCAGGTATGGTGATAGTTAAACCCGCTCTTTTCCTGAACCCGCTTAGATTTTTCATTACCGTCATAATAGCCGCACCAGATGGTGGTCATCCCGAGATCTTCGAATCCATGTCGAAGGATTTCCCTTACCGCCTCAGGTATATATCCTCTACCCCAGAATGGTACACCAATCCAATAGCCCAGCTCGCATTCGTCATCCCTGTCGGTCATATTCGTTCTGCCCTTCAGCTTAAGTTCAATGCAGCCAATAGCAACATTATCTGTTTTGAGGCATACTGCATAGCACTCAGGACCGTTGAACGCGTTTTTTATCACATCAAGGCTTTCTTCCACACTCTTGTGCGGCGGCCATCCGGCGATGGGCCCAACACGGGGATCCTTCGCATATTCATATAAGCTTTCGGCGTCTGATTCGTTCCATGGACGCAGGATCAGCCTTTCTGTTTCCAATATCATTTTCGCTTCCTCCTTAAAACGGTTGCATCTGTCAGCAAAACCTCGCCTTGATGAAGGTAAGTTATTCTAGGCCGAGTGCAGTTTTCCAACGGGCTTCATTAAATCCTACAAGTGCAAAACCATCACCTATGAGAATCGGACGCTTCACAATCATACCATCCGATGCCAGTATCTCATATTGCTCTTCCTCGCTCATGTTAGGAAGCTTTTCCTTCAGTTTCAGTTCCCTGTATAGGAGCCCACTGGTATTAAAGAACTTCTTTAGCGGCAGACCGCTCCTTTTATGCCAATCCTTTATTTCCTCTATAGAAGGATTTTTCTCTTTGATATGCCTCTCTTCAAAGGTTACGCCTTTTTCCTCCAGCCACTTCTTGGCCTTCTGGCAAGTTGTGCATTTCGGATAACATACGAATAGCATAATATGCCTCCTTCCCCTTTCCCATCAGCGTCAAAACGGCAGCTTTATGTTCTTTCTCAAAACAAATAGAGGGGCGCCCAAATCTTTGGCCAGATGCTCCATTCCCTCCATGACACAGACAGCGGCGATGGGAACACCGGTTTTTTCAGACACCTGGCGGCTCAGGTCAAGACCATATGCCACATCCTCCGGGGATGTTTGGTCTAAATAGTGGGTATTACTGATGAGCCTTGTCACCTTCAGCCGGGATGCTTCCTGAATGGCTTCCATATATTGCAGGGTGTCCTCAAGATCTCCTGTCAGGGGTCTTGCCCTGTTTATGACAAAGAACAGGTCATATTCGCCGTCTAAAATATCCTTGTGGTAGCGCCCCAAAACCCTTGCGCCGTCATCATCACCGCCCACGTCCAGAATAACGTTGTTCTCCCGGTTCTTTATAGCCGCTGCTATCTCAGGAATAAGAGCGGGAACATCCACGTTGGTATTGGCAAAGAGCGGAGCCAGAACGCCAATCCCCATGGATTCCAGCATCTTTTTGGCGTCAAGGCTTCTGAAGAAGGGGTTTACGATATCCATATCAGCCAGTACAACATTTTCCCTTTCCTGCCTTATGTTAAAGGCTGCATTGACAGCTATCTCGGATTTTCCGCTGCCATAATGGCCCACAAATATGTTAATCCTCTTTTCAAACATGGCCTTAAACCCGCCCCTTTCTTTCATACCTGGCTCTTCCAGTTATGTACACATCATTGCCCTTGGTGTCTATTATGACCGTACAGGGTATGTTTTCAACTTCCAGTTTCCTGATGGCTTCGGTGCCAAGATCCTCAAAGGCGATAACCTCAGCTTTTTTGATACAGGAAGCTATAAGGGCAGCCGCTCCGCCCGTGGCGCCAAAGTACACCGCACCGTATTGTTTGATAGCAGCTATAACCTCTTTACTGCGCGCTCCTTTTCCTATCATTCCCTTAAGCCCCATTTCAATGAGCCTGGGGGTATAGGCATCCATGCGGCCACTGGTAGTGGGCCCGGCAGAGCCTATGATCTTTCCCGGAGGAGCAGGACACGGTCCCACATAATAGATGATCTGCCCCCTGATGTTAAAAGGAAGTGGTTCTCCTCTTTCAATCATCTCCATCATCCTTTTATGGGCGGCGTCCCTTCCGGTATAGATGGTGCCGCTTATTAGCACCTCATCTCCTGCTTTCAGAGTGTTTAACAGCTCCTGATCCACGGGAGCCTTCAAATGTATAGCCATGGTCTCACCTCGTATCGCGCGGCGTGGAAGACTTCTCCGACAAGCCGTATATGGATCGTACCTCGCTGGTATAATTTCCATCGGCATCGTATATATAAAGGGGAGCAAGCAACTTCATGCCGGAATTTCCCCTGCGGATTCCCTTGATGAGCAATAGTGAAGGCGCGTCCCCAGCTCTTGGGCATACCATTCTGAGCTCCTTAGGCTCCAGATGGTTTTTTCTCATCTCCACCATGATATCACAGAGCCGGTCGGGTCTGTGAACCATATAGAACTCACCATGGTACCTTAAAAGGGATGAGGCAGTCTTGACCACATCCTCCAATGTGCATAGAATCTCGTGCCTGGATATGGCTCTGGATTCATCAGGATTGACAAGGCCTCCTCCCCACTTTGTATAGGGTGGATTGGTAACTACCACATCGATTCCACCAGCGGGAAGATGGCGTGCTGCATCTTTGATATCCATAACCTCGATACTGACCCTGGAAGACAGTCCATTTCCTTCAACAGACCGCCTTGCCATATCGGCGATATCCGGCTGGATCTCAAGACCTATGATCTTATCAGCCATGGTTTTGGCAGACATTAAAATGGCCACAATACCGGTTCCCGTCCCAAGATCCACGACGGTGTCCCCGGGTCTGGCCTTTGCAAAACCGGCAAGAAGCACAGCGTCCATGCCGAACCTAAAGGACTCCTTCTTTTGGATAATATAAAGGTTGTTTATCTGTAAGTCTTCCAGCGTCTCATCATCGTAAACCAAGAATCCCAAAAAGCTCACTCCTGCAAAACCTGGCCGGGGATATATATCCAGCCCCCGGTTCTTTATAACAAAAAAGCGGGTTTAGCCCGCCTGTGCAGTTAAATAACTGAGATTAAAGAGCCAGGACTTTTTAGCCTGGCTCCCCATAATAATCCTTATTTAGGCTGCGGAGCTCCTGTCGGGCAAACATCCGCACATGAACCGCAATCGATGCATGCATCCTCATCTATCACATATGTACCGTCTCCTTCGGAGATACAGGTAACGGGACACTCAGGTTCACACGCACCACAGCTAATGCATTCTTCGTTGATAAAATAAGCCATCTATAACACCTCCACGTGATTGTTGGTTGTTCACCACAGAAATATCCTATACTAATAATATTCTTATGTCAATCAGCCAATTTTTCAATTTCTTGCTGACTCTTTATCAGTCTTCAAGCTCCTTCAGTTCCTCAAGGAGGTTTTCTTCCTGGTCATTCTTCTTTTCGGCATCCCGCACGATCTTCACATCGTCGATATGGTATTCCTCAATATCGGTTCCCTGCTCATTGTCAAGCTTCACCTTGACCATTTCTTTGAGAAGGGATACGAACACCACTGTTCCGGGTCCTTTGGGAGTTTGAACCACCGCATCTACCTTGGGCATCTTCTTCAGAAGGTACTCGTAATTCTCCTGCTCATACTTTAAGCAGCACATCAGCCGGCCGCAGGTTCCGGATATCTTGGACGGATTGAGAGAGAGAGCCTGTTCTTTGGCCATCTTGATGGATACGGGATGAAATTCAGACAAATGAGTACTGCAACAAAGGGGCCTTCCACATGTGCCCAGTGCGCCCATCATTTTTGCCTCATCCCTGACTCCGATCTGTCTTAATTCAATTCTTGTCCTGAATACTGAAGCAAGGTCCTTGACCAGTTCCCTGAAGTCCACACGGCCGTCCGCCGTGAAATAGAAAAGAATCTTGTTATTATCAAAGGTGTACTCCACATCTATAAGCTTCATCTCAAGGCCGTGCTTTTTTATCTTTTCAAGGCAAATACTGAATGCTTCAACCTCTTTTTGCTTGTTTTCTTCAACATGCTTCAGGTCTTCCTCATCGGCCTTGCGGATCACGCTTTTGAGGGGGAGCACTACCTCTTCTTCCGAAACCTCATGGCTGGCGACCACCACTTTTCCGCATTCAACGCCTCTGGCTGTTTCAACAATGACCATGTCGCCAACTTTTATATCAAGATCGCCTGGATCAAAATAATATATCTTTCCGGCAGTCCTGAAACGGACTCCTACAACATTTATCATAAATGCACCTCTTATAATGTCATACCTCATGGGGCACCAGTGTTACAAGATCCACCGCAAGCTGGTGGTTGATATAGCGCTTAAGCTGGCTGCGAACCCCATTCAGTTCCTCTATTTTAGCTATCAGAGCCTGTATGCTGCTCTTTTTTGCATACTCCATAAGTTTATCTCTTTTATCCCAATTAATCAAGCTGCTGGTTTTACCGCAGAGTATCAGCATCGCATCACGATAGGCCGATTCCAGGATATTCAGGCAATCGGTCAGGGCATCCTTATTTCCTGACAAATACTGGTTGAGCTCACAATCGTCCGGATTTCCGTCGCCGTTCCCAAAGAGATAAGAAAATACAAGTTCCCTGGTTTCCACAAAGCTCTTGCTCCCTGTTATGGCAAGTGCCCTAGCCGGGATACCTTCACTATATGCTATGGCAGAATCAATATCAGATGAGTCCTTTCCGTGCATTCTCAGGATCATCCTCATCTCTTCATCCGAATAGCGTCCAAGCTTTAAATGAACCACCCTGGAACGTATGGTGATAAGAAGGGATTCAAAATTGCTTGCAGTCATAAGGATTACTGCATAAGGCGGCGGCTCTTCAAGGGTCTTGAGAAGACAGTTCTGAGCCTGGGGCGTCATCCGGTCGGCCTCCTGGATGAGGTAGACCTTTTTTCCATTCGCCGGACGGACCGTGATATCGTCAAGAATCACCCGGATCTGTTCAATTAATATATTGCGTGTTTTTGGTGCGATTTCGAAAAAGTTCGGATTTGAACCGGCGTCAAAGCTCTTGCAACCCCGGCATCTCCCGCAGGGAGCTCTGGAAGGCTCCTCGGTGCAAAGAAGCGTTTTGGCCATTTCACGAGCCAATGTTTTCTTTCCGATGCCGGAAGGCCCCGATAAAACATATGCATGGCTTGTCATACCGGATCTGAACTGCCCTATGAAACGGTCTATAACTTGTTTTTGTCCAATAAAATCATGAATGCTCAAACTGATATCCCTCGCTCAAAGGATCAAATCAAGAATCAGGCCGCGGATGTCTTCAATCCGGCCCAGTATTTCAATGCGGTTGCGTTCGGACTTCAAAACCTCCTGGGTGAGCTTGTCAAGGTTTTCATTGATGGACTTTATGATGGCATATACCCTGTGCCTTCCCCGCCTGTCCAGAAAGCTCTCTTTTATAAACCTTGAGGAGCTTCTTACGGCCTGGTTTAGAAATTCCGATACCAGTCGCTTGTAAACCTTAAGTTCACTGATGTCGATATGCTCCGCCAGCCGTTCCCCCTGCTCTTCAATATCCTTGGCCATCTGCCTCAGGATTTCTTCCTGGGCATTGCCAAAATGCCTGTCCATGTGTGAACTGAACTGGGCGGTGCTCCTTTCCTGAACCTTATCGGTTTGTTTGCTCACCCGGGAGGGCAGGCGCTGGGGCCTCCTGTCCGAACTGCCCCTGTCAATCTTCAGACCCATATCCCTTTACCCTTTGGCTTTCTCCAAAAATTCGTCCACATATCCCCGGATCTCGGCAAAGACTTCCTGAGGGCTTCGGTTGACATTGATCCGCTTGATGCGGCGGGGATCCTGCCTTGAGAGTTCCAGATACCCCGAGTAGACTCGCCTGTGGAAATCCATTTTTTCGCTTTCAATACGGTCTGCCTCCTCACCCTTGGCCTCACGTCTTGCCATCGCCGTGTCGGCGTCCACATCCATAAAGAATGTTATATCGGGAAGACAGTCGTCTACAGCCAGTTTGTTCACAGCCCAGACATTTTCGGTTCCGAGGCCTCTTGCTATGCCCTGATAGGCCAGCGATGAATCAATGAACCTGTCACAGATCACAGCCTTGTTTCTGGCCAGTTCCGGCTTTATGACAGTTGACACCAACTGAGCCCGGGATGCGGCGTAGAGCAGCATCTCTGCAACAGGGCTCATTCCCTTGTTCCGGTTATCCAAAAGAATATCCCGAATCTTTTCGCCCATGTCGGTTCCGCCCGGCTCCCGCAGGGTGATGACATCAATCCCTTTTTGCTTCAGGTACTCTAAAAGAAGCATGATCTGAGTGGTCTTCCCGGAACCGTCATTTCCCTCAAAGGTAATAAAAATGCCTTTATTCATCTGTTTAACTCCATTATGCCTTAACTATCACTTGTATTCTACCATCCATTATACCATGAACCCGTCCGCCTGAACCTTGGATTTCGGAAAGCATGCGGACAAGTTCCCCGGAGATTACCTCTCCCGGGTAAACCAGAGGGATTCCGGGAGGATATGGTGTGATGGTGGCTGCGCTGATCCTGCCTGAGGCAGAATTCAAATCGATGTATTCAGCAGGCATTTCAATGGCATCGCCGGGATTCATTGCTCTCTCCGGCAGGCTGTCCGGTATCCCTACAAAAGAAAATTTATCATCAAAAGTACCCTTCCCATGCCTTGCCACCTCCTGTATGCCTTTGAGCAGGGCTTCAAAGTCCTCATCGGTATGAAAGGGCGTGGCTATAAGAACCAAATGATAATAGTCCGCCATTTCTGCCACGATGCCCGAAGACTCACGAAATATTCTTTCTGCCTCAAACCCGGTAAGACCGCTACTTTCAAAGCTCAGCACAATCCTTGAAAAGTCGGTGTCAACACTTGGGTTATCAGGCTTTATGCGCCTGACACCATCAATCTTTGAGAGCTCCCTGCCGAAGACCTCAATCCTTTTATATAGTGCATCGTATAACTCTTCTCCCCTCTGTTCCATGATCTCGCGGGCGATATCGATGGATGCCATCAGAACATAGGAGGGGCTTGTGGTCTGGAGCATGGACATATACTTAAAAAGCCTACCTTTATCCAACAATGAAGATGAACCTTCATGAACCAGGGCTGTCTGGGTCATGGCCGGCAGGGTCTTATGAAGGCTTTGTACACAGGCATCGGCACCCAGCTCCAGCACAGGTTGGGGAAAGAGACCGGAGAACGAGAAATGAGCTCCATGGGCTTCGTCCACCAAAAATGGAATCCCGCGGGATCTGGCAGCCTCAATCATGGAACCGATATGGGATGCAACGCCGTAATAGTTGGGCCTTGTCATGAAGACCGCCTCAATGTCCCGATACTGTGAAAGGACGCTTATCAGGTCATCTTGCCGGCAGCCAAGATTCAGATGCGTATTCTTGTCATAATCAGGAAGTATGTATACCGGTTCAGCCCTAAGAATCGAGATGGCGTTTATCACCGATGTGTGGGCGTCACGGTTTACGAGGATCTTCCCGCCCGGCCTTATGGCCGCATGGATCATGGCGTGTATCCCTAAAGAGGATCCATTGACCGAAAAATATGTATTTGCTGCCCCAAAGGCTCGGGCAGCAAGGTTCTGAGCTTCTTTTATCACGCCATCTGGATCGTGAAGGGAATCCGATCCCGGGATTTCGGTGATATCCAAAGAACCTGCATCTTTTAAAAGACCGGCAAGTCCCCTCCCCATCACATGGCCGGGCATATGAAAGGGAAGGGGCCTTTTGCCGGAATATTTCAGTAACATGTTATATATTGGCGTGTTCATGTTCACACTAATAATCCCTCTAATCCAGGTATTACCTGACAGCAAGACACTTAACGCATGGGACGGTTTTTGCAGCGGCACTCAACAGCGGGACGCTACTTCTACCTAATAGGTTTAAACAGTCTAGTCTACAAGCACCTCGGTCCAGAGCTGGTTGTAGATGCTCTTGTATTCTCCCAGATCTACATAGACATCGCTTTTCTCAATGATTTCATCATCAGGCCAGAAGCCGTCCAGTTCAAAGGCCTCCGGTTCTTCCTGGCGCATCCTCTCAAGGGCTACGGTATTAGGTGATGGATAACCAATGGTCATGGCGTTCTGATATGCCACATCAGGGTCAAGCAGGAAGTTTATGAACATCTCGGCTTCCTTCTTATACCTGCATCCCTTTGGGATGACCACGGTATCAAACCACAGATTGGTACCCTCCCTGGGCACACCAAAACTGATATGGCTGAAATCAGCATCTTCGTCCCAATAAAGTTCCATGAAATCGCCGGAATAGGTAAGCCCCATGGCCGCATCGCCATTGGCGATCAGATCCTTTATCTCATCCCCGTAATATCCGGCTACAAGCTTTCTCTGCTCTATAAGAGCCTCCTGAGCCTGCCGGAGTTCTTCGTCGTTGGTGGAGTTCATCGAATAACCAAGCCTCTTCAGGGAAGCTCCCATGGCATCCCGGACATCCTTCTTCATCAGTATCTGTCCGGCATACTTGGGATTCCAGAGGATATCCCAGTTGTCCACAGGGTCATCCACCATATTCTCGTTATACAGAATGCCTATGGTGCCCCAAAAATAGGGAACCGAATACTTGTTTTCAGGATCATACTCCAGGTTCTTGAATCTGTCGTCCACATATTTGAAATTGGGTATATTTTCAAAGTCGAGGGGCAACAGCATATCTTTTCTGATCATTTCCGAAACGGCATAGTCCGACGGAAAGACCACATCGTAGCTGCTCCCGCCCGCTTCCAGCTTGGCTAGCATGGTTTCATTGGTATCATAGGTCTTGTAATTGATGGTAATTCCCGTTTGCTCCTCAAACAGGTCCAACAGGCTCTTATCCATGTATTCTCCCCAGTTGAAAACATTGAGAACAACCTTGTTGCCGCAGCCTGACATGGTAAACGCCATGGTAAGCAATACCACCACTGCAAAGACAGATACCAGGATCCTTTTCATAGCAGTAACTCCTCTCCTTTTTCACTTTTTTTATTGATTATCAACAGCAGAATAACTACCGTGACAAACATAAGGGTGCTCAGGGCGTTAATGGTGGGTTTTACACCCCTCTTTGCCATGGAATAGATCAGGATTGAAAGATTGCTGACCTCGTTTCCCGTTGTGAAAAAACTTATCACAAAATCGTCTATGGACATTGTAAAGGCCATCAGGGCTCCGCTGACAATACCCGGTTTTATCTCCGGCAGAATGACCTTCCTCAATGCATAGGAAGGGGTAGCGCCAAGATCCATGGCTGCCTCGGCGGTATGTTTGTTAAGCTGCCTTAGCTTTGGAAGCACCGCCAGTATCACATACGGAATACAGAACAGCACATGGGAGATGAGCATGGTCACAAAGCCCAGCCTCAGCCCGGCTGATAAAAACAGGGTCATCAGTGCCACACCGGTGACAATGTCGGGATTGAGCACGGGAATATTATTGACATTAAGCAGCATGTTTTTACTGAAGCCCCTCATATAGTGGATGCCTATGGCCGAGATGGTTCCGACAATTGTGGATATCACTGTTGCCAAAATAGCAATGATAACGGTGTAGTACAGAGCCTCGGTTATCAGGCGATCCTTGAACAGTTCAGCATACCATTCCAGCGTAAAGCCAGCCCACTGTCCCCGGGACTTGGTTTTATTGAATGAAAAAACGATCAGCACGATTATAGGTGCATAAAGAAACAGAAAGATCAAACCCATATAGATTCTGACAGCCGTTTTCTTCATAGTATCGCTCCTTTACTGCCAGATTCAAACCTTTGACTGGCCATTTTTCTCCTGCTGACCATTCCTGTCTATGCGGGACATGATGGCCATGGATATCAGTATCATCACCATCAGGATAATGGAAAGGGATGACCCGAAATGCCAGTTACCCTCCCACATAAACTGGTGCTCTATCAAATCCCCTATGAGGGGTGTCTTGCCTCCTCCTAAAAGCCCGGAAATTACGAAGGTGCTGACGGCCGGCAGAAACACCATGGTAATGCCCGACACCACCCCGGGTATGGACAGAGGCAGTATAATCTTGAAAAAGGTTCTCGCATTGTTAGCTCCAAGGTCGTTGGCAGCCTCAAGATATTGTTTGTCTATCTTGCTTAAAACCGTGTATATGGGAAGGATCATAAAGGGAAGGAAGTTATAGATCATTCCCAGAAGAACAGCGGTTTTCCCGGGCATAATTTCCAGTCTGGGCAGCCCCAAAAGATCCATGAGCCGGTTCAGAAAGCCATTGGGCGACAGGATGGACATCCAGGCATAGGTTCTTAAGAGGAAGTTCATCCACATGGGCACGATCAAAAACATCAGAAGCATGCCCCTCACCTTTGGATTGGATCTGGCTACAATCATTGCCACAGGGTAGCCCAGCAACAGGCAGAAAAGGGTGGAAAGAGTAGCCAGTATAAAGGAGTTTACGATCACCTTGAGATAGATCGGCTCCAATACACGTTCATAGCTCCGTGTGGAAAACCTGAGCTCTGCGAGGTTCCTTATATCCCCCTCGGTAAAGCTGTATAAAAGTACGAGAAGGATGGGAACGACAATGAAGATGGCCATCCACACCGAATAAGGATAGGCAAGAATCTTCATTCTTTTCATGACTTATGGCCCTCCCTCTTCATGACATGAATATCCACAGGCTGAACATTCATTCCAACCCTGCTGCCTTCAGGGAACATCAGGGTGCTGTGTACCATGTATTCTCTGTATTCATTCTCGATGAGCATCTCATAATGTACTCCCTTGAAGACCACAGATATCACGGTACCCTGAAGCATCCCCTTCTCGGGATCGGTTACTATCTGGAGGTCCTCTGGTCTTATGACCACATCCACCGGCTCGTTTTGTCCAAAACCGACATCCACGCAATCGAAGGTGTGGTCATCAAATCTGACCTTTTTATCCTCCAGCATAATGGCTTCAATTATATTGCTTTCACCAATAAAATCAGCTACAAAGCGGTTGTTGGGCTCATTGTAAATGTCCTCGGGGGTTCCTACCTGCTGAATGTGACCCTGATTCATTACAACAACGGTGTCCGACATGGTCAGGGCCTCCTCCTGGTCATGGGTGACATATATGAAAGTAATCCCGACACTCCGCTGCATATCCAAAAGCTCAATCTGCATTTCCTTGCGCAACTTCAGGTCCAGAGCTCCCAAAGGCTCATCCAGAAGAAGCACCTTCGGCTCGTTTACCAGGGCGCGGGCAATGGCCACACGCTGCTGCTGGCCGCCGCTCAAAGAATCCACATGGCGTTTTCCGAAGTTCTCAAGATCCATCATCTTGAGCATTCTCTCCACTCTTTCCACTATCTCGTCCTTGGGCAGTTTCTTTATCCTGAGCCCAAAGGCCACGTTTTCAAACACATTCATATGGGGAAAAAGTGCATATCTTTGGAAAACCGTGTTTATATTTCTCTTGTAGGGAGGCACCGGGTTTAAGAGCTTGCCTTCAAAAAGGATCTCGCCTTCGTCCGGATCTTCAAAGCCCCCAATCATGCGCAGCGTTGTAGTCTTGCCGCATCCGCTGGGGCCAAGCAGTGTAACGAATTCGTTTTCCCTTATCTTAAGATCAATTGAGTTAACGACCTTCACGCCGTTATATGACTTACTCAGATTCTTCAGTTCAATAATATACTTTTCCATCACAATCCCCCGATCCACTGTGTAATCCGGACTAGAAGCTTGGTGGCGATGATATCCACAATACCTTGGCTACAGATCTGCCGGTGTTTTTAATACAATGGTTTCTGTCTGGCTTGAAATAAAAGCAGTCTCCCTTTCTCATGCGCATCCGCTCTTTACCCAGAAGAAGCTGTATGCTCCCGCTGAGCACCATGCCAAACTCTTCACCCTGATGGGGGGTGTCTTCCCAAACCGAGCATCCGGGCTGAATCTCAACAATGATGGGTTCCATTGCCCGCCTGTTGGAATTGGGTACGACCCAGTGGATGGCATATCCCTCCTCGGGCATTTCCTTCACGAAAAAGTCGTTCCCTTTGAATACAACCGGCTCATCCTCTTCATCACTGAAGAAATCCTGAAGGCTTGAACCCAGGCATTCCAGAATATCCTGTAGGGTTGAGATGGATGGCGAGGTCAGGTCACGCTCCAATTGGGATATGTAACCCTTTGTGAGCTCGCATCTGTCTGCCAGTTCCTCCTGAGTCATATCATTAGCCAGTCTGAGTCTTTTTATTTTTTCCCCTATTGACATGGCATCTTCCTCCGGCAAAAACATTCAATGTACTTGTGTTCAGCGTTTGCCCTGCAGCCGTAATCCTTAATTTTCTGGAGTTTAATAAAACTAAACAATGTCAAGCTATTGCATGACAAGTTGTTTACTTTTACTAAACAGCAAGAATCATTATTGCACTGTTTCTTCTCATTGTCAACTACTAAAATAAATTTTTTTGCGACAGAAAAAAGGTAAAAAAAACCGGGGAAAATCCCCGGCAATTTTTTGTGAGGGTCATTATTCGATCTTTCCAAATTTATCAAAGGGAAGAATCCTGAATATGGCCTTTCCCTCAACCCATTCCATATCAATAACACCAAAATTCCTGCTGTCCATACTTTGTCCCCTGTTGTCACCCAGGACGAACAACTGGCCCTTTTGGACTACAACCGGATCCATGCTGCCATTTGGCACGATCCCCAGTCCCGGATCAATGCGGGCATAATCCTCGGTCACGGGTTCATCGTTGATATACAGCACATTATTCCGTATTTCAACCTTATCGCCTGGAATACCGATAACCCGCTTTATCAGCCTGTTCCTCCTGAAATCGCCTTTCAGCTTTAAGGCCACATCGGATATGTATATGCCCATCCTCCCTATAACCCCGTTCACGGACTCATCCCTTAAAAATATGATGATATCGCCCCTTTGGGGTTCATTGGATGCATAGGCCAGCTTGCTCATAATCAGTTTGTCTCCCTGCACCAGGGTATCCATCATGGAGGTCATGTTAACCTCGGTAAGGGCAAACAACTGGCTTTGGATGATGGAAGCGATCAGGAACGCCGCAATAATGAGTATGACCCACTCGAGTATCTCTCTGCCAATGCTTTTCTTTTTTTGTTGCTCCAAACAAAACAACTCCTTCAGCTCAAATTCAAATGCGGTCTGCGGCCTGTTCCCGTTGAGAACCACTGCAGGCCGGCCGGTTTTGCCAGTTTTTGGCCAGCCGGTATTTATAATGATACACGGATAACCCCGTTGATATTCATTAACCGTTTCACTATTGCCTCCACATCTATATTCCCTTCTTTAACAGTCTTGCAGATTATTTTGTGGAGGAGTTTCCCGTTGCTTCTTGATATGTCCATGCTTTCAAGCTTCAGCCCCAGATCCTTAAGTTCCTTATCCCAGGAAACTTCACGGATATCAGCCTCAATGGCCTCAATGATCAGAGCCAGGGTTAATTTCCTAACAGGCATTCTCTTCTTGAAAATCTTCAAATATGTCAATACCGCCCATATCAAAAAGGTAGCCAGAAGGGCGGCGGTGTAAAACCCCATACCACAGGCAATCCCGACACATGCCACAGTCCAGATGCTGGCGGCGGTTGTAATACCCCGCACAGAAATCCCATGCCGGATGATGGCTCCCGCTCCCAGAAAACCGATGCCGCTTACCACTTGGGCGCCGATTCTGGTAGGGTCAACGTTAACAACATCACTGAAAGCCATAAAAGCAAACTCGGAAATCATGGTAACCAGGCTGGCTCCCATACAAACCAGGATATGTGTCCTGAAGCCTGCCGGTTTATGACGGGTGTGTTCGCGCTCGAACCCCACTATCCCTCCCAGTACACATGCCACCAGAAGCCGGGCGGCTATTACTAATATATACTGTGGGTCAAATTGAAACAGATGCCAGCTCAAAGTCATCACCACACCTTTTTTAAGCCATGTTTGAAGCCTTTAAGGCTAACAGGCTGTGGTTTCTTGTTTCAACAGTCCTTGGATGCAACAGGTATCCATTGTCGGTAATATAGCGTATGGTGCTGTCGGCACATAATACAATACACCGGTCAAGGTTCCGGAAAGCCTCTTTTCTCATGGACTCTATACCCATAAAGTTGCGGTCAGGTTCTATATAGTCGGCAATATAGATAATTTTCTCAAATACAGACATACCCGGCCTTCCGGTGGTATGCCATTTGATGGACTCAAGTATCTCCGGATCTGTAATACCATATTCCCGCCGCGCTATATGCTCCCCTATAATACCATGGAGCAAACCTGGCTGCAGCAATTCTATCTTATCAGGCTCGTAGCCAATTCTTTGGGCGAACTCACGTGCCATGTCCCCTTTGCAAAACTTACCGCAATCGTGCAGCAGGCCTGCTATATATATCTTTTTGCCGTCCACACCATAATGCTCTGCCATTTTTACGGCTATTTCGGCCACACTGAGGGAGTGGATATACCTTTTTTCTGTCAGCGAGGATGATAGTTTTTCAAGGATTTGTTCCAGCTGCATTTCACCCACCGTCATTTCACCGCATAAAGTTCGTGTTCATAGATGTAGCTTTCCACACACTCCGGAACCATGTACCTGATGGACAAACCTTCCTTGATGCGGTTCCTGATCCTGGTGGATGAAAAGTCCAGGGCAGTGGCTCCGGAAAGGAAAATCCTCGCGTTGTGATCGGCCTTCATCCTGGCAACGGTCAGATCCAACAGTCGGTTCTTTGTATCCGGTCTTCTTGCCACAATGATATCAGCCATACCGAGTATTTCCTCATACCGCTTCCATCCAGTGAACTGAACCAATGAATCGGCTCCAATAATCAGGCATAACCTGTTCTCCTCACCGTACTCCTCTGCCAGAACCTTGAGGGTTTCAACGGTATAGGAAGGCCCTTCCATCCTCATTTCCACATCACAGAGCTCAAAACAGGGATTGTCCTGTATGGCCATCCCCACCATTTCCATCCTGTGCTCCGTTTCTGCGATCTCTGCAGAACCCTTGTGGGGCGGGCTTTTTGCAGGTACAAATAGAATTTTCTCCAGGTTGAATTCCTCCCTGATATGCTCACACATCAACAGGTGTCCGTAATGGATGGGATTGAAGGTTCCCCCCATGATACCAATCAATCGGTAAACCCCCTTAGATCCAGTTTTTTGTATATATTCTGGCCCCAAAAGGCACCAAAGCAAGCTTGGCAAACTTGAAATGCTGCTTGCCGAACGGAATTCCGATTATTGTAATGCAGAAAACAAGACCGATCACCAAATGGGTCACGCTCAGACCCCAGCCGAGAACCATGATCCAGATCAGGTTCCCAACAAAACCGCCTATCCCGAACCTGCCGATTTCAACATCCTTGCCGAAGGGCCACAGGATGAAAAAGGCTATTTTCAGGCATTGGATGCCAAAGGGTATTCCCACAATGGTCAGGCAGCAAATAAGGCCTGCCACTGCCCATAATGCGAAGGATACAATCCCGCCAAAAATCATCCAGATCAGGTTTCCAAGAAGATACATTATGAAACCTCCAGGCCAGAATTATATTAGCGCTGCATGCCTATTAATAATTTACCATAAAAACCGATAAATATCATCCATGACAGTCAGGCAGGAATGAGACCCGTGAAGCCGTCATCCCCGCACTCAGCATAAATGCCCGTCCATGCAGTGACAGGCATTTTCTCTTTTGCTATTTAACCGTATATCCCGCGTCCTCGATGGTACCCTTGATAGTCTCTGCATCCAATCTCTCGGTATCATATTCCACAACTACCCGTTTTCCTTCAAGATCCACCAATACTTCATAAACACCGTTGAGCCTGGAGACCCTTTCCTTAATTGTTTTTACACAGTGTTCACAGGACATTTCCTCAACAATAAACGCTATATGTTCGCTTTGCATTTGTGTATCACCTCACAGTAGTCAAAGAAATTATACCTTATGGAAATGAACCTGTCCAATAATAAATTTCAAGTTTTCTCACTCAATAACAGGGCATGAAACCCTTTTCAACCCCTGGATTTCCATCCTTCCAGCAAGTCTGTCAATTCTTTGAAGTACTCGGGAAGCTGCGCCTCAAAGCACATGGGCTGCCCGGTGATGGGATGCAAGAACTCAAGATATCGGGCATGGAGCACCTGCCCGCCTGTATCCATGAGGCTGCATTTTCTTCCGTAGAGGGGATCCCCTGTTACAGGATGCCCGATATATGCCATGTGAACACGGATTTGATGAGTCCTTCCTGTCTCGAGTCTGAGCCTTACCCAGGTGTGGGATGGATAGCGCTTCAGCACAGAGTAATGGGTAATGGCTTCCTTTGCATTTTTAAAGGTCACAGCCATCTTCAGCCGGTTAACGGGATGCCGGCCAATGGGGGCATCTATTTTGCCGGAATCCTCTTTTAGAACTCCGTCCACTATGGCCTCATAGGTGCGTACAATCTCATGCCTTTTCAGCATCTCAGAAAGCCTGAGGTGGGAGGTATTGTTCTTTGCCACCACCAAAAGTCCCGATGTGTCCTTGTCGATCCGGTGCACAATGCCCGGCCTTATTACACCATTAATATCGGATAGTGAATCCCCGCAATGATTCAGAAGGGCGTTTACAAGAGTTCCGTCCCAATTGCCGGCAGCAGGGTGAACCACCATGTCCTTCTGTTTGTTGATCACTATGATGTCAGCATCTTCGTAGACCACGTCTAGAGGTATATCCTGAGCTTTAACTTCACCGGAAACGGGCTCGGGAATCTGTACATTTACAGTCATGCCTTTTTTCAGCTTAAAACCACTCTTTACAACTGAGTCGTCAACAAGCACATGGCCTTCATTAATGAGCTTCTGGGCATAGCTTCTTGTAACATCCTCAAGCCTTGCTGTCAGCCAGACATCAAGCCTGAGCCCGGCATCTTCCTCCCCTGTATAAAATTGCAACTTGCGGCTTTCCATCTCCAAAACCTCTGTTTTCAGTCCTCCGATCCCGGAAAATCCGCTTCTGCTTCTTCAGCAACAGGAGTTTTCCTTTCTGACGGTTCTTTATAGATGAAGAGGATATAGATGATCAACAGCGTAACACCGATGGTGATGCTTATATCGGCAACATTGAATATGGCAAAGTCGTAGCCAAAGGGGTAGAAATTCAAAAAGTCCACCACATATCCCATAAACAACCGGTCAATCATGTTCCCAAGAGCCCCTCCTATGAGCAGGGACAGGGATAGCCTTGCCAGAACGTGTTTTTGTGAGATCATAACCCAGATCATTGCGGCAACAGCTATGACGGTGATGACTATGAACCCCCACCGGAAGTTTTGGAGGATGCTGAAGGCAGCTCCCCTGTTTTCGCAATATGTGATATAGAAGAACCCTTTGATGATCTCGATATCGATTCCCACAGGGATCAGGTGCTTTGTCACCTGATCCAGGCCGATTATCGTTATGATCAGCAAGACCCAAATCATGACTGTCTCCTTGTTTATTCAATAGTGATTCCTGTAAAGTAGTGCTTCAGAATCTGGTCGTAGGTATAGCCCTGACGGGCAAAGCCCTTGGCTCCCTCCTGGCTCATACCAACCCCATGACCCCAGCCCCTGCCGGTGAATACATAGACGCCATCCTTCACCTGCGTCGATGAACCGCCCGATATGACCGATACACCGCTGGAGCCTACCGCAGAGAAAGCACCAGAACCGCTGAGAACCTTGGTACCTGAGCCTGTTACAACCATGCTCCCCGGAAGATCAACACTCTCCAAACCCCTTGATGTTACAACGTAACTGGTTCTGGAGGCGGTGGTGGAGCCGCTCCCGGAGTTGATGGTGTAAAGATTACTGGGCAATCCGAGCACTGTTCTTCCATCCTGCCTGTAATATGTAATCTGGCCTTTGGTTCCCGTAAACTTCAGCTTAATCGGCCTTCCGGCTTCGGAAACCTCTTCGATGGACACAGATAATATATCACCGATATCCACATCGCTCAAGAACAAAATCTGCTTGAGTTCTTCAGCAGTAAAGGTCCGGCTCCAGCTGTAGTTATAGGAATCGCCCGACTCGTAAGGATCGGGAACGCTCTTGAGATAGGGTATTGGTGTTCCCCACACGTTTACGTTATCTTCAGTCATGCCCCCGCTTGAGCTGAAGTAGAACAGGGAGGCCAGGCTGCCATTGTAGAGCGCCTTCTTTCCCCTGGTCTGATCAACAGCCGTGTTGGTGGCGGCCTTCTCGCCGTCATAACCAGCATATACCTGGTCGCCGGCCGAATTCACCATATCAAAACCCCACTTGGAGTATTTGCCAATATTTCTGTAGGCATAGGTTCTTGCCGCAACCGCCTGGGCCTTTAAGGCCTCCAGGGGCGCAGTTGCCTCAAGCTCCTGGGGAACTACTCCATATAGGTATTCCTCAATATCTAAAATATTAATCACTGTAAGATCGCTGTCCAGATATCTTCTGATCTCAAACTCGCCCCTGTACTGTCTGCCGTTCACCGAGAGAACATAGGGATTGTTGGCTTTATGAGGCCGCACCCGGAGTCTTGACTGGCCATCGGAGAAGACCAGCAGCGGATCTGCATGGCTGTTTTGAACAACGAGTCTGGCACTGGAGGGTGATATCAGTTTGAGGTTAGACGTGCCCAGCTTGTCGGCCAGATCCACCAATTCCTGGCTTGCCGTTTCAGAATCAGCATAGAACCCGGTCCAGACATACCAGCCATTTTCAAAAGCAGGATAGGCGATGATCCCATTGCTTAATAAAGCATCTGCCATGCCCCTCGCCTCGTCGTAATTCCGGAC
The DNA here is from genome assembly GCA_001512555.1 of Clostridiaceae bacterium DTU059. Taxonomy (GTDB): domain Bacteria; phylum Bacillota; class Clostridia; order DSM-8532; family DSM-8532; genus Thermoclostridium_A. The sequence goes on along the minus strand of LFSK01000160.1, from coordinate 30,180 downwards.
ACTGTCCCCTATCTGGATATGATAGGGGCCCAGGGTTTCTCCTTCAAAGGGTTTTCCCTCGGAGGGGTCATAGGCACTGGTGATACCGCTGGGGGATTTGATGAAAAAAGCGTCCTTTCTGACTATAACCGAGGATCCTCCCTGCATTGTCAGTATAGTATCAAAGCTGTTGCTGCTGAAAGATCCCACTTCAAGGCCTGATTTGGAACTGAAGGAAACACTTGCTACTGAGCTTCCGCCATAATAAAGGCCAATTCTCACCGTTTCGGGCCAGGAGGAAGCAAGAGCGTAATTGTTTCCTAAAACAAGAAAGACAGCCATCAAAACAATTAAGAACATCAATGACCTTCTCTTCATGATGCACCCCTTTTTCTTCAGTACGCCAATGAAATTCTTTAACCCGAATAATACCATTATACCTGACTTCAGGAGCTCTGTATATAAAACAATGGTTACGATTTGGCTACAATTCCCGGTTAAGAATCCATTCCCCGCTATAAACTATATCGACCTTCAAAAGGCATTATATGAGGTGGTTTGGGGCTTGTCATTTTCTCTTCCTGTGATATGATTGTAAAGACCTGAAAAGCAAAGCATCAGTTGAAGGAGTGCTCATATCCATGAGGGTTACCGCAGTAAAAACAAGAATTGTTGAGGCCGGCTCAATAGACATAACCGAACTTCTGGCAGAGTCCCTGAAAGAGGTTCCGGAAAGGTCGGTTATTGCCATCACATCCAAGGTGGTTTCACTTTGTGAAGGAAACGCATTGCCGGTATCGGAGTATAACAAGGATGAGCTCATCGAAAAAGAGGCAGATCTGTTCATACCCCGGTCAGATAGTAAATACAGCGTGTACCTGACAATTAAGAATAATATGCTGGTGCCCACAGCGGGCATAGACGAATCCAACACCAACGGCTATTACGTCTTATGGCCAAAAGACCCTCAGGAGTCTGCCAACAGATGCTGGGAATTCGTAAGGAAACATTTCGGCATTAAGCATGTGGGCATCATCATTACCGACAGCACCTCGAACCCCATGAGACTGGGTGTGACAGGCAGGAGCATTGCCTCTTGCGGTTTTAGCCCCGTTACTTTCAAAATCGGCCATACCGATCTATTTGGAAGACCCCTCAGACAAACCCGTATAAATGTTGCTGATGCACTGGCAGCATCGGCGGTTCTTGTGATGGGTGAATCCGACGAGCAGACTCCCGTAGCTCTTATCGAGGATCTTCCTTTTGCAGAGTTCAGTGACCATGTGCCGACAGCCGAACAGCTTAAGGCCTGGAGCGTCGAGATGGAGGACGATTTATACGCCCACCTTCTTACCCGAATGGAATGGAAGAAGAAAAAGGATTGATCGTATTATTGCATGGAAAGCCCGCGCGCGCCCATCTTGGCCAATTCGTCCGCCCTGTCATTTAAGGCGATCCCGGTGTGGCTTTCCACCTTGTACCAGGTAATCTTTATCCCGCAGGAATCTATGTATTGCTTATAGGCCTGGGTCATGGGAGTGTTGGTTTTAAAGCTTCCCACAGCCCATTTTTCAATATTCTGAAAATCGTAGAATATGGTTATCTCGTCTATCGAGTGCCTTTTACACCATTCCAGGGTTTCAATGACAGCCCGTATCTCCCCTCCCACCTGCCTTGAGGCGAAAGCATCAGGATCATCAACCCTTCCGTACAGTTCAGCAACTATCTCGCCGCGATCCAGAATAACAGCTCCATATCCGATCTGGCTCTCGATGAAGGATCCGTCCACAAAGGCCTGATACTGGGTGGGAAGGGTGTTAAAGTCTATTTCCATAACTGTTTTTTGCTTCTGTGGCTGCAGGCGGTTCTCTTTTTCCCCGGGGCTGGAAAAGCCCAAGCTCATGCTTATCTGGCCGGTCAGGAAGCTTACCACCCGGTCATACTGCTCCTGGGACAGATCGGAATCCTTCCTGAAGGAAAAGCTGTTTTTCTTAGGGCTATAGTCCACAATGAGCTTACCCAGCCTTTCGCCACCCTCATCAATCCAGATCTTCAGCATATAATCCCTGATCATGGCAATTTCGCATGCAAAGCCATGCTGGGTAAGAACCGGAGCCAGCATATTGTAGATATCCCGTAATTCGTTTTCGCATATATAAGCCATTTAAATATTCCCTTTCATCATTCCTCATTCATGTACTTACAAGTCACATCCTGGTTCAAGCAATAGAGCAGGGCATCCTCTTTTGTTACCAGGCCCTTTTTATAAAGCTGGACAATGCTGTAGTCCATGCTCATCATGCCTTCATTCCTGCTCATATGTATGGTGGAGTCGATCTGGTATGTTTTTGACTCCCTGATAAGGTTCCGTATGGCGTTATTAACTGTCATAACTTCAAAGGCCGCCACCCTTCCCCTTTCCGGTGAAGGCAGGAGCTGCTGTGAAACCACAGCCTGGAGCACGGTTGATAGCTGAATACGTATCTGATGCTGCTGGTTTGGCGGAAACACATCGATAATCCTGTCGATGGTCTTTGCCGCACCCAATGTATGGAGAGTGGACAAAACCAAATGCCCGGTTTCAGCAGCCGTCATGGCTATGGATATGGTCTCCAGATCACGCATCTCGCCAACCAGTATAACATCGGGCGACTCTCTTAAGGCGGATCTTAAAGCTCTGGCATAACTTTTGGTATCCTGCCCTATCTCCCGTTGATTCACGATGCTCTTCTTATGCCTGTGAAGGTACTCTATAGGTTCTTCCAGGGTCAGGATGTGGCATTTGCGATTGCTGTTTATAAGATCTATTATACAGGAAAGGGTTGTGGATTTCCCACTGCCGGTGGGGCCTGTAACAAGGATCAGCCCTTTATTACACCTGTGAAGATTCAATACCGGCTGAGGGATCAAAAGTTCCTCCGGATCGGGCAGCTCAGTGAAAACAATCCGTATTGAAGCGGCGAAAGACCCTCTCTGCTTGAAGGTGTTGACTCTGAACCTTCCCAATCCCGGTATGGAAACTGAAAAATCCTGATCGCCGCTGGACAGGAAATCATGATATGCCATCTCGTTGGGAAATAACTCATGCACCAGGCGCTCAGCGTCCCTCACTCCCAGGCGCTGGCTTCCAATATACATAAGCTCGCCTTTTACCTTCATCACCGGGGGCACACCAACAGTAATCTGAAGATCTGATGCCTTATAATCCATGGCGATTTTCAGGAGTTTTTGCACAGATGTTCTTTCAATATTAATATTCTTCATTTTCATCACGGTACCCCTTCCCACAAATCGATTTCGTTTTTGTATTCAAAGGGTTCCTGCCACACGCGCCATTCAAGGATGTCGCACACCTCGTCCAGGTCTGTTCCATCCTCCGGGTCTGAAATGTCAACATCTACATTGAGGTACCGGAGGGTATGTTCGTATTCGAGTATGAATGTCTTTCTGACACTGAAGCCCAAATCCACCGGCACATTGCTGTATATGTGGAAATTTCGCATATAGTCGGCATCCTTACTATACACACATCCCGGATAGGCATCCATTATAGAAGCCATGGCAAAGTATGTGACAAGCTTCGGATAAAGGTTGTCCAGATATTTCTTTCTTGCATTGGTACCCGAAAGGCCCCTCATGGTTGCTTCTATCATCTCGTTAATTGATTTGGGAAGACCGGCTGCAGCATAATCCCCCGCCGTGATGGATTGAACTGCAAAAGAGGTCTTATCCCTTGCAAGCATGATGCTGTTGTAGATAACGTTTACAAACCTTTCCCCTTCCGAGTCAAGGTTATAAAAGGACTTAACGGTTTCTGCATTCTTCCTTGCCAGGCGGAGGTTGGCCATTGAAGTGGTCACCGCCAGAACCGAGAATACCACAAGAACTATCAGAACCAGGGCAACGAGAACTGAAGAACTGCCTCTGTTTGAACCCAGCCATTTCATGGGGTCATCACCCCCATGGGGACATTGACCATGGCTGATAGCGTGTAGATCTCCTGGTAAGGCTCCTTGCTCAGGGGATAGGGCTCGATCTTATATGCTCCCAGTTCGATAGCCCAGAGCCCCTCGTTGCCGTTTATCTTGTATAAATCGATATGCATGGCGTATTCTGCTTCCTGTATCCTGTTTTGACCATCAGGAAGGGGAATCCAGCCATCATCGTAATAAATTATGTAGGAACAGGATTCTGATACAGTAACGACAGGATCCGATTCAGAAGGATCTTCGCAAATCCAATCCTCGGGGGACGATTTAATCTTTTCAATCCAGGCGCTGCCATAGAACACAGATCGGTCGATATCCGCCGCCAGCTGGTTATTAACATGGGCATGAACAAAAAGGCGCACTACCACCGTCCCGGCAACGGCCAGCAGTGCCACGGCTATAATCAGTTCTATTAATGTGAATCCTCTTCTTCTCTTTACGTAGCCCATTCTATTCACCAAAACTTTTTGATTCAGTAAATATCCTTTAAGACAATTGCATTTATCCGGATCTTATCATGACAGAGCTCTCCAGTTTAAGCTGTTCTTCGTTCTGATCAATCCATACTGAAATACTCAGCAGGCTCTGATCTATTTTAACTGTGAGCCCGTCCACATCAGCTATTTCAAAGCTCAACTCATTGGAAGGCGCCATACCTTCAGGCATAAGAGCCTCCCAAAGTTTTCCGTCATCCTGGTATATCCAGATCTCATAAACCTCGTCCTCATACTCTTCCCGGATGACAATGGCAGGATCCCCATTGACAGGGTTCTCTTCAATTCTGATGGCATCCTTCAAGTCGTTTTGCCTGATCTTCATATGGATGAAGGAAAGAGCAACCCTCAGCTCGGAATTAAGGCTCTTGCCCTCATAGACTCTGGAATAGGCAGAAGTCGAGGAAACAGCAAGAGCAAAAATGCCAATGCCAAGAATAAGCAGCAGCAACAAAGTTGCAATGGTTTCTGCGCTGACGCTCCCACGGATTGCAGATCGCCCATTCCCTGCGCTTTCTCTATTGCTTTTTGTAAACTTCCACAGTGGGCATGACATTTGATGCAAACACCTCGTAATAGAAGTAATACTCTTCCCAGTCAAGAATCAATCCGTAGTGTTTTTCAAGATACTCCAGACTGGGCGGGTAACTGCCTTCCAGTGCATAGCACTGAACACAGGCATCAAGCACGGCCTTTCTGATATCCTCAGGTTGTGAGCTGTTCCGGCTATCCCTAAAACTTTCAAGTCCGGCCAGGCTGGCCAGGGTGATGATCAGAACCAGAACCAGCATGATAAATTTGATATATATCGTATATCGTCCGCTCAATCTCATTCACCCTATCCTATTGAAGCCATAATGCTGATCAACGGAAGTATGACCGATAATAACACACCCGCAAGAATCAGGGACAGTACGGTGACACAGGCAGGCTCTATGAAACTGACCACACGACCCAACGATGCATCAACCTCTTCCTGCCAGGTATGCGATACTTTCTCCATCATGGCATCCAGGCTTCCGGTTTTCTCCCCGGTCTTGATAAGCCGTACAAACAGTGCAGGAAACAGTCCGGTATCCCTAATGGCTTCCCAGAAAGGCTTGCCTGAGGACACCTCATTTACAGCCTCCCTGATCTTCCTTATAACATAATCGTTGTCAAGAACACCTGAAACCAGACCAAAACCCTCGGTGATGGTCATTCCGCTCTTAAGGGTCAGGGACAATGCACCGCTGAACCGGGCTGTTACAACCTTTTTGTAGATACCTCCCGTAAACGGATTTACAACCTTTATTTTATCCATGATAAAGCGGATTTTTTTAAGCCGTGTGAGCAGCCAGACCACAATAACCAGGAGCACCAGTGCTGCCACTACATACAGGACGCCGTTTTTGAGAGTGTTTCCCAATATGATGAACAGACCCACCTGATCTGGCACCCTTCCCCCCAGGGATGTGAGCATCTCTATAAAAAGAGGGATAACCTCAAGAGAAATCAGAGCAATCACACCAAGCATGAATATGGCCAAAACCAGCGGATAGGTCACAGCGCTTCTTATCCTCCTCCTGATGTTGGCCTGAGTCTCATAGAACCTGCTCAAGCCTTCCAGCACAGGTTCCAGCATTCCAGTCTGCTCGCCTACCTTTATCATGGTGGTCATATAGGACGGAAAACATTTTGCAGCCTCGAAAGCCAAATACAGGGAGGATCCGTGAACAACCTCATTCGATATGAACTCAAGAGCCTTCTTGAGCTTAGGATTAACGGTGTCCTCGTATAGCAGTGGAATGCCTTCCACCGGATGTATGCCAGATTTCAGAATCAGCGAGAATTGATGGCACAGCATGGACAGATCCATTTCATAGCCTTTGGTCTTCCTACCCAATTCTATCAACCCCAGCCTGTTAATCTTTTCTATATCATACCATTATAAGCGCAAATAAAACAGGATCATGGCAAATAACCCCGGATTCATATATATTTTAGCCCATATTGTCGTTATGAACTGAGAAGATCATATATTCAAAATGAGTATGGGTTCCGTGATTGAATGTGCCTGTTGCCCCATAAAGAAATGGGTTATAATAGTAAAGCAGATTTTAAAAGCAGGCAGATTTCTCGCGTCATGCCTGTGAAAGGATGGTTTCATGCGATTTTCCCAGATGCCCTATGAGCGGCCCGATATAGAGGAACTTAAGAAGAAGGCCGGAGAGATAATAAGGGCGGTAGAAGAAGCCCAAAACCCACAGCAGCAGCTTGATGCCCATAAGGCCTTTACTGCATTGAAAAAGAGGTTCCTGGATATGTCCACCCTAGCCAGTATCCGGAACTCCATGAATACAGAGGACCCCTTCTATGAACAGGAAAAGGCCTTTATGGACGAAAATGAACCCTTGCTTGAAGAAATCCAATCCAGGTTCTACAAGGCTCTCGTTTCCTCACCCTTCAGGGCTGAACTTGAAAAAAGCCTAGGGAGCCTTTTGTTTCTCAATGCGGAAATGGAACTGAAGGCTTTTGATCCCATCATAATACCGGAGCTTCAGGAAGAAAACAAACTGACTACCCGGTACCAAAAGCTCATGGCATCAGCCCTGCTGGAATACGACGGCAAGATTCTTAACCTTTCCCAGCTCACCCCATACATGGAATCCACCAGCCGAGATATCAGAAAAGGTGCCTTTATTAAAAGAACCGAGTTTTTCATAACCCATAGAAATGAACTGGACGATATCTATGACAGGCTTGTAAAGGTACGCACGTCCATGGCTAAAAAACTGGGATTCAAGGATTTTGTTGAGCTTGGTTATATAAGAATGGGACGCAACAGTTATGGGCCTGAAGAAGTGGCACGGTTCAGAAACCAGGTCAAGGAGCATCTGGTTCCAATAACCGTCAAGCTTCGTGAGGAACAGCGAAAGAGACTCGGTCTGGAAAGGCTCACCTATATAGACACCCCACTCTATTTTAAAGACGGAAATCCAAGGCCTGAGGGTACCCCGGAGGAGATCTTTGCTGCAGGCCGTAAGATGTATGATATGCTCTCCCCGGAAGCCAGCGAGTTTTTCCGGTTCATGCTGGATAACGAGCTTCTGGATGTCCTGAGCCGCAAGGGAAAGGCTCCGGGTGGATACATGACATATATCTACTCTTATGAGTCACCCTTTATCTTTGCCAATTTTAACGGTACCAGCGGTGACGTGGATGTATTGACCCATGAATGCGGTCATGCCTTCAACGGCTATCTATCAAGGGGAATGGAGCTTCTGGAATATAAATTCCCCACCATGGAGGCCTGCGAGGTTCACTCCATGTCCATGGAATTCTTCACCATGCCCTGGATGAAACTCTTCTTCGGCGACAGAACCGAGGAATACAAGTATATGCACCTTTCCAGCGCCCTGCTTTTCATTCCCTACGGATGCCTGGTGGATGAGTTTCAGCATGTGATTTACTCAAATCCCGATATGACACCAAAGCAGCGTAAGGAAGCCTGGCTCAGGCTGGAACGGGAATACCAGCCCTATCTGGATTACGAGGGTGACCCCTTCTTCAGTAAGGGCGGTACCTGGCAGAGACAGATCCATATCTACACCTCGCCCTTCTACTATATTGACTACTGCCTTGCTCAGATCTGCGCCCTCCAGTTCAGAACCCTCATGACCCGGGACTATAAGACTGCATGGGATAAATACATCAGTTTTAGCAAGAAGGCCGGAACCATGACCTTTGTGGATCTTTTGAAATCCTCAGGCCTGAAATCCCCATTTGATGAAGGGTTTGTGGAGGAAGTAGCTTCAAGCTCCCTGAAAGCCCTTACCGAAATGAGGCCTTGAACAGGTGCCGAAAAAGCACTGGATATAAAAAAAGCGGCTGAAACAATGCTAAATAAACGCTCTTGACAAATAAAAAACGCGTTTGTATAATATATAAGTCTGATTGCGGTGCTATGGCATCGCAAACATGTGCCAGTAGCTCAGCTGGATAGAGCAACGGACTTCTAATCCGTCGGTCGGGTGTTCGAATCATCTCTGGCACGCCATGAAAAACCCCCAAGCTCGGTGCTTGGGGGTTTTAGTATTTCGTAATCTCTATTTACCGATCAATCCTTAAGATAATCAACTGCAGCTCTCTCAATAGCCAGCCCCTTGGTGTAGCGCTTCATGAACTCATTGAAACCGGCCACTTCGGCAGGATCGGGATCAACTGTGGTCTTGGGCTGCTTTGCGAAGACCTTCTTATTGAGGAAGTCATCCAGAGTCTGGCCTTCCTCACGATTTACCAAATAGGAAGCCAACAGAGCGATTCCCCATGCTCCGCCTTCCGCAGCAGTTTCCATTACAGATACGGGAACATTGATGGCAGCTGCCATTATCCTCTGTCCCACTTCCTTGGTCTTGAAGAAACCGCCATGACCCAGCATCTCATCTATCTTCACATTTTCCTTCTCGGAAAGGATTCTCATACCGGTATTCAGGGCACCCAATGCAGACATCAAATGAACCCTCATGAAATTGGCCAGATTGAAGCGGCTGTCAGGCAAACGGGTAAACAAAGGCCGTCCTTCCTCAAAACCGGTGATATGTTCACCAGAGAGGTAACCATAGGCCAAAAGCCCACCGCAGTCCGGATCGCCCTTAAGCGCCATGCCCAGCAGTGTGTCGTAGAGCTTTGGTTTTTCAACACTCATGCCAAGAGACTTGATAACTTCTGAGAACAGACCCATCCATGCGTCATAGTCCGATGTGCAGTTATTGGAATGCACCATTGCCACAAGTTTTCCATCAGGAGTAGTTACAAGATCCAGTTCGGGATAAACCGCAGACAGTTCCTTCTCCAAAACGATCATGGCAAAAACCGATGTTCCTGCCGATACATTTCCGGTACGAACCGCTACGCTGTTGGTAGCCACCATCCCGGTACCGCCATCACCTTCAGGAGGACAGAACGGGATTCCTGGCTTTAACTGGCCTGTTACGTCCAGAAGCCTTGCCCCTTCTTCAGTGAGGGTTCCAGCATTTTCGCCCGCCACCAGAACCTTCGGCATGATATTCTCCAGGCGCCATGGGTAATTCTTTGGCTTCACCAATTCATTGAACTGTTCAATCATCCTCTCATTCCAGTCGCTTTTCTGAATATCGATGGGAAATACACCCGACGCCTCATCGATACCCAATACCCGCTGGCCTGTCAGCTTCCAGTGAATATAGCCTGCCAAAGTGGTCATGTAGTCGATGTCCGCAATATGATCTTCCCCATTAAGGATTGCCTGATAAAGGTGGGCGATGCTCCATCTTTGAGGAATGGGATAGTTGAAAAGCTTGGTCAGGAACTCGGATGCCTGGCCAGTTATGGTGTTTCGCCATGTGCGGAAGTTGGCTAATTGCTTTCCTGATTTGTCAAAGGGCAAATAACCGTGCATCATACCGCTGATGCCTATGGCTCCCGTGGTCTGGAGCTTAACTCCATACTTTTCTTCCACGTCCTTTACCATATTGCCGTAACTGTCCTGCAAGCCCTTCCAGACATCGTCCAAAGCATATGTCCAAATATTGTCCACATATTGGTTCTCCCAGTTATGGTTGCCTGCGGCAATAGGCTCATTATTGGAATCGATGAGAACGGTCTTGATCCGTGAAGAACCAAGTTCAATTCCTATTGCAGTTTTGCCATTAATAATGTCATTTCTGGCATCATTAATACTCATAATTATAACTCCCCCTAAAAGACTATTTCTGATATATGCCTTAACCGATTCCCACAACCGGGGAACACGGCAGACTGCTCTTACTGGCCATAATAGGCGTTTTTACCGTGTTTTCGCAGAAAATGCTTGTCCAAAAGTACCTGATCCATCGGTCCTATTCCGGGTGAAAGCATCAGTGTATTGAAGGCCATCATCGCTACTTCTTCCAGGATAACGGCATTCTGGACAGCATCCATGGGATCCTTCCCCCATGCGAATGGTCCGTGCATATTCACCAGAACACCGGGAATATACAAGGGGTTTATACCCTTAAATGTCTCTACAATAACATTTCCCGTTTCTTCCTCATAAGCACCCTGGATCTCTTTTTCTGTCATTTTTCTGGTGCAGGGTATTTCTCCGTAAAAGGTGTCTCCATGGGTGGTGCCCAGAGCCGGAATGCCTTTGCCTGCCTGAGCAAAACTGGTTGCCCAGCTTGAATGGGTATGGACAACTCCGCCAATGTCTTCGAAATTCTTGTATAGAACCAGGTGAGTCGCCGTATCAGATGAAGGCTTTAAGTCTCCCTCTACAACCTTCCCGTCAAGATCGGTCACAACCATATGCTCAGGCTTCATCTCATGGTATGCCACGCCGCTGGGTTTTATTACCACCAAGCCTCTGCTCCTGTCTATACCGCTCACATTGCCCCATGTCAGTTTTACAAGTCCATTTTCCACAAGGGCAATATTTGCTCTGAACACCTTCTCTTTTAAATTCTCCAACATTGAAAATCCCTCCCATGCTGCTTGTTACCGCACTTCACCTTTTACCTGTCTGTAACCCGTCTGCCGGATATAGCTTAGCCTGAACCAGGCTATCAAATCATATCCATAAAATGGTCACAATTATCCCAAAGATTTTATGAAAACCCTGTATAGTTTTAGCTTATCATATGTAGATCGGACTTGTACATAGACTAATGCCCTCTGCCACTGCAAAAAAGCTGATCTTAAGCTCTCGAGCCCGTATCCTTTGCAAAAAAGTTTCGTCATTTGGAGAAAATAGGATAGAATAGTGATTAAGAAATAACAGGGAGGTAATAAAGTGAATAATTTTATATTTCAAAATCCAACTAAGATTATTTTTGGCAAGGGCACAGAAAAACTTGCGGGTGCTGAAACAAAGAAATACGCAGATAAGATACTGTTACACTATGGCGGTGGCAGCATAAAGAAAACCGGGCTTTACGACACTGTGGTTAAGTCGCTGAAAGAAGCCGGTGTTGAATTTTTAGAGCTGTCCGGAGTCCAGCCTAATCCAAGATTATCCCTTGTGCAGCAGGGCATCGAGATATGCAGGAAGGAAGGCATCCGCTTTATTCTGGCAGTTGGCGGAGGAAGTGTTATCGACTCGGCCAAGGCCATAGCCGTAGGCGTTCCCTATGAAGGGAATGTCTGGGATTTCTATACCGGAAAAGCCGAAGTTAAGGAAGCCTTGCCGGTGGGTGTGGTTCTCACCATTCCGGCAGCCGGCAGCGAATCCAGTCCAAGCTCGGTTATAACCAATGAAGATGGCTGGTATAAGAGGGGGCTCACCACCGATCACATTTTCCCCAAATTCGGCATACTCAACCCTGAACTCACCTATACCCTTCCCAATTATCAGACCGCCTGCGGTGTCGCCGACATCATGGCACATATCATGGAAAGGTACTTTACCAACACAAACGATGTGGAACTCACCGACAGGCTGTGTGAGGCCGGCATGAAGACCCTGATCAACAATGCGCCCAAGGCTTTGGCAAATCCTCAAGATTATTCTGCCCGTGCAGAAATCATGTGGACTTCTACCGTGGCTCATAATAATCTTTTTGGAACAGGAAGAGAAGAAGACTGGGCATCCCATGATATTGAACATGAGATCAGCGGCATTTATGATATCGCCCATGGAGCCGGTCTTGCAATTGTGTTCCCGGCCTGGATGAAGTATGTATACAAGCAGGATGTTCAGCGCTTCGCTCAGTTTGCGGTGCGGGTGTGGGATGTGGACTACAATTTCTTCAACCCCGAAGAAACCGCCCTTAAAGGAATTGAAAAGCTGAAGGAATTCTTCTCCTCTTTAGGGCTTCCCGTCTCCCTCAAGGATGCAGAAATAGACGACAGCAGGCTTGAGGAGATGGCAGATAAGTGCACCGCCTCGGACACCAAAACCGTAGGATCTTTCGTAAAGCTTAACAAGCAGGCTGTTTACGATATTCTGACCCTCGCCAAATAGCAAATCATATAAAAACTTCGTTTAGCAAAGCCTTAGCCACAAGCCCCCAGTATCCCTACCAATCCTGCAGGATCTGGGGGCTTTTGGGTATCTTTATGATAATTTCTTTCAAGCCCAGTTTTAACACGAAAAATTTACGAATAAGCCTATTGCCTACCTCTTAAGATGATGCTATAATAATTAATGCTTGCTTAAGGGAATGTTCTCTTAAGACATATATGGGGGTGTAGCTCACTTGGGAGAGCGCTTGAATGGCATTCAAGAGGTAAGGGGTTCGATCCCCCTCATCTCCACCAGAACGGAATCGCTGAAATGGTCTAAAAAAGATTGTTTCAGCGATTTTTTATGTCTTGGAGAATGACTTACGAATTGGTAATATGTGGTGTATATTCCCTTCTATTACCGGTTTTTTTTGCCTAATTCCTTCGTAACTGTTGTCAAACTGTTGTCAACTTTTCGTACTCTCTAATGCAGTAATAATGCGTATTTCAAGGCTTATTAATGTAATTCGTGGTCTTGAACAAATTGTTGTCAGAACGAAAACGCTTAAGCTCAATATTCATGCGGTTTACATGGCTGTATTGTTGTTAAATCGACTCCAAAAGCCTTATCGTATCCTTCATCTGCTGTGGTTCAACATGGGTATAAATGTCTAAGGTTATTCCTACATTCGCATGACCTAGCAGAGTTGATACTATCTTGGGATTAGCACCTTTTTCAAATAATCTAGTTGCGAATGTATGTCGTAAAACATGAAGCCCCATTTTTTCTAGTCCTGCTTTCTTCAAGATGCTTTGAAATGCGTTTCTGAAGTTTTTAGGGTAATAGTAGGTATAGTTTTTGGTGCAAAAAACAATATTTATTTTGCTCTGTTGCTTTGTTTTTAGTTCCTTAAGCAAAACTAATGCTCTGTTAGTTAATGGAATGGTTCTTATACTCTTTGAAGTTTTAGTCGTATCCTGTACTACTAACCCTTGCTTTCCAGTTTTCCTGTCCTTAACTGCAACAAGTTCTTTGAAACATGGATAGTACATTTTTCAAATCAATGTCATCCCATGTTGATAAATCTTCTGCCTAAAGTTATCTTTCTTGAATCATCATTATCTTGAAGCAATACAATAACCTTACCTGTCTGCAAGTTTATAAATGCGTTTGATTCTAAATCAAAGACTTTTGATTCAATTGTTAAAGCTGCCTCATGGTGTCCAGCAGTAGATGTCGTTAATTGTCCGTATATTGACGGAACTAGTGTCCAGACGTGACTGAAAGGCCCTGCCCCGTCTATAGCTTGCCAGTACAATTTCACACTTTACTAATAAAAGTGTCTGTAATCAATTAATGTCAATTCTTAGAAACCAGTATTAAATGACCTCTTGATTATGTAGCAAGAACAATCGCTCCACGAAAACCGCCTATTTCATCCGTTTCAGCAATTCTTAAGCTATCAGTACATCATTTCTTGACAACAATTGATTTATGCACACACTTGAAAAGTGGCTTATAATCATGTTTTTGAGAATTTGGGGAATGTAGAATAATAACATTGTATGGCATTCCTTATGAAGTTTTGGTTTCATTGGGTTCTCTACTTGCTTTTAGGGATTTATTGAGAATTATTTAAGAAAAAAAACAAGTCATTAATCCCCTTTTCCAAACGTAATGGAGCTTACTCCAGTTGGGTTCATTTCTATGAATCGGACAGTAAGTTTATATGTCTCTTGAACCAACCAAGAAAATACGTTTCGTCATTAAAGAAATTTGCCGGTATCATCTCTCCTGATTTCAGCATTTGTGCTGATTTTCCTTTTCCGCTGCAGATCAAGAATAAATATTGGAATCATGCACTTGCTTACTGGCTATCCACCCAAGGAATTCCTGTTATACCAAACGTACGATGGGGGGACGCAAGAAGCTTTAGCTTTTGCTTCAGAGGCATTGAGAAAAATAGCGTCGTTGCCATTAGTACCCATGGTCAATTACGAAGGATTGATAATAAGAAACTATTCTTGGCTGGACTTCCTGTCATGATTGAAACATTATTACCGCATACAATTATTGTGCATGGGAAAGCACCCGATACTATTTTTGGACAGTACAAGAAAGATGGCATTAAAATAATTAATTTCCCTAGTGAAAAAGAAATGTATCATAGAAAGGGGGGTGAGTAATATGGGCGGAGGATATAGTATAAAGTTTTTTGGAACACAAGGTTCAACTGGAGAATACCAACATTATCAGTTTAGTTTGTTTGAAACGTTGCCAGTTAGAACAAAAACGAATGAATCAGAGGTTGATACTCCAGAATACAAAAATAGTCTCCTAAAAGCAAAAATGAAGCCATGCGCTTGTTGTGGGGAATACACAATTCCTGTGGAATCCCAAGACGCAATTTGCCCCATTTGCGGATGGTTTGATGACGACTTCCAAAATACACATCCTAATAGTAGCAACGGACTAAACCCAATTACATTGAATGAAGCACGAAAAAAATATCGAAGTGAAAAAAATAAATAAGTGAACCTCATAACATTATAAAAAATGACCCAGGCCTAAATCCTAAATACTTTAGCTAAAGGTCATTTTTTTCTTGTTCCGTTAAATCTGTTGTTATATATACAAACAATGCATCAACGCCTTTCTTTACCGAACCTGCGACATGGGACAAGACCTAACCATCCCGCATATTTATGATAATAGGACTATGTAGGATTATGGAGGTATCATGAAACACAAACTTATTTTTCTTTTTATACTGACATTATGCCTGGGCATGCTGCCGGTTCTATCCTTTGCGGACTCTCCTCCCGCAACGCTTACAATAGATGGTGTGTTCTTTAGTGAATTCCCATCGGTGCAGGAAGCGGTGGATGCAATTGGAGCAAACTCGGGAACCGATTTCGTGATTGAAATAGCAGCGGGAACGGTTACTGATGAGCTACAAATAATACAACAGCCATTAAAGAATGTGGTCATACGGCCCCAGGCCGGTGCAACAGTCACATTCACAAATGCCATCAAAATTGACGGAAATGGTAACTATTACCACCCTGAAACACTGCTGTTGGAAGGTCTCAATTTCGATCTGACCTCAGGAGCACCCCAGGAATGTATTTATTTCATTAAAATACCGCCAGATCGGCCAGGAAACTGCTATCCTCATAATATCACCATCAACGGCTGCACCTTCAAGGGTGTCTATGGTTATACCGTAGCCGTTCAGAGCGTGGGAGGCGGGTCAAGGAACATTGCCATCATGAACTGCACCGCAAATGATATGCACAGCCTGGCGCAGCTCAAGGCCGTGGGTGGCTATGCCCTTATTCAGAACTGCGTCCTCAGCAATTCTGCTGGCGGTGTGAACTACTATGGCGAAGAGGGGAATTTGGTGGTCGACAGTTGCAAGTTGGACGTGACGAATTATGCTGTCCGCAGTGGTCAGGATAATAGTGATCCCGTTGTAGATACGGGCTCTGTCACCATCAACAACAGCATACTGAACTCTACCTCGCCAACAATTGGTTCTGTAGTTTTAAGGGGAGGCAGCACGAGTAACATCTATATCCTGCATTCCAATATCACAAACGCGGATCCGGCCGGTTCGGTCCTGCAAAACCTGAATGAGGGCTATGAAGACGATTACAATATTAAACTTGTGGAGTCGAACCTCGCGTCGGAGCAAATCACCGGGATCGATCTTCAAGCCATTGATACCATTGATGATCCTAATGTGCCCAATGGTCCGGTTAACATAACAGGCAATGGTCCGGATACAACCCAAATCTTCCTAATCGCATTCCTGGCCGTTGTAATAGTCGTCCTGCTGATTATCATCTTCGCCATCTTAGGAGGCCAGGAAGCTTAGAAACACTTCAGCCATAGCTGCTGCAAACCACGGGGACTGTCCCCGTGGTTTGCTATTTACCAATCTCAGTTTTTCGAAAATACTGCATCCGGTATCTTAGCGGCGTCATGCCGGTGCGGTTGCGAAACACTTCGGTGAAATAGCTCTGGCTGGGGAAGGACAGAATTGAGGCGATCTGTGACGGACTGTGGTCGGAGTAAGCGAGCATGTTTTTAGCCGTGTCAATTTTTCTTGCCTGGATATATTCACTTATTGTGTAACCGGTTTCATTTTTGAACAGCCGGGAGAGATACGACGGGTTCAAGCCCGCAAATTTTGCAAGGGACGCAGCTGTAATGCGCGTATGAAGATGGTCGTAGATATAGTCAATACAGTTTGCCACATGCCTGGAGCACACCTTTTTCTTTCGCAGGTTTCTCATTCTCCTTGCGTAATCCAGACACATTACGGGATGCAGATCCGCCACCTCTTGCGGCGTCTTGCACTTATCTGCCTTCTGGATGTAAAAATCGCTTAAACCATAGGAAACAGACAGCTCCATGCCGCCCTCGATGCAATACCTTGCCACCAGCGCGGCCGTGATAACAAAATGATATTTAATATTCTGAAGGTAATCCTCCGATAATGTCCCAAGACCGGGCTTATCAAGCAGGGACTCTTTGCATAACTCGCGCGTTTTGGCGACATTCCCCGATTTGATTACCGAGTAGAATTCCAGTTCCGGGTCGTAAGGCGCACGAAAAGTATTGCTCTCACGCCGGACAAATTCCTTGTAAAACAACTCCCGGTCAATGTTCATGCAAACCTCCCCTTTATATACGGCATGCACTGGCAGGCCAACAGTTTCAACCGCATGTCCACAGATCAGATAATATCATAAAAACGATAATTATGAAATAAAAACGATATACTCTTTATCAGGTTCATGTCAAGCTTAAATTAACATTATGAAAAGGGGTTTACCAACGCCTATGATTATTCTTCCATGTCCGCCTCCCCATTGATTACGAAGTACTGGAGACGATGGGCTTTGGCCTGACCGGTCCTCACTATGACAGGATAAGAGAAGATTTGATATCATTATGGAAAGGGAGAAGCTGAATACATTCAGGGAGGTATGTTTTATGAAAAGGCATATGAGATTTTTAGCGCTGATTTGCTGTATTCTGCTTGTTTTCAGCAGCCTGGCCGGATGCGGGAACAATGCCGCTGACCCTGCTGTTGAACCTGCCGATCCTACTCCTGCGGAGAAAACCGATGTTGAGCCAGC
>LFSK01000160.1:1993-12553 GCA_001512555.1 Clostridiaceae bacterium DTU059 | reverse complement strand
TCGACCTCTCCTCCCAAAAACCAGGTTGACGAAAGCGAGATTCCACAATATGAAGGTTACACCCTTTTGTGGCATGATGAGTTTAACGGTACCAGCCTGAACACAGATATATGGACCATTGAACAGCGCAGGCCGGGCTGGACCAACAATGAACTTCAGGAATACACCACATCAGGCGACAACGTATTTATAAGGGACGGAAGGCTTGTCCTCAAGGCCATTAAAACACAGAAAAACGGAAAGGACTATTATACCTCCGGCAAGGTTAACACAAGGGGCAAAAAGGATTTCATGTACGGGAAGGTCGTGGTAAACGCCAAAGTACCGGAAGGACAGGGGTTATGGCCCGCGATCTGGATGATGCCTACGAATGAAGGCTTATACGGCAATTGGCCGAGGTGTGGTGAAATTGATATTATGGAAGTCCTTGGAAACCAACCCCATATAGCCTATGCCACCATACACTATGGCAACCCTCACGCGCAGCAGCAAGGATTCAAGACCCTGGCCGACGGTAACACCTTTGCAGATGACTTCCATGAGTTTTCCCTGGAATGGGAGCCCGGCGAAATGCGTTTCTATGTTGACGGGGAACTGATACATACAGTAAATGACTGGTACACCGCGCTGGGCGGAATGGAAAAACCTTATCCGGCACCGTTTAACCAGGATTTCTACCTTCAGTTGAACCTGGCGGTGGGCGGTAACTGGCCGGGAAATCCCGACGAAACCACTGATTTTTCCAGGGCTGAGTTTGAAATTGATTACGTCAGGGTATACCAGAAGCCTGAGTATGACACA
Source organism: Clostridiaceae bacterium DTU059 (assembly GCA_001512555.1). Classification (GTDB taxonomy): domain Bacteria; phylum Bacillota; class Clostridia; order DSM-8532; family DSM-8532; genus Thermoclostridium_A. Next base: position 11,752 of record LFSK01000160.1, on the reverse strand, counting down.
AATGTCAAAAGGCCCGAAAAAAAATTCCGTGAGCCATTGGAGGACGGAAACCTTATCTACAACGGAGACTTTTCGGAAGCTGAGGATTTGCACGACAATACCAACTGGGTATTCCTTCTGTTCCAAGGAGGCGAAGGATCTGCGGAGATAAAGGATGGAATGATGATTATCAAAACCCGAAACCAGGGAGCGGTGGATTATTCGGTGCAGCTTGTACAGGCCGATCTTCCCATGTACAAGGGAAGGAAATACCTGATCTCTTTTGAAGCTCGCGCTTCGGAAACACGGAATATGAACGTGTGCGTATCGGCTCCCAATGTAAACTGGATCAGGTATTTCCCTGATACCTCGGTGACCCTGTCCAACAGTTGGCAAAACTATACATATGAGTTTACCATGAAAGAAATGGACGACAACTACGGAAGGCTTGAGTTTAACATGGGCAACATGGGATCAACGGCCGACATCTATATGAGGAATGTTCGGGTGGAATTCATCGAGTAATCCATTTCTGCGGCAGGATGACCCCCATCCCCTTGAGCCTGCGGGGATAGGGGCTTTTCTTTCAATAATATAAACACAGTGGGATTTATGCCAGTATATAACTGTTGATTAAATAGCAAAGGAGTTTACAAATCATGATGAAGCTTAACAGAGGAATCAACCTTGGAGGCTATTTGTCACAATGTGTCCATACCCATGAGCATTACAGAAGTTTTATAGGCGAGGATGATATAAAACAGATAGCAGCTTGGGGATTTGATCATATCCGCCTTCCCATTGACTGCGAAGTGTTGGAAACCGCCGAGGGCGCAAAGAAGCCTGAAGGCTATCAATATGTGAGCAATGCGGTTTCATGGAGTCAAAAATACAACCTGAATATAATACTGGATCTTCACAAGGCCTATGGTTATGATTTCAATAATGCCGGTGACAGTTCAAAAAACAACCTGTTCACCAGCCCTGAGCTGAAGAAGCGATTTATCAGACTATGGGAGAACATCTCCAATGAATACGGAAGCTACGGCAATGTGGCCTTTGAGCTCTTAAATGAAGTTGTTGAAGAAGAAAACACGGATTCATGGAACCAGCTTATTCGCGAGACGGTATCTGTAATTCGTAAAACGACGAGGGAAACACCCATTATCTATGGAGGAATCTGCTGGAATAGCGCCAGTACGCTGAAATATCTGGAGGTCCCGCAGGATAAAAATACGATATTCACTTTTCATTTTTATGAACCGCTGGTCTTTACCCATCAGAAGGCCTATTGGGTTGAAAAGATAGATAAGAAAAAGGACATCTTCTACCCCGAGACCATGGACTATTACAGGAAGCATTCTGCCGAGCTCGGTGTTCAGGGTAAACCCGCCATAGACTCCCAATCAGAAGCCATGGGACCCGAGTTTATGCGAGAAAAGGTTATGGAAGCTATAGAAGCAGCAGAAAAAGCGGGGGTCGGTTTATATTGCGGTGAGTTTGGAGTAATCGACCAGGCCCCTGTTATGGATACACTTCGATGGTTTCAGGATGTGGACAAGGTCTTTCGTGACTTTAACATCGGCTGTGCTGTCTGGACATACAAGAAGATGGATTTCGGATTGATTGACAGCCACTACGACGACATAAGAGAAGATCTGATTACCTTATGGACAGGAAAATAGTTAATTATCAGAAGGAACTGAGTATCCTTTAATGTAGGTTAAATGAGCAGCAGCTTAACAGAAGAAAACCCCTGTCCTTGTCGTTTCGCGTGGGGGTTTTGCCACTGCTCTTTTTTGTAGTAAAACTGATTATCCTGTGGTAGAATGTAGAATGATCGTGTCTGTTCTGTCGGCCAGACAAAACCTATTCACTTTTGCTTTCCTGGTTTAGAAGAGAGGAATTATCTAACATGAAAAATAGATTAATGAAGCATCAGCTGCTTCGTACCTTGGTTGAACTGCGCGGTAATCCCCGCGCCTGTGTCTATACCGAACCCATGTGGGGACTATCCATGAACCTGTGCCTGCCTTATGCAACGGTTTATATGCTGACCTTTGGCATGAGCGACTCACAGGTGGGAATTGTTGCATCCATCTATATGTTTTCCCAGATGATCTTTGCGTTTCTGTCCGGACCCATAGTGGATAAACTGGGGCGTAGAAAGAGCACTGCAATCTTCGACTTTCTGTCCTGGAGCCTTCCCTGCCTCATATGGGCCTTCAGTCAGGGCTTCTGGTTCTTCGTGGTTGCTGCACTTCTCAACGGAATGATGAAGATACCTACAGTTTCCTGGGACTGCCTGCTGATAGAGGATGCTCCAAAGGAGAAGATCACCCAGATTTATTCGCTGGTCATTCTCGCCACAAATCTCTCAGCCCTTTTTGCCCCCATCTCCTCTGTCCTTGTGGCAAAGCTGACACTGGCGCCGGCAATACGGATTCTCTATATCAACGCCTTTATTGTCATGACCGCAAAGCTTTTGATACTGTATAAGCTCTCAACAGAAACCGCTGTGGGCAAAATCAGGCGCGAGGCAACACGTGACAAGTCGTTGGGCGAACTTCTGTCGGGATACAGGGGTGCGGCTCACAAAATAATGACCTCAAAAGGCACAATATTTGCAATCATCATCAGTATACTGGTGGAGATCGCTGCCATGCTCGGCAGCACCTTCTGGCAGATCATCGTGTCACGACGCATTGGTGTCCCGGACACCCTGCTGCCCATTTTTCCAATGGCAAAAAGCATCATCGCCATTACTCTTTTCTTCACCCTCATCACCCATATCAGGCAGACCAGGCTGAAATGGCCTCTTTATGGAGGTTTTGTAAGCTCCATAATTGGTTGCTTGTTGCTGATCTCAGTTAAGAGCACAAACTTTTGGGGATACCTCATCCTGTCGGTTTCACTGATATTTGAAGCACTGGGCGGCGCCGTTCTAGCTACTCTGAGGGAATCCCTGGTGGCGATTCATGTGGATCCCGCGGAACGCTCCAATATTCTGGCTCTCTTGCAAACCACGGTCATGCTGGTGAGCGTGCCCTTCGGATACATAGGCGGGCTTCTGAGCGATATTTCAAGGGTTCTCCCCTTTGTCCTCACCATCGGACTGCTGCTCCTTGGTATACTGGCAACGGCCTTGTATTACAATGGTAATTTCAGAAAGTCGGACAATGCCAGGGGAACAATATGACCCCTTACGTCCTGCTTGATCCGGAAAACCTGGAGAACCTACCCTCGGGCCTTGGCGTGGTAACCTAAAGCAATGAGAGTCTTCAGCCCTGCATTCATGGCTTCCGCATCTTCAAAACGGATCTCCAGCGCACCTTCCTCGTTCTCACGGCTGTGTACAATTCCTATGTTTTTAATATTGATACCCTTTCGGGCAAGGGCTGTGGCGATGGTTGCAATAATGCCCGGTCTGTCCTCCACATCCACAACAATATCGAAATCCCTTTGAATAATGCTCTTTTGCATATCAGCAAAGGAGTTTCGAAAAGCTCTGGCTGTTTTGAAGAACTGGATGAGCTCTTCCTCGTTTCCTTCCTTTAGAACGTTGCTAAAATCAGATAATTGACCTTCCATAGCTGACAGGGTCTTAAGGATCATGTCCCTGTTGGATAGACAGATGCCTGCCCAGAGCTCCGGGGAAGATGATGCGATTCTGGTGATATCCTTGAAACCTCCGGCGGCTATGGTCTTCATATGCCCGTCCGGCCCGTCCAGTTTCTTTACCATGTTTACCAGAAGGGAAGCCACCACATGGGGAACGTGGCTGATGGCGGCTGTCACGCGATCATGTTCAGAAGGTGTCATTTCAAGGGGAATAGCCTTAAGATCCTGGATAACGTGTATTAGGAGTTGTTTTTTGTGTTCAGGTGTGTTTTTATCGGTGGTAATCACGTAGTAGGCATTCTCAAAGAGATTGGTCTTGGCAGCGGAATAGCCTGATTTTTCCGATCCGGCCAGGGGATGGCCTCCGATGTATTGACCCGAGACCCCTGCTTCGGCCATGATTCGGCTCACATCCACCTTGGTGCTGCCCACATCGGTTATTACACAGTCCGGCTTAAGATTTGGTATCAGCCTTTCCAACACATCCCTCATGGCAAATACTGGCACACAGAGAAAAACCATGTCACAGGACTTGAACTCAACCAATTCAGAAGATGCGGCAATATCCACAACCCCATCGGAAACAGCCCTGTCCAGGGTTTCTCCCTCCCTGTCCCATGCTACAATGCGATACCTGCCGCCCCTTCTTTTGAGGGCAAGAGCAATGGAGCCACCGATAAGCCCCAGACCAGCCAATCCTATTGTCAAATCATTCTTCATTTATATTCACCTGCCATACTACTGAAAAAGCGCCCTTTGAGCGCTTATTCGCCTACGCTTGTATATCCGTTATTCCTGTTGCATCAAACCCATTTGCGATGGTGTCAGCCAAAACCAGACTTTGTTAGAGTTTTAAATCACCGGTCTCCAGCATCCTGGCTACAAAAAGAATGCCCGCTACTGTTTTGGCATCTTTTATGGTACCGTCCTGTATCATATTGATGACCTCGTCCAGTTTATACTTCCCAGAATGTATAAACTCGTCTTCATCCGGGCATGCCTCGCCCAAGGAAAGGCCCGTGGCAATAAAGATATGGAGGATCTCATCTGCAAAAGCCGGTGCAGGGTGGAGGGTCATTATTTTAGTCAGCTTTTTTGCGGCGTACCCTGTCTCTTCCTTAAGCTCCCTTGCGGCACATTGGATGGGTTCCTCCCCGTGATCCAACTTGCCTGCCGGTATCTCCAGCGAAACCTCTTCTATGGGTTTGCGATACTGCTTGACCAGTATAACATGCCCATCTTCAGTTATGGGAACGATCACAGAAGCGCCCGGGTTTCTGATGACATCCCTGTAGGTTATCTTCCCATTGGGCAGCTCCACTGTCAGCTTCTCAATATCAAAAATAGATCCTTCATAGATGGGTTCTGTTTTGATGGTCCTTTCGTAGTATTTCATGCACATACCTCTCATTATAATTAATACCCGGCAACCTTGTTGAATACGGTAATACCAGATTGCTTCGTCACTAGCCTCCTCGCATTGAGATGCGTTCTGGGAGATTGCTTCGTCACTACGTTCCTCGCAATGACATAGTGGAGGTTCCCGGCAATGACAGAATGAGGAGTCGCAATGACAGATCCGGACTTGTCATTGCGAGCGTCAGCGAAACAATCTCAGACCCCGAAGCCGTCCTCCTAAAAAGCATCGTTGGTTATTGCTTGCCGATCTCTCTTGCCTTTCGTGTGCATTCTCCCATGGCTCTTATGATGGCGCTTCTAAAGCCGGCCTTCTCCAACTCCGCAACGGCTTCAATGGTCGTTCCAGCAGGTGAGCAGACCATATCCTTAAGCTCTCCCGGATGCTTCCCTGTTTCCAGCACCATTTTTGCCGAACCCAAAACAGCCTGGGCTGCAAGCCTGTATGCCTTATCCCTGGGTATTCCCGACTGCACGGCGGCATCGGCCATGGCCTCAATGAACATAAAGACATAGGCCGGACTGCTGCCCGTAAGCGCGGTAACCTCGTCCATCAGGCTCTCTTCCAACTCCTCAGCCATACCGGAGTACCTGAGAAGTTCCATGATGCTATCTTTTTCGTGAGGCGCCAGGGTTTCATCAAAGCATACAAGGGTCATTCCCTCCCCCACCAGGGCAGGGGTATTGGGCATGGTACGCACAACACGTGCATTGTTCCCGAGAATATGCTTATACCATGATATGGGAAGTCCCACAACAATGGACACAAGTATTTTATTCCCCAACACATCCCTGATTTCCTCAAGAACAGCCTTTGCATATCTGGGCTTAACAGCGATGAAGACGATATCCGACACATTTACCAGCTCGATGGCATCCTTGCACGGCATAATACCGGTTTCAGCGGCCAGCTTGTCCAAAGCCTTCCGGTTGATGTCACAGGCAAACATCTGATATTTTTTATCAGTGTCTCCCTTCGTGATGCCTTTTATAAGAGCACCGCCCATGTTGCCGGCTCCAATAAATCCAACTTTTACAGACATAGACATATACCTCATACCTCCCTGCACGATTGGCAAGTAAAATGGGTTTTACCATTTATCCAGCATGGACACCTGATCGTCATCACCGGCTATATACTGTATACCCAGATGTTCATAGGCAAGCCGGGTGGCCTTCCTTCCCCTCGGTGTTTTTTGCAGAAAACCAAGCTGTATGAGAAACGGCTCGTAAACATCCTCAATGGTGTCGGGCTCTTCCCCCGTTGAAGCGGCAAGGGTGTCCAGCCCTACCGGTCCGCCATCAAACTTTTGTATGATTGAAAGAAGAACATTCCTGTCTACGCTGTCCAATCCCAATTCATCAATATCCAGCGCTTTAAGGGCATATCGCGTTACCTTAAGATCGATATGTCCATCAGCCTGGATTTGGGCAAAATCCCTTATGCGCTTGAGAAGGCGATTGGCAATACGCGGTGTGCCCCTGGACCTCTTGGCGATCTCTACAGCGGCATCAGGGTCGATGGCTATACCAAGAATTGATGCCGACCTTTCCACAATCCTTTTCAGTTCATCGGGTGTATACAATTCAAGCCTGTTGATGATGCCGAATCTATCCCTCAAAGGAGAGGTGAGCAATCCTGCACGGGTGGTTGCGCCCACCAGCGTAAACCTGGGAAGATCTATGCGTATGGATCGGGCACTTGGTCCTTTTCCTATAACGATGTCCAACGCATAATCCTCCATGGCAGGATAGAGTATTTCCTCCACCGTCCGGTTCAGGCGATGGATCTCATCAATGAACAATACATCGGTATCCCCGAGATTGGTCAATATGGCAGCCAGATCCCCAGGTCTTTCAATGGCCGGACCCGATGTAATCCTCAGGTTGGCACCCAGTTCACAGGCAATAATACCTGCCAGCGTGGTTTTTCCCAGGCCGGGCGGGCCATATAAAAGCACATGATCCAGGGCTTCATTCCGTTGTTTCGCAGCCTGTATAAAGACCTGAAGGTTCTCCTTAACTTTTTCCTGGCCTATGTAATCTTCCATCTCACGGGGCCTTAAATTTGCCTCGTCAAAATCATCCTTCTTAAACTCACGGCCCATCAGGCGTTCATCTTCATACAAATCTTTCACCTTCCCGGTCTTATTACCTGTATCTTAAAGCTTACAGCATTGCCTTCAATGCATCCCGGACAATGCTCTCCACCGTCTTATCTTCACCATATGCCGAGGCCACAGCCCTGTTGGCTTCGGAGGATGTATATCCAAGCATGACAAGTGCACTCACAGCCTCACTCAGCCTGGTATCACCACCGGCATCGGAGGGCATGCCCTGGGCATCATTCAGTTTCGGCATATCCTTGTATTCCTTTTTCAGCTTGTCCTTCAATTCCAGAATAATTCTCTGTGCCGTCTTCTTCCCAATGCCCGGAGCCTTGACAAATCGATCCACATCATCGGTCAGAACCGCCAGTCCAAACTGTGTTGGAGGGATATTGGCAACCACAGCCAGAGCCGCCTTCGGGCCTACCCCGCTTACTGTCATCAGCTGCTCAAACATCTTCAGTTCTTCTTCGCAGAAAAAGCCGTACAGGGACATACGATCCTCACGCACATTCAGGTGGGTAAAGACCTTAACTTCTTTGCCTGTCTCACTTTGATGATAAAGAGGGGTCAATGCGGTATTAACCCTGTAACCCACTCCCCCCACTTCCAGGACGATACAGTCGGCTAATTTCTTCTTCAGTACACCCTTAAGGTAAGCAAACATAATCAGTCACCATGCCCTGAAAAGTTGTAGTCTCTCAAACCAAGCTTTATTTGCAGCTCTTCCACAAGGGCTCGGTAAGCGGCTATTTCTTCTTTCAACTCCTTAAGAAGCTCATCCTTCATCCTGATGACTTCAATAAGATCCTCTCTGCTCATTTCCTCCAGTTTCACCATAGTCAATACCTCCAATAATCGGCTTGCCGCCTGTCCCGGATAATTAAACAGTCTTTTGATAAAAAAATGTATCAAGGGGCTTTAGGTTATACCTCTGGTAATTGATAATCTGCTCGGTACTTCCAATGAATAAAATGCCGTTAGGCGCCAGGCTCTTTGACAACTCTTCAAACAGATATTCCTTGGCTTCTTCAGTAAAGTAAATCAGAACATTCCTGCACAGGATGATATCCATATCCCTGGGAAAGGGATCCCTCAGCAGGTTGATATTGCGGAATTCAACACATCTTTTAATCTTTTCGGATATGGCGTACATATCCTTCTCCTGTTTCGTGAAATATTTCTCTAAGAAATCGGAGGGAAGCTCCCTCAGGTTTCTTTCAGGATAAATGCCTTTCTTTGCTTTATCCATGGCTTCATGATCAATGTCGGAAGCCAGAATCCTGATCCTTTCAAGGGGCATGTATCTACTCAGGATCATGACCACCGTGTATGGCTCTTCACCAGTGGAACATGCCGAGCTCCAGATCCTGACATCCTCCATCCTTCTCTTCTGGTTGAAAACCGCAGGCAGGATCTTCTTTTCAAACAGCTGCCATTGTGCCGGGTTACGGTAAAACTCAGACACATTAATGGTCAGATATCCGATGAATACATCCCTCAATTCCCTGTTTCCCTTGATTTCCTCAAAGAAGGACAGGAAGGTGGAAAAGCCGTGTTTCTCTGCAAAAGATATGATGCGGCGTTTCATCTGTTTTTCCTTGTACAGGTTCAGATCAATATGGGAAAGGTTATAAAACGACATCTTAAACTCTTCATAATCGTGAAATACAGCCATTTGACCCCCACATTCCTTAAAACAGATAATCTTATAATCAAAAATCTCTCTTATATGACAGCAAGACCGGGAACTCCGGTCTTGCCTTATAACAGGCAAGACCATTAAAACATGTCTTGCCATTATCTTTTTAATGAACTTTTATTTCTTTTCATTGAGGATGTCACCAATGGTATTGGTGAACTCTTCAGTATGCTCAGTGGGAAGATCTTCTTCAGCCGGCTCAAGTTCTTCTTCGCCTTCACGAACCGGATCGATGGGCTTGACCTCCTTGATGCTGAGGCTGATCTTTTTAATTTCAGGGTTGACTTCCATGACCTTCATTTCAACTTCCTGGCCTACTGAGAGAACCTCATCGGGCTTGGCAATCCGGACATTGGAAATCTGGGAGATATGAACGAGTCCTTCAATACCGTCGGCAATCTCTACAAAAGCACCGAAGGGAACCATGCGCTTGATGATACCGGTTACGATGTCACCAACATGGTATTTCTCCTCAATCTTGTACCAGGGATTGTCTTCCGCTTTTCTGTAGCCAAGGGAAATCTTTTTCTTTTCCCTGTCCACACCGATAACCCTGACGGTGACAGTATCTCCTACCTTCAAAACCTCGGAGGGATCGCCAATCTTATTCCATGAAAGCTCTGATATGTGTATCAGACCGTCCACGCCGCCCAAATCAACAAAGGCACCAAATTTCGTCAGGCTCTTGACGGTTCCGGTATACTCCTTGCCCTCTTCCACTTCACTCCAGAAGGCTTCTGCCTTCTTGTTCTTTTCTTCTTCGATCAGTATACGGGCAGAACCGACAATCCGGCGTCTGTTGGCCAGTTCGGTAATCCTCACCTTTATTCTATTACCTACAAAGGGAGAAAGATCCTTGATATACCTGTCGCTTACCTGGGACGCAGGAATGAAGATTCTGATGCCCTTGTACTCGGCAACAAGTCCGCCTTT
>LFSK01000160.1:0-1849 GCA_001512555.1 Clostridiaceae bacterium DTU059 | reverse complement strand
GGAATAATACCATCGGCCTTATATCCCAGATCAACGAATACATCATTGGTGTTGTATCCTATAATCTTACCCTTTACGACTTCATTATTCTTGAGCTCTGTAAAGCTTTCCTCCAAGGCCTTGCTGAAATCAATTTCGCCTTCCTGCCTGTTTGTCATGTCTTCCATGTGAAAAATAACCTCCTTGATTACCCAATCAGGTGTTGAAGCCCCAGCGGTAATCCCAACTGTCTTTATATTATTTAATGAGGGCAGCTCATCAGCATTTTCTATAAGATAAGTCTTAGGACAGTTCTGCTGACAAATCTCATATAACTTCCGCGTATTTGAGCTGTTCCTTCCTCCAATAACAACCATTGCATCAGCAACCTTGGATAACTCAGCTGCCTCGGTTTGTCTCTGCACAGTCGCATTACATATTGTATCAAATTTTAATGCGAATGCAAACTTTTTCTTAAGAGTTTCAAAGATCGCATCGTATTTCGATCCCCTGAAGGTAGTCTGGGCTACTGTACATATCTTTTCATCGGAATATTCAAGGTTTTCGGCATCCTCTTCATCAGCTATAATCAAAGCTTTTCCCTCACACCAGCCATTTATTCCTATCACTTCGGGATGCTGCGGATCCCCGACGATGATAATCTTAAAACCTTCATCCTGCTTTCTTTTGACAATCTCATGGATACGCTTCACATATGGACATGTGGCGTCAAGAATCCTGACATTGCGCATTTTTAGCATTTCATAGACATCCTTGCCTATGCCATGTGCTCGTACGATGACGCAATCATTCTCCCTAAGCTCGTCAATGTCGTCAATTGTTTGAATGCCCTTTTCTTTGAGGGCTTCTATGACCTGAGAATTATGGATGAGCTCACCCAGGGTAAATACCCTTTCATCAGACTGGATGTTGAATGCAGTTTTAACCGCCTTGTCCACTCCAAAGCAAAAGCCCGAATGTTTGGCAACTATAATCTCCAAGCTTGATACCTCGATACTTTTCGTGAATTTATTGTTCCATCAACCCATAGATGCTGTCGATGATCTGGTCCGACACCTTAAACAGTTCCTCCCTCGAGTAAGACTTTCTGGTGCTGTCTTCGGCTTCGGAGGTAAGCCTGTAGGGTTTTCCAAAAATAAGCTCCACCTTCTTAAAGACCCTGAAATCACCTTTTATGGCCACTGGCAGTATGGGGGCGCCGGAATGAAGCGCAAATAAAGCAATGCCTGCCTTCCTTTTTTTAGGATCCCTTTTCCTGGTACGGGTTCCTTCAGGGAACACACCTACTATTTTCCCACTCTCCAATAGCTTGAAAACAGTTTTTACTGAACCCACGTCTCCCTTTCCACGGCTGACCGGGAAAGCACCCAAGTGTTTCAGAGCCCAGGCCAGAATCCTGTTTCTAAAGAGCTCGGCCTTTGCCATATAGTGAACCTTTCTCTTTGGCACCTTCACACCGATGAGGAACATGTCCAGCGCGGTGGGATGGTTTGCACAGAGCAGGACAGGACCAGAAGAGGGTATGTTTTCCCTGCCAGTGGTTTTTATCCTGAAAAACAGTCTGAAATATATCATGAATAGTATTTTTCCAATACCGTAGAGCATATTATACAAACCTCTTCTCTGCCATACCCATAATAATCGCCACAACCTCATCAATAGTCTTGCCGGTGGTATCGATAACAACAGCATCTTCAGCCTTTTTCAAAGGCGAATGCTCCCGCGTGCTGTCATTGTGATCCCGCTCCTCTATCTCGGCAACAAGTTCGTCGAAGGTCTTGTCCAAAAGACCTTTTTCCTGAAGTTCGAGATATCGTCTTCGAGCCCGCTCCTCCGCCGATGCAGTCAG
>LFSK01000041.1 GCA_001512555.1 Clostridiaceae bacterium DTU059 | reverse complement strand
ATACGTCATTGCGAGGAGCTGCCTTCCCTGTAATTGCGAGGAGCAACGGGACGAAGCAATCTGCGAGATCACCACGCTCCGCTCGCAATCTAACTAAAACAATCCAGTTATTCGTCCATCCCCGTCTATATCTATCCGATTGGCGGCAGGATCCCTGGGAAGCCCGGGCATGGTCATAATATCGCCTGTAAGCGCTACAATAAAGCCTGCACCGGCGGAGAGCCGCACTTCCTTAACCGTTATTATAAAGTCACTGGGAGCCCCCAGCAGGGTTGGATCATCAGACAGGGAGTACTGGGTCTTGGCCATGCAGATGGGCAGATTACCCATCCCCAGTTCCTCTATGGTCTTTATCTCCTTCAGGGCACGATTCCTGTATTCCACCTTGCCGGCGCCATAGATCTCTTTGCATATCAGTTCTATCTTTTGTTTCACAGGCAGTCCGGTGTCATACAGGGGCTTGAATTCCGTTTTTTGTGCATCCATAAGAGCGCATAGCTTACGGGCAAGCTCAAGGCCGCCTTCACCGCCCTTTTCGAACACCTCGGCCACCGCCGAATCAACTCCCCATTCCCCGCACCTTTTACGGATCAGTTCAATCTCGTCAGGTGTGTCGGTGGGGAAGCGGTTGATGGCGACTATCACGGGAACACCGAATTTTCTGATGTTCTCCACATGCTTTTTAAGGTTTGAAATGCCCGCCTCAACAGCTTCCAGGTTTTCGGCTGCCAGTTGATCCTTCCTTATGCCGCCATTGTACTTCAGTGCCCGTACACTGGCCACAAGCACGGCAGCAGAGGGTACCAGCCCGCCGTAGCGGCACTTGATATCGAAAAACTTCTCAGCCCCCAGGTCGGCGCCGAAACCTGCTTCGGTTATGGCGTAGTCCCCCAGCTTGAGAGCTGTTTTGGTCGCGATAACGCTGTTGCAGCCGTGGGCGATATTGGCAAAGGGTCCGCCATGCATGAGGCATGGGGTGTTTTCCAGGGTCTGAACCAGGTTTGGCTTGATGGCATCCTTCAGGATCACCGCCATGGCACCGTCCACTTTCAGATCCCCAGCCGTAACGGGTTTACCCGTTATGGAGTAACCAATAATGATGCGGCCAAGGCGCTTCTTCAGATCCATCAGATTTTCGGCAAGGCACAGGATGGCCATCACCTCGGATGCCACGCTGATAACAAAGCCATCCTCCCTGGGAAACCCGTTCACCTTGCCTCCCAGTCCCACTGTGATCTGCCTTAGAGCCCGGTCGTTCATATCCATGGCTCTCTTCCATACAACCCGCCGAAGATCAATCCCCAATGCGTTTCCATGATGGATATGATTGTCTATGGCAGCCGAAAGCAGATTATTGGCTGCTGTGACTGCATGCAGGTCACCGGTAAAGTGAAGGTTTATGTCTTCCATGGGAACCACCTGGGCATAACCTCCGCCTGCAGCCCCGCCCTTTAACCCCATCACGGGACCCATGGACGGTTCTCTGAGGGCAATGACAGCCTTCTTGCCGAGTCTTCCCATGGCCTGTCCCAGGCCAACTGTCACCGTTGTCTTCCCCTCTCCTGCAGGGGTGGGGTTGATGGCCGTAACAAGCACCAGTTTTCCATCGGGCTTGTCCTTAAGCTTGTCCAAAAGCCCGTCACTGATCTTGGCCTTGTAATCTCCGTATAGTTCCAGAAATTCACGGTCTACTCCCAGTTGTCCTGCAATTTCTTCTATTGGAAGCATTTTTGCGTTTTGGGCAACTTCAATATCTGTCAGCATAGATCCTCCCTATGTGCGTATCCTTAAAAGACCATTTTTAAAGTCTATCAACCATTTTACCCTTGCTATGGCCATTATACAACCCGAATTTTGGGAAACAGGAAGGGGCCACTGAAATTATTTCCCACTGTAATTATTAATTTTTCACATAATTTTTGTACGTTTGGGGCATCATAGACCATAAGTGCTTTTATATTGAAATTTATCCACTTGAAAAACATGAGGTAGAAATGTTTTTATGCAGATTTCAGAATCAAATTCCGTAAAAAAGTCAATATTTCAAAATCTGCATCTTGACAGGCTTTCGGCAATGTATGTATAATATTTATTTCATTGACACCTCATGACAAAATGTGATATAATTTTGGGAGTAAAAATGGGGTGATAATATGGAAAAGAACAGTATTTCTCTGATTAGAAAAGAGCTGGAGAAATGCGTAGGAAAAAGGATTCAGTTAAAGGCTAACAAGGGACGAAAGAAAACTTTTGTTAGGGAAGGCATCGTTGAGAAAGCATATCCCAGCATTTTCACCGTCA